>NZ_JBITJK010000009.1:0-216801 GCF_044459945.1 Streptomyces sp. NPDC050164
GCAGCGCGGAGGACGTCCCCGCGATGTCCACCGCCCACCGGACCTCGTCGGCCAGCTCCATGATCTCGCCCAGTGCGGTGAGGATCGCCGACTCGCCGTTGTCGATCTTCTTCGACCACAGGGTCGCACCGGTCTCGTCGACCACCGCGGCCCAGTGGTGGCCCTTGCCGGCGTCGATGCCGACCCAGACCTGGGCCTGTCGCTGACTCACTCGCCCCTCCTCGGCTCCAACAGCAGATTGCCAGTGGCCCGAGGAACACCCCGCCGTCATCTCCGTAAACAGCGACCGCACAAGGCGCGCACATCTCAATCAGCAGCCAGGGCGCCCCGGAGAGCCGGACGGCCACTCCTGCGGAGCCACTGAAGGCAAGACCCCATCAGCCACATCCGGCCCTCCCGGGCCACCCCACAACTTACGGAGAACCCCATGACACGCACCGGCCGCACGAGAAGCCACCGGAGCAAGAAGAAGCGCATCACCCTCGCGCTGGCCCCGGTGGCGGCCGTCGCGGTGGCCGTGCCGCTGATGAACCCCGCGGGCGCCGCCACCCCTTCCGAGGTGACCGCCGACTGCTCGGCGGACTCGGACAAGCTGGAGAACTGCGAGTTCGTCGACGTCCAGTTCAAGCGGGACAGCCTCGGGCCCAACCAGCGCGTCTCCGCGGTGACCGACAACTGCGGATCGACGAGCACCGCCTCGAAGACCTTCAACGTGAGCACGTCCGTCACCAGGACCATCCAGCTGGAGGACGGATTCACCGCGGCCGCCGACACGAAACTCGGCAATTCCTTCTTCGAGATCGGCGCGAAGTTCAGCACGTCCGAGATCAACATCACGCGTGACGACAAGACCACCACCTTGCAGTTCAGCAGGACGGACACCGTGCAGGCGGACAGCATCGGGTTCTTCATGTGGTCCGCGAAGCGCACCGATGTGAGCGGCTACCTCAAGGCCACGTACAAGGAGGCGCAGGACGGGGGCAAGGTCTTCTTCTCCCCGAGCGAGGGCGCCACGAGCGTGCACGTCTTCTATCCGCAGATCCTGAAGAACGGCACCCCCGACGGGCGGCTGTGGCTGCGCAACGTGAAATGCGGAACGCCTCAGGCGTCGGGACTGCTCAATTCCACGCGTGCTCTGAGGTCCGAACCGGGATTCGGTGAGGCCGGCGAGAACATCACCGACGTCGAGATCCCGCTGTCGGAGATTCCGGCGCCGTAGCCGGAGAACCTCCGAGGTTCTCAGATGCGAAGCACGGGCGCGGCTCCCAGCCACCTCAGGACCGCGTCCGTGCTGCCGCGTGCGTCCAGCTTGGCGTAGATGTTGCTGAGGTTGTTGCGGACGGTCTTCTCGCTCAGCCGTAACCGCAGCCCGATCTCCTGAGCGCCCAGCCCGGTCGACAGCAGCTCCATGATCTGCCGCTCGCGCGGCGAGAGCTGCCCGCGCAGCCGCTCCAGCGCCGTGTCGTGCGTGGACGACGCCCGGCGGGCCCCCTCGCGCAGGGCCGCGCAGGCCGCCGGGGAGAGGTAGGTGTGCCCGATGGTGGCCCCGACGACGGCCGAGGAGAGCATGCAGGTGCAGTAGTCGCCCTCGACCAGATACCCGGCGCCGCCCCGGAACACCTCCACGATGGTCTCGGCGTCCCGGTGCGGACCGATCACGATCAGCGGCACGCCGCCTGCCCGCAACTCCCGCAGGGCGTCCACCGGTTCGGCGCAGCGCAGGACGACGACGTCCACGCCGCCCGGGACGCGGAAGGGCGGGGGCGGGCGCAGGCTCACCACCCGCTCGACGTACGGGTCGTCCGGGGCCGGCCAGTCGGGATGCGGCCAGGTGCCCTCGGGGCAGGCGAGGGCGACGGAGAGTTTCCGGGAAGTGCGCACGTCATTGTGTCCTTCCGCCGAAGCCGTACGTGTCCGTACGTGTCCGTACGTCCGTACATACGGAGGCCGACGTGGACATGTTCAAGCTTTCAAGGAACGCGCTTACGGCAGCAGCGGCGCGACCTCCTCCCCGAACTGCCCGATCTGCTGGGCGAGTTCGTCCCGGGTGCGGCTGCGGAACCGCACCTGGACCTGGTCCACCCCCATCGCGGAAAAGGCCCGCAACGACTCGGCGATGGCGTCGGCGGGCCCGCTGAGCGTCCGCCGCCCGACGTCCCAGCCCGCCGTCCCGACGTACAGGGGCTCGGCGATGGCTCCCACGGTGAACGGCCCCTCGATCCCGGCCTCTTCCCTGAGCCGCCGTATCCGCGCGATCCGGTCCGGCAGCAGGTCCCTCGGGTCTCCCTGCGGCAGCCAGCCGTCGCCCTTGAGCGCGGCCCGTCGCAGGGCGGCGGGCGAGGACCCGCCAACCCAGAGGGGGACACGGTCCTGGGCCGGGCGGGGCCGCTGCCCGAGTCCCTCGAAGTCGTACAGCTTGCCGTGGTGTTCGGGGAACTCCTGCGGCCCGAGGGCGGCGCGCAGGGCGTCGACCGACTCGTCCAGCACGGCCCCGCGCCGCTCGAAGTCGGCCCCCAGCGCCTCGAACTCCTCCCGGACGTGCCCGGCCCCGACCCCGAGGACCAGCCGGCCGCCCGACAGATGGTCGAGGGTGGCGTACTGCTTGGCGGTGAGCAGCGGATGCCGCAGGCCCACCACGGCGACGTGGCTGAGCAGCCGGGTCCGCTCGGTGGCCGCCGCGAGGAAGGCGAGGGTGGCGACCGGGTCGTACCAGACCGTGCTCATCGCGGAGGCGAGGCGGCGCGGGATGGCGACGTGGTCGCAGCACGCCAGGTAGGCGAAGCCGGCGCGGTCGGCGGCGCGAGCGACGGCGAGGAGGTCCTCGGGTCCGGCGGCGGCTTCCCAGGGTTCGGCGTAGATCGTGCTCTGGGACTGGACCGGGAGCTGGATCCCGTAGGCCAGGCTCACCTCGCCCCGTCCCACAGCCCGTCGTCGGTCAGCCCCAGCAGCTCGATCGCGTTCCGCCGCACGATCCGCTCCACCACCTCGGGATCCAGGTGCCCCATCTGCGCCTGGCCGACCTCGCGGGACTTGGGCCAGGTGCTGTCGGAGTGGGGGTAGTCGGTCTCGTACAGGACGTTGCCCAGGCCGATGGCGTCCAGGTTGCGCAGCCCGAAGGCGTCGTCGAAGAAGCAGCCGTAGACGTGCTCGGCGAACAGCTCGGACGGCGGCCGGTGCACCTTGTCGGCGACGCCGCCCCAGCCGCGGTTCTCCTCCCACACGACGTCGGCCCGCTCCAGGATGTAGGGAATCCAGCCGATCTGCCCCTCCGCGTACATCACTTTCAGATTCGGGAACTGCTCGAACTTGCCGCTCATCAGCCAGTCGACCATCGAGAAGCAGCAGTTGGCGAAGGTGATGGTGGAGCCGACGGCGGGCGGGGCGTCGGCGGAGGTGGAGGGCATACGGCTGCTGCTGCCGATGTGCATGGCGACGACCGTGCCGGTCTCGTCGCACGCGGCGAGGAAGGGGTCCCAGTCGTCGGTGTGGATGGAGGGGAGCCCGAGGTACGGCGGTATCTCGGAGAAGGCGACGGCACGGACACCGCGGGCGGCGTTCCGTCGGACCTCCTCGGCGGCCAGCTCAGGGTCCCAGAGAGGGATCAGGGTGAGCGGGATGAGCCGCCCGTGCGCCTCGGGGCCGCACCACTCCTCCACCATCCAGTCGTTGTATGCACGGACGCAGAGCAGTCCCAGCTCGTGGTCCTTCGCCTCGGTGAAGGTCTGGCCGCAAAAACGCGGGAACGTCGGGAAGCAGAGGGCGGACTGGACGTGGTTGACGTCCATGTCGGCGAGCCGGGCCGGGACGTCGTAGGAACCGGGCCGCATCTGCTCGTAGGTGATGACCTCCAGGCGTATCTCGTCCCTGTCGTACCCGACGGCGGTGTCGAGGCGGGTCAGGGGCCGGCGGAGGTCCTCGTAGACCCACCAGTCACCGACGGGACCCTCGTCGCCGGGCCCGCCCATGACGGGCTTGAAGCGCCCGCCGAGGAACGTCATCTCCTTCACGGGCGCACGGACGATCCGGGGTCCGGCGCCCCGGTACTTCTCCGGGAGCCGGTCCTGCCAGACGGTCGCGGGCTCCACCGTGTGGTCGTCCACGGAGATGATCAGCGGAAACGTGCTGTCGTGGGTGTCCATGGCGCTCACGGTAGCGCCGATCTGACGGAGCGTCAGCTACGTGAGCGGGGGCGGGTTCCGGCCGCGATGGCCGGGCTGGGGCGGGCGGGTGCGGAGAGAGTGTGCGGACCTTGTGGACTCCCGTGCGTCGCCCTGTGATCGGTGTCCCCCACGGCTGACGTATCCGCCGCGCACAAGGCAAACTGGCGTGGTTGCTCAGGATGTCTAGGGGGACTGCATGGACGGGGTACCGGACGGTGTACCGCGCGTACCGGAGCAGCGGCGTTCCGACTCCTCGGCACAGCCGCCGAGGTCACCGGAGTCGGCGGAGTCGGGGGGATCGACGGCGCGGGCGGCGCTGCGCTTCGGCGTGCTCGGGCCGGTGCGCGCCTGGCGTGGCGACGAGCCGCTCACCACCGGTTCCCCCCAGCAGCGCGCCCTGCTCGCCGCCCTGCTGCTGCGCGAGGGCCGTACCGCCACGGCCGCGGAGCTGATCGACGCCCTGTGGGGTGAGGAACCGCCCTCGCAGGCCCTGGCGGCGCTGCGGACGTACGCCTCTCGTCTGCGCAAGGTGCTGGACTCCGGCGTCCTGGTCAGCGAATCCGGCGGATACGCGATACGGGGCCTCGGCGACGGCGCCCTGGACCTGGCCGTCGCCCAGGACCTGGCGACCGAGGCGGAGAAGGCCCGGTCGGCCGGCGACCTCTGCCAGGCCCGTGAGGTGCTGCGGCGGGCCCTCGCCCTGTGGGACGGGGAGACGCTGGCCGGCGTACCCGGCCCGTACGCGGAGGCACAGCGCGTCCGCCTGGAGGAATGGCGGCTCCAGCTCGTCGAATCCCGCCTGGACATGGACCTGGAGCAGGGCTGCCACGCGGAGGCGGTCTCGGAGCTCACCGCCCTCACCGCTACCCATCCGCTCCGCGAGCGGCTCCGCGAACTGCTGATGCTGGCGCTGTACCGCAGCGGCCGGCAGGCCGAGGCCCTCGCGGTGTACGCCGACACGCGCCGTCTGCTCGCCGACGAACTGGGCGTGGACCCGCGCCCCGGCCTGAGCGAACTGCAACAGCGGATCCTCCAGGCCGACCCGGGACTGGCGGAGCCCTCCTCCCCGGCCCCCGAGCCGGCCTCCGTCCTGGTCCGCCCGGCCCAGCTGCCGGCGACGGTGCCGGACTTCACCGGCCGCTCCGGCTTCGTGCGCGAGCTCGGCGACATCCTGGCCTCCGCCGAGAACCGGGTCATGGCGGTCTCGGCCCTGGCCGGCATCGGCGGCGTGGGCAAGACGACCCTCGCCGTGCACGTGGCCCACCAGGCGCGCGGGGCGTTCCCGGACGGGCAGTTGTACGTCGACCTGCAGGGCGCGGGCGCCCGGGCGGCGGAGCCGGAGACGGTCCTGGGCTCCTTCCTGCGTGCCCTCGGCACGGCCGACTCGGCGATCCCCGACTCCCTGGAGGAGCGCGCGGCGCTCTACCGCTCGGTCCTGGCCGGCCGCCGCGTCCTGGTCCTGCTGGACAACGCCCGCGACGCCGCCCAGGTACGCCCCCTGCTGCCCGGCACGGACGGCTGCGCCGCCCTGGTCACCTCCCGGATGCGGATGGTGGACCTGGCGGGCGCCCATCTGATCGACCTGGACGTGATGGCGCCGGACGAGGCCCTGGCGCTGTTCACGAAGATCGTGGGCGAGGAGCGGGTGGTGTCCGAGCGGAAGGCCGCCCTGGACGTGGTGGCGGCCTGCGGCTTCCTGCCGCTCGCGATCCGCATCGCGGCCTCCCGCCTGGCGGCCCGCCGTACCTGGACGGTGTCGGTCCTCGCGGCGAAGCTCGCCGACGAACGCCGCCGCCTGGACGAACTCCAGGCCGGCGACCTGGCGGTGAAGGCCACCTTCGAGCTGGGCTACGGACAGCTGGAGCCCGCCCAGGCCCGCGCCTTCCGCCTGCTGGGCCTGGCCGACGGCCCGGACATCTCCCTCCCGGCCGCGGCGGCGATCCTGGACCTGCCCGTGGAGGACACCGAGGACCTCCTGGAATCCCTGGTGGACACCTCCCTGCTGGAGTCGGCCGCTCCCGGCCGCTACCGCTTCCACGATCTGGTACGGCTCTACGCGCGTGCCTGTGCGGAAAGGGACGAGCTGCCGCCGAGCGAGCGGGGAGCGGCGCTGTCACGCCTGCTGGACTTCTATCTGGCGTCCGCGGCCGGGGTGTACGCGATCGAGCGGCCCGGTGACGGGCTGGTGGACCATCTGGAGCCGACCTCGTATCCGGGGCTGCGGTTCGAGAACCGGCACACGGCGCGGGACTGGCTGTACGCGGAGGCCATCTGTCTCCTCGCGTGCGTGCGGCAGTCCGCGGGACATCCGGACACCCTCCCCCGGGCGATCGACCTGCTGTGGGCCGCGCACGACCTCTCCGAGTCGGGAGCCAACTCCAGGGAGTACGAGGCGACGGCCGAGGCACTCCTGGGCGCGGCGCGGCAGTTCGGCCTCACGCGGTCGGAAGCCCGGGCGCTCACGACGCTCGTCAACGTCCACCACGTCGGCGGCCGCTTCGAGCGGGCGGACCAGGAGGCGGAACGGGTCATCGTCCTCGCGCAGGAGGCCGACGACCTGCTTCCCGTCTGCTGGGCCCGCAACGCGCGCGGCATCATCGCGCTGTACCAGAACCGGCACGAGGACGGCGAGGAACACCTCTCCCGGGCCATCGAACACTTCCGGGCTCTGGGCAACCGCCCCGGCGAGGCCTCCGCGCTCTGCAACCTCTCCCGGATCCACCTCGCGACCGGGCGCACCCAGAGCGCGGTCGCGCTGGCCCAGGAGGGCATCGACATCTACGACGCCATGGGCAACTCCATGCGCGGGGCCAACGCCCGCTACGCCCTGGGCCTCGCCCTCACCCAGAGCGGTGAGCTGGGCGACGCGGCCGGCCGGCTCCAGGAGGCGCTGGAGGTGTTCCGTAACAGCAGGCAGCGCCTCTGGGAGGGCATGAGCCTGTTCCGGCTGGCCGAGGTGGACCTCGCCGCCCGGCGCCCCGCACAGGCCGCCGCCAACGCCGAGATGGCCCTCACCGTGCTGCGGGGCATCGGCGGGGAGTGGCGGCGGGGCAACGTCCTCACCGTCCTCGGCCGCGCGCTCAGCGGCATAGGACAGACCGGCCGGGCCCAGGTCTGCTGGCAGGAGGCGGCGGCGATCTACGAGGAGCTGGGCTCGCCCGAGGCCGCCGCCGTGCGCGCGCTGCTGTCCCCGGTACGGGCGGCCTGAGGCCTGGCGCGCCCGCGTTCATCATTCGTTTATCGCTCCACGCCATGCTTGAGGCAGTCGATCCGTCGCGTCGGGGGGCAGACGGGTCACTGCGCAGGGCCTCGCACCGCCGAACTAGGTCCAGGGCCTAGGGTGAGCGGCCCAGGCGGGCCCGCCCGGTCGCCCTCGGGGGAGTGACCGGTCGGGCCCGCCGACCTCACTGTTTGATCATGCCAAGGGGAGTTGACGATCATGGGCGACGAGCTCAAGCCGCAGGACCTGCACGCCACGGGCGGCACGGACGGCGAGGCATCGACGGAGGACCTGCACGCCACGGAGGAGGGGGCCGTGAAGACGCAGGACCTGCACGCCACCGACGAGCCGCTGGAGACCAAGGACCTGCACGCCACGTCGGAGCCCTTCAAGCCGACCAAGTAGGCGACCGGCCCAGGCGACGGGCGATGTAAGCCATCTCCACACGGGGTTCGGCCGCGGCGGCGCGGAGGGGGAGCCGTCGCGGCCGAGGCGTGTGCCGGAAGCGGGGCCGTCCGGCTACGACGGAACGACCCTCACACCCGACCCGCAGAGCTTTCCCATGTCGTCCTCGTCGGACGTGAAGAGCACCACGCCTCCGGGCTGCCGGCCCGCGATCACGGCCAAGGCCGCGTCGATGGCGTACTTGTGGCCGTGCAGGCCCGTGTCCTGGAGCAGCGCGACAGCGGCATCGGCGACCTCCCGCGTCACGGGTTCCACCACGACACGGGACATCGCCCACGCCCAGGCCGCGCGCTGCACCCGGCCGTGGTACGCCTCGATCAGCGTCATGGAGCTGGTCACGACGCGGATGCCGCAGCGGTGGGCGTCCTTGAGCCGCGCGAGCATCGCCCGGTCACCCAGCACGGTGCGCGACAGCGCCTCGCAGTCCAGCACGTAGCAGGACGGCCGCATCAACTCGCCTTCCGGTGCTGCTCACCCTGCTCCGCGAAGCGGCTCTCGAACTCTCTGCGCTCGGCTTCGGCCGACGCCATCTCGTCGTCGGTGACGGGGCCGTGTTCCCCCTCCAGCCACGCCACCAGCTCACCGAGCCGGTCCTGCTCCCGCTGACGCTCTATGGCCCGCGTGACATAGGCACTGAAGCCGCCGGACCCGACCTCCTGCCGGATCTCCTCGGCGAGCTCCTCCGGGAGGGTCACGGTGTACTTCTTCGTTGCCATACCGTTCACCATACCCGGGTCGGAGGAGTTCGGCCCGGTGGCGTGCGCTGCCGCTCCGGGCGCGCGATAGTGGGCCCGGAACGATCACGATCGGCCCGACCTCGAAGGTGGCCCCCATGCCCGGCGAGCAACCGCAGACGTACGAGACGCTCGACGAGCGGTTCCGGACCGGCCGGTGTCAGGCGGGGGACTCGCGGCTGGAGACGTTGTTCGAGGGGTGCCGGTGGGCCGAGGGGCCGGTGTACGTGCCGGCCGGGCGGTATCTGCTGTGGAGCGACATCCCGAACGACCGGCTGCTGCGGTGGGACGAGACCAGCGGGGCCGTCGGGGTGTTCCGCTCGCCCGCCGGGTATCCCAACGGCAACACCCTGGACGGCCAGGGCCGGCTCATCACCTGCGAGCAGGGCAACCGGCGGGTGACCCGGACCGAGCACGACGGTTCGGTCACGGTGATCGCCGAGCGGTTCCGGGGGAAGCGGCTCAACAGCCCGAACGACGCCGTCGTGAGGTCCGACGGGTCGGTGTGGTTCTCCGATCCCGAGTTCGGGATCGCGACCGACTACGAGGGGCACCGCGCGCAGAGCGAGATCGGCGCCCGGAACGTGTACCGCGTGGACCCCGGCAGCGGCGAGGTGCGCGTGGCCGCCGAGGGGTTGTGAGCTGTTGCTGGTTGAGTGCGTATGAGTGTGTTCTGGCGTGTGTGAGTGAGTGTCCGGGCTGCGGCGTGCGTCATTTCCGGGGAGGGAACGGGAGTTCGCGGATCGAATGCGTGACCTTTTCATGGACGTGGTCGTTGGGTGGGTGACAGGCGTGCCCGGGGCGTGTGTGGAAGGGGGGATGGGGTGAGTGTGCCGCGTGAGTTTTCGGCGCCGTTCGTTGTCCTTGGCCCGTCCGGGGTGGCGATCCGTACCCGGCTCAAGGGCCTGACCGCTGGGGACGAGGAGGTGCTGCGGCTGGTCGGCGCGCATCTCGGATCCCTGGCTTCCCGTGACTTGAAGCGGCGCTGCGCCGAGGGGCTGGAGCACTCCACGGACACGTGGGCGCAGCGCAAGCGTGCTCTGAGCGGGGAGTCCTCCTCGCGGTGGGCGGGCAGTATCACCAAGGCGACGCATGATCAGTGGGCGCTGTCGCGGCGTGCGCAGCTCGCCCACATCCAGGCTCTGGAAGCCGGGGTGCGCACGATCGCGCACCGGTTGTCGCTGCCGGTGGGCGAGGAGGGAACCAAACGGGCGCCGGGCGGCTACCGGAGTCGGCAGGAGTGGTTCGCCAAGGCCCGCCGCCTGCACGTGGCGACTGGCCCGCAACCGTCACCACCTCGACCAAGCACAGCTCACCGAGGCCGCATGGCGGCAGCAGTGGGAAGCGACGCGCTGGTTCCTGCAGGCCGACGGCGAGAGCGGGAAGCGGTTCGGGAACGAGACGATCCGCCTCACGCCGGACGGTGAGGTCAGCATCAAGCTCCCCGCGCCGCTGGCGTATCTGGCGAACGCCAGGCACGGCCGGTACGTCCTCACCGGCACCGTCGCCTTCCGCCACCGGGGCGTGGAGTGGGCGGACCGTGTGGCGGCGAACCGGGCCGTGGCCTACCGCATCCACCTCGATACCGACCGGAACCGCTGGTACCTGACCGCCTCGTGGACGATCTCGCCGACTCTGACCGTTCCACTGGCTCAGGTCCGCGCCGGCGGGGTGATCGGTGTCGACACCAACGCCGATCACCTCGCGGCATGGCGCCTGGATGCGCACGGCAACCCGGTCGGCGCACCGCGCCGGTTCTTCTTCGGCCTCGACGGACCCGCCACCTACCGCGACACGCCCAGGTACGGCACGCACTGGTGCGCCTGCTGCACTGGACCAAGCGTCACGGCCTGAGTATCGCGATCGAGGATCTGGACTTCGCCGCGGAGAAGACCCGGGAGAAGCACGGCAGACACAAGCGGTTCCGCAAGCTGATCTCCGGCATGCCTGTGTCCAAGCTGCGGGCACGGCTGGTGTCGATGGCAGCCGAACTCGGCATCTCCATCGTGGCCGTCGACCCGGCCTACACCTCCAAGTGGGGCGCCCAGCACTGGCAGAAACCCCTCACCAGCAACAAACGCGCCACCACCCGGCACGATGCCGCCTCGGTGGCGATCGGAAGGCGCGCCCTCGGGCACCCGATCCGGCGACGGACGGCACCGCCCCGCACCCACCAGAGCGATGGGTGCGGGCATCGGACCGCCCAGGCCGGATTGGGCGCTCAGGGGTGTGAGGAAACCCGCCCCCGCATTCCCGGACCACGGACACGATCCGCGCGCGCCGGACGCGGAGCGAACGCGGGGGACCAGAGTGTCCAACACCGTTCGGGGCACGCGACTGAGCACGGGTTCTGGCAACAGGACTCACTCCCGCTCAGTCTCTAGGAACGGTTCCAGGGCCCCAACGGGCTGGTGTTCTCCCCCGACGAGCGCAAGCTTTTCGTGTCGGACAGCGTGGCCAATCACATCCGCGTCTTCGACGTCCGGCCGAACGGCACCCTGACCGGCGGCGACGTCTTCGCCGAGTGCCGCAGCGGCAACTTCGACAACATCCGGTTCGACGACGAGGGACGCCTGTGGGCCGCCGCCATGCACGGCGGTGTGCACTGCTACGACCCCGACGGCACGCTCCTCGGCCGCATCCTCGTGCCCGGCACCGTCGCCAACATCCGCTTCGGCGGCGCCCGGCGCAACCGGCTGTTCATCGCCGCCGACAGCACCCTCTACTCCCTGGTCATGTCCGTCACCGGGACCCCGCCGCTGCCACCGGTCAGCCGCTGAGGAGGCCGCCGCGCAGCGCCCCCTTCACGACCTTTCCGCTCGCGTTGCGGGGCAGCTCCGCCACGAACTCCACCGTCCTTGGGACCTTGTAGTTGGCCATCTCCCTGCGGGACCAGGCGATCAGGTCGTCCGCCGTCACAAGTGCGCCCGGGCGCCGTACGACGTAGGCCCTGCCGACCTCCCCCAGCCGGGCGTCGGGTACGCCGATCACCGCGACGTCAGCCACGTCCGGGTGCAGGCCCAGGAGTTGCTCTATCTCGGCGGGGTAGGCGTTGAAGCCGCCGACGATGAACATGTCCTTGAGGCGGTCGGTGATGCGCAGGTTGCCCGCGGCGTCCAGGACGCCGACGTCGCCCGTGCGCAGCCAGCCGTCCTCCGTCAGCACCTCGGCGGTGGCGGCCTCGTCCTCGTGGTAGCCGGTCATGACGTTGAAGCCGCGGACCAGGACCTCGCCCGGCGTGCCCGGTTCCAGGGGCTCGCCCCGGGAGTTCACGACCCGCACCTGTGTGCCGGGGATCGCGCGGCCCGACGTCGACGCGATCACCGCCGGGTCGTCGCCGCGCCGGCACATCGTGACGACGCCGCCGGCCTCGGACAGGCCGTAGGCCGTCAGGACCGTGTCGATGCCGAGTTCCCCGCGCAGCCGCTCGACGAGTCTCAGCGGCACCACCGCCGCTCCCGTCACCACGAGGCGCAGTGCCGACAGGTCGTGCGCGTCCCGTGCCGGGTGGTCCAGGAGGGACTGGAGGAGGGTCGGGGGGCCGGGGAGCACGGAGACCCGTTCCGCCGCGATGTTGGCCAGGACCGTGTTCACGTTGAACACCGGCTGGGGGATCATCGTCGCGCCCCGGATCAGGCAGGCGATCACCCCGGCCTTGTAGCCGAAGGTGTGGAAGAACGGGTTGACGATGAGGTAGCGGTCGCCCCGGGTCAGGCCCGCCAGCTCGCTCCAGATGCCGTACGCCCGCAGCGTCTGCGCGTGGGTGATGACCGCGCCCTTCGGACGGCCCGTCGTGCCCGAGGTGAAGACGATGTCCGAGGGCCGGGAGCCGTCGACCGCCTCCGCCCTCGCCCGCACCTGCGCCGCCCCGACCGCCTCTCCGCTCGCCAGGAAGTCCTTCCAGGTGAGGAAGTCGGCCGGGGCGTCCTCCGAGAGGACCACCACTTGCTCCAGGGCCGGCAGGCCGGGCAGCGGAACACCCCCTGGGCCCTGGCCCGCCGCCCTGCGCAGCGACGCCACGTACGACGTGCCGAGGAACGTGCCCGTCACGAACAGCAGCCGCGCCCCGCTGCGGCGCAGGACGTCCGCCGCCTCCGCGCCCTTGAAACGGGTGTTCAACGGCACGAGCACCGCGCCCGCCGAGACCGCGCCCAGGGCGCTGACGATCCAGTCGAGGGTGTTCGGCGCCCAGATGCCGACCCGGTCGCCCGGCCGGATGCCGCCGGCCAGGCAGGCCGCCGCCGCGCGCTCCACACGGGCGCCCAGCTCCGCGTAGGTGATCCGGGTGCGGCCCTCGACGACCGCCTCGGCGTCCGCGTACCGCTCGGCGGCCGCCCGCACCAGGCCCGGGATGCTTCCCCACTCCGTATCCGCTCGCACAGCGCGCCTCCCGAAGACATAGGAGCTGACTGACCGTCAGATTATCGGTAACCTGACGACCTGTCAGCGATCGTTCGGCCCCGGAGGTGCGCGCAGCATGGCAGCAGGATCGGGAGGCCTCAAGGACGCCACCGCCATCGTCGGCATAGGCCAGACGCCCTTCGCCCAGCGGCTGCCCGAGGACGAGCGCACCCTCGCCTGCCGTGCCGTCCTGGCCGCCCTCGACGACGCCGGGATCGCGCCCGGCGAGGTCGACGCCCTCGCTTCCTACACCATGGAGGAGACGGACGAGGTGGAGCTGGCGAAGGCCTGCGGCTTCGGGGACCTCACCTTCTTCGGCAAGGTCGGCTACGGAGGGGGCGGTTCGTGTGCCACCGTCGCCCATCTCGCCGCCGCCGTCGCCACCGGGCAGGCGAGCGTCGGGGTCGCCTGGCGGTCGCGCAAGCGGGGCAGCGGGCCCCGGCCGTGGACCAACACGGCCGTCCAGTTGCCGACCCCGGCCCAGTGGACCCGGCCGTTCGGGCTGCTCAGGCCGGTCGACGAGATCGCCATGCTCGCCCGTCGGTACATGCACGAGTACGGGGCCACCCGCGATCACCTGTTCAACGTCGCCCTGGCCTGCCGGAACCGCGCCAACCAGAACCCCGCCGCGATCATGTACGACCGGCCCCTGACCCGCGAGATGTACATGACGTCCCGGTGGATCAGCGAGCCGCTCTGCCTCTTCGACAACTGCCTGGAGACGGACGGGGCGCTGGCCTGTGTCGTCGTCTCCGGCGAGCGGGCCCGGGACTGCCGCCGGAAACCCGTCTACGTCCATTCCGCCGCCCAGTCGCTCCCCGCCCAGCACCACGGCATGGTCAACTACTGGAACGACGACCCCCTCACCGGCCCGGCCTGGACCGCCGCCCGGCACCTGTGGAAGCACTCCGACCTGACGCCCCAGGACGTGGACGTCGCCCAGATCTACGACGCCTTCACACCCCTGGTCCTGCTGTCCCTGGAGGGCTACGGATTCTGCGGGCGGGGCGAGGGCGGGGCGTTCACCGAGGGCGGGGCGCTGGAGACCGGCGGGCTGCTGCCCGTGAACACCGGCGGGGGCGGGCTGTCCGAGGCCTACGTCCACGGCTTCAACCTCGTCAACGAAGGCGTGAAGCAGTTGCGCGGGACCAGTACCGCGCAGGTGCCGGGCGCGTCGGCCTGTCTGGTCACGGCGGGTGAAGGAGTGCCCACCTCCGCCCTTCTGCTGAGGAGTTGAGATGCTGCGTCCCGTCACCGACACCGACGGTGCCCCGTTCTGGGAGTACGCCGCCCGGGGCGAACTGCGTGTCCAGGCCTGTGCCGGCTGCGGTGAGCTCCGCTTCCCGCCCCGGCCCTGCTGCCCGCACTGCCAGTCCTTCGAGTCCGAGTGGCGCCGGGTGTCCGGCCGGGGCCGCGTCTGGTCGTACGTCGTTCCGCATCCGCCGCTGCTGCCCGGCTATGCCGAGCTGGCGCCGTACAACGTGGTCGTCGTCGAGCTCGACGAGGCGCCGCGCATCCGCCTCGTCGGCAACCTCGTCGCCGGGCCCGGTGAGCCGATCAACTCCCTTGCCACGGACCGTCTCCGGATCGGCACCCGGGTGCGGGCCGTGTTCGCCGACGGGCTTCCCCGATGGGTTCCGGAGCGGTCATGAGCAGGGTTCTGGTCAGTGCCGACGAGGACAGCGGGGTCGCCGTCGTCACCCTGAACCGGCCGGACCGGCTCAACGCCGTCGACCTGGAGATGGCCGGTGAACTCGCCCGGGTCTGGCGGGAGTTGCGGTTCGACGGCTCCGTGCGGGCCGTCGTCCTCACCGGCGCCGGTGAGCGTGCGTTCTGTACGGGCATCGACCGGGACGCCGTCGTGCCGCAGCCGAGCTCGCCGTACGCGCAGGACGATCCGCTGCTCGGCATCGGGCCGAAGGCGAACGACCTGTGGAAGCCGGTCGTCGCCGCCGTGCGCGGGATGGCCTGCGGGGGTGCCTTCTACCTGCTCGGAGAGGCGGAGTTCGTGGTCGCCGACACCACCGCCGCCTTCTTCGACCCGCACACCACCTACGGCATGGTCAGCGCCTACGAGTCCGTCCTGATGGCGCAGCGCATGCCGTACGGGGAGGTCGCGCGGATGGCGTTGATGGGGACGGCGGAGCGGATCTCCGCGCGGCGGGCGTACGAGGTCGGGCTGGTGTCGGAACTCGTCGCGCAGGGCGAGGCGTTGGGGGCGGCGCGTGCGTGCGCCGCCGTGATCGCCGGGTATCCGACGGAGGCCGTGCAGGGGACCGTGCGGGCGCTGTGGGCCGCGAGCGAGGCGGGGCGGTCCCGGGGCGTCGCACAGGCGCCGCATCTCATCGCGCTCGGGAACGCGGCGCGCGAGGAGCAGGCCCGGCTGTTCGCGGGGCGGCGGCGCGAGTACCGGTTGCGCTAGGCAATACCGGTTGCGTTTGGAAATCGTTTACCCGTACACGCGTATGCTCGTCGGGTGGTTGAGCATCGGATGATCGACGTGAACGGCATACGGCTGCACATCGCGGAGCAGGGCGAGGGCCCGCTCGTGGTGCTGCTGCACGGATTCCCGGAGTCCTGGCACTCCTGGCGGCACCAGTTCCGGCCGCTGGCCGAGGCCGGTTACCGGGTGGTCGCGCCCGACCAGCGCGGATACGGGCGCAGCGATCACCCCGAGGACGTGGCCGCGTACAGCATCTTCCACCTGGTGGGCGACGTGGTCGGGCTGGTCCACGCGCTGGGTGAGGAGCGGGCGTTCGTCGTCGGGCACGACTGGGGAGCGCCGGTGGCCTGGCACACCGCGCTGCTGCGGCCGGACGTGGTGCGCGGGGTTGCGGGGCTGAGCGTGCCGCCGCCGTTCCGTGGCGGGCAGCCGCCGCTCACAACCATGCGGGAGCGGTTCGAGGGGCGCTTCTACTGGAACTACTTCGAGCAGCCCGGGGTCGCCGAGGCCGAGTTCACCGCCGACACCCGCGCCACCCTGCGCAAGCTTCTGTACTCCGCCTCGGGCGACGCACCGGGCGCCGGGCGTCCCGAACAGGCCCTGGTCGACCTGGAGCGGGGCTGGCTGGCGGACGCGCCCGACCCCGAGGTGCTGCCCGACTGGCTGACCGAGGAGGACCTCGACACCCTCACCGACAGCTACGCGCAGGGCTTCACCGGCGCGCTCAACTGGTACCGCAACCTGGACCGCAACTGGGAGCTGACCGCCCCCTGGCAGGGAGCGGTCGTCTCCCCGCCCGCGTTGTACGTGTACGGCGACCGGGACCTGGTCCCGGCCTTCCCGGGCACGCCCGAACTGATCGAGAAGCTGCCCGAGTTGATGCCCAACCTGCGCCGCAAGCCGCTCGTGCTGCCGGGCTGCGGCCACTGGACGCAGCAGGAGCGGCCCGCCGAGGTGACCGAGGCGCTGCTCGACTTCCTGACGGAGCTGCGGGACTGACGCCCCTGCGTGGGTGGATCAGTCCCTGGGGTCTGTCGTTTGGATCAGGTCGCAGGGAAGCGACTGTTCTGCTCGGTGCCGGCGAGCGGGGTCTGGTGCGTGCCTCTGCAAGGCGGAGGAGGGCGTCGACGCGATGGGGGTCCCCCCTTGCTCGAGCGAAGTCGAGAGCTTGGGGGAGTCGGCAACCGACGACAACGCCGCGGAGGTGCGTGCCAGACCCCGCGTCTGCGACGTGATCCAAACGACAGACCCTAGCTCGTGCGCGCCGTGCCCGTGCCCTTCTCCGCGTCCAGCGCGTACACGCAGCGGTCCTTGCTGCACGCGTACACCACTCCGTCCTGGACGACCGGGGAGCCGGTGATCTCGCCGCCGGTGGCGAGCTTCCAGCGGAGCCGGCCGTCGTCGGCCTTCAGGGTGTAGAGCAGGTGGTCGGTGGAGCCGAAGTGGATCCGGCCCTCGGCCACCGAGGGGGCGCCCACGATGTCGCCGCCCGCCTGGAAGCGCCACTTGGGCGTGCCGGTGACCGCGTCGAGGGTGTAGAGGCCCTTGCCGCTGCCCACGTGGACATGGCCGGCGGCGACCAGGACGGGGTCGACGGACGCCCGGGACTCGGTGGCGATGCGCCAGCGGTCACGGCCGTCGGTGGCGTCGAGGGCGTAGACCGTGCCGAGGTAGTCGGCCAGGTAGATACCGCCGCCGGTGACGGCCGGGCCGGGTACGAAGGTGGGCGGGCAGAGGAAGACGGCCGGGGCCTCGAAGTGCCACTTCACGTGCCCGGCGGCCACGTCGAGGGCGAGGACGCGGGTGCCGGCGCAGACGTAGACGTAGCCGTCGGACGCCTGGGCGATCCGGACCGGGACGCCGCCGCAGGAGGCCGCGTCGCCGATGGGGTACGACCAGCGCTCGTCGCCGGTGCGGGCGTCCAGGGCGCGCAGCCGGGCGTCCTGCCACACGTAGACCGTGCCGTCGTGCAGGGCGGGCCCGGCCTCGGGGGACTCGAAGTCGCTCTGGCAGCCGGTGACCTCCCAGAGCTTCTGGCCGTTCGAGGCCTCCCAGCCCTGGACGCCGCCGCCCCGGGTGCCGGTGACGACGGTGCCGCGGCCGGCCTTGAGCGAGTAGACCCAGGCGTCCGTCTGCAGGCGCCACAGGTCGGCGCCCTCGCGGGCGTCGAGGGCGAACAGCGTGGGCCCGTCGGAGGCGTGGATACGGCCGTCCGCGACCGCCATGGACCAGGCGACGTCCCGGGTCTTGAAGCGGCGGCGGCCGGTGGCCACGTCCAGGGCGTGTACCTCGAAGGAGGTGACGTAGACCAGGTCGCCGTCGACGGAGGGGGTGCCCCAGACGTCGTTCGACATGCGGAACCGCCAGGGCCGCCAGCCGCTCGCCTGCTCGGGCGGCGCGGCCGGGGCCGGGGGCGCGGCGACGGCAGGGCCTACGGCAGGGTCCGTGCCGTTGACGCCGGGGCGGGGCTTGGACCAGGAGGCGGCGAGGGCGGCCTCCGGAGGGGGTGCCTTGACGGCGGCGGCACGGACGTCGGCGACGCGCGGGCCCGGGCCGATGGGCACCTGGGCGCCGGCCAGCCGCACCGGGCCGGTGTCGGGGCCCCCGACGGGCGCGGGCACGGGCGCCGGGACGACGGGGTCGTGCGAGGGCGGGGGCGGGATGGGCGCGGGGCCCGGGGCCGGGCCGGGCCCGGGGCGTCCGCCGCCGCTGCGTCCGGCGCCGGCACCGGGGGCGGGCTTGCCGGCCGGGCGGCCGTTGCGGCGGGACTCGATCAGGCTCACGGCCCGCTCGGGCAGCCACGCCGAGGCCGTGCCGCTGTCGTCGGAGCCGGAGCCGAAGAGGTGGGGGGCCAGCTGGGCCTGGAGGTCGGCCGGGTTGGGGCGGGCCGTCGGGTCCATCTGCATACAGGACTCGATGAGCGGACGCAGCTCGTCCGGGAGACCCTCCAGGTCCGGGCCCTCGCGCAGCAGCATGAAGACGGTCTCGACCGGGTTGGCGCCGTGGAAGGGCGGGTGTCCGGTGGCGGCGAAGACCAGCATGGAGCCGAGGGAGAAGACGTCGCTCGCACCCGTGACGCTGCGGGAGTCCTTGGCCTGCTCGGGGGACATGTAGGCGGGTGTGCCCACGGCGACGTTCGTCATCGTCAAACGCGTGTTCGAGACACCCGAGGCGATGCCGAAGTCGATCACCCGGGGCCCGTCCTCGACGACCAGCACGTTCGACGGCTTGAGGTCCCGGTGCACCAGCCCGGCACCGTGGATGGACTGGAGCGCCTCGGCCACGCCCGCCGCCAGCCAGCGCACCGCCTGGGCCGGCAGCGGCCCGCAGTCGTTCACTATCTCTTCGAGGGAGGGTGCGGGAACGTACGCGGTGGCCAGCCACGGCACGGCGGCGCGCGGGTCGGCGTCCACGACCGCGGCCGTGTAGAAGCCGGAGACGGCGCGGGCCGCCTCCACCTCACGCGTGAAGCGGACCCGGAACAGCTGGTCCTCGGCCAGCTCCGTCCGGACGGTCTTGATCGCCACGCGCCGACCGGACGCCGAGCGCGCGAGATAGACCAGCCCCATGCCGCCGGCACCCAGCCGTCCCAGCACCTCGAACGGCCCGATCCGCCGCGGATCGTGCTGCGTCAGCTGATCCACCACTCTGCCTGCCACCTCCCCGTACGAGCCGCGCCAAGCCACATGTTCCACGCGACCCCGTGCAGCGTCTCACCACCGCACCGCCATGGCGGCACGCACCCCGATTCTTCCTGGCCGGAGCCCTGGTTGCGAACCCGGTGACAATTGGGATGTCTCGGTACACAGTCGACCAAACAATGACCAAACAACGCCTGATCAGCCCTGCTCAGCGGTGCAGCAGCGCGAAGGACGCCCCCTGATTGTCCGTGACGACGGCGACCGTGCCGTACGAGGTCTGGAAAGGCGGGGCCTGGATCCGGCCGCCGAGCCGGGTGACGTCCTCCAGCGCGGCCGGTACGTCCTCGACGGCGAAGTGGACGAGGAAGTGCGGCGGCATCTCGGCCGGGAAGACGTCGGAGACGGGGGCGCGGCCGAAGTCGGGCTCGGCGTCCGACCCGAACAGGGCCTCCTGGAAGAGGTCGCCGTAGAAGGCGTTGGCCGCCTCGGTGTCCCGGGCGTACAGCTCGGCCCAGGCGAAGGTGCCCGGCTCGTGCCGCCTGCCGAAGCCGGGGTGCTCCCCCGGCTGCCACAGGGCGAAGACGGCCCCCTCCGGGTCGGTGACGAGGGCGGTGACGCCCAGCTCGCCGGCCGGCACCGGCGCCGAGACGACCTGCCCGCCGGCCGCCCGGATGCGCCGGACCAGGGCCGCCGCGTCCGGGGTCGCGAAGTACACGGTCCAGACGGTGGGCAGCCGGCCGTCCATCTTGCGGACCAGCGCGGCCACGGGTTCGCCGCCCTTCAGCGCCTGCGCGAAGGGGCCGAACCAGTCCTCGAAGGTCCACCCGAAAAGTTCACCGTAGAACCGCTTGCCCGCCTCGACGTCGGGAAGCTGCGCGTCCACCCAGCAGGGAACGCCCTCTGCGTACACCGATGCCCTGTTTTCGGCCATGCCGACAACGTAACCGCGACTGCCGCACCCCGCAGACCAGGCACACCAGCCCCCGCACTCCCTTACACCCCATTTGCAGTCGGCCGAATCGCGCCCCGATCACGCCTCGGTAAGCTGACGGCATGACAGGACAAGTGCGTACCGTCGACGGCCGCGTGGCCGGTAGGCGTGGGCAGGCGACCCGGCAGAAGCTGCTCGACTGCCTCAGCGAGATGCTCAGCTCCTCCCCATACCGGGACGTCAAAGTCATCGATGTCGCCCGGAAGGCGGGCACTTCGCCCGCGACCTTCTACCAGTACTTCCCGGACGTCGAGGGCGCCGTCCTGGAGATCGCCGAGCAAATGGCGACCGAGGGCGCCGCGTTGACCGAGCTCCTTCAGGGCCGCTCCTGGGCCGGCAAGGCCGGCTGGCAGACGGCGCAGGAACTCGTCGACGGGTTCCTGGAGTTCTGGCGCAAGAACGACGCGATCCTCCGGGTCGTCGATCTCGGCGCCGCCGAGGGGGACAAGCGGTTCTACAAGCTCCGGATGAAGATCCTCAACTCGGTGAACAACTCCCTCGCGGACTCCGTCGCCGAGCTCCAGGCCAAGGGCAGGGTCGACAAGGACGTGAACCCGGCGGCCATCGCCGGTTCGCTGGTCGCGATGCTCGCGGCCGTCGCCTCCCACCAGAAGGGCTTCTCCTCCTGGGGCGTGAAGCAGGCCGAACTGAAGCCGAACCTCGCGCTGTTGGTGCATCTGGGCGTCACGGGCAGGAAGCCGACGAAGTAGCCCGGCGCAGCAGCCTCTTCCTTCCCCCAAGTCCTGTCTGGCAGGCGGCGGTCCACCCGAGTGGACCGCCGCCTGTTGCGCTCTACCGCTCCGCGTGCTTCCGTACGACCCGGAAGACCCGAATCTCCCGCTCCACCCGGCGCTGGTACGCGGCGTACGGCGGCCAGAACTCCACGACCGCCTTCCACACCGCCGCCCGCTCCTCGCCCTTGAGCAGCCCGGCCGTGACCGCGATGTCCTCGCCCTGCCAGTTGATCACGGCGTCGGGGCGGGCGAGCAGGTTGTGGCTCCAGGCGGGATGGCCGGGCCGGCCGAAGTTGGACCCCATGAGAATCCAGCTGTTCCCGCCCTCCTCCGGCATGCAGGCCAGCGGCGTACGACGCGGCAGGCCGCTCCTCGCCCCGGTCGAGGTCAGCACCACCCCCGGCAGGAGCTGCGCGCTGAGCAGCACTTTTCCACGCGTGAGCCGGTGCACGGCCCGGTCGAGGGCCGGCAAGACGTACGGTGCCACGCGCGCGAACCCCCGGCTGGAGGACACCTTCTGCACGAACCGCACGCCCCTCATCGGCCGGCCTCCTCGAAGACGTGCGCCGCCTCGGCGGCGTGGGCCCGCAGCCGGTGCACCGGCCCGAACAGCAGTTCGTCGCCCGCGGCACGCTTGAAATACAGGTGGACCTCGTGCTCCCAGGTGAAACCGATGCCGCCGTGCAGCTGGATCCCCTCGGCGGCGGCACCGCGCAGGGCCTGAATCGCCTGCGCGAGGGCGAGGCCGCCCACCCGCTCCCCCTGGGCTGTGGCCCAGGCCGCGTAGTACGCCGCCGAGCGGGCCGCCTGCACCTGGACGTACACATCGGCCAGCCGGTGTTTCACCGCCTGGAAGGAGCCGATCGGCCGCCCGAACTGCTCGCGCTGCCCGACGTACTCGACGGTTCGCTCCAGCACCCGGTCGGCGGCCCCGACGGCCTCGGCGGCGAGACAGGCGGCGGCGGTGTCGCCGAGCCGGGCGAGGGCGGGGAGGGCCTCCTCGCCGTCTGGTCCCAGCAACTCGGCGTTTGTGTCTCGCAGTTGCAGACGAGCTTGCGGACGGATCACGTCCAGCGCGGTCTGCCGTACGCGGGTGAGACCGGCGGCGTCACCGCGCACGAGGAAGAGCAGGACGCGGGAGCGGGCGAACCCACCGGCGTGCGCGGCGACCACGAGCATTTGGGCCCTGTGCCCGTCGAGGACCTGGTCGACCTGCCCGTACAGCCGCCAGCCACCGTCGGCCCGCCGGGCCTGCACGCCCCCGGCCCGCCCGCCGCCGGCCCACTCCCCGCGCCGGTCGTGGCCGGTGAGTCCGAGGGCGGTGGCGAGGGCGGGACCCGGTACCGCCAGAGCTGCGGTGAGTGTGCCGGAGGCGATCCGCGGGAGCAGGTCGGCCCGCTGGGCGTCGGTGCCGAGGGCGAGCAGCAGAGGTGCCGTGAGGACGGCCGTGGCGAGCAGGGGCGAGGGGGTGAGGGCCCGGCCCGTCTCCTCGCAGGCGAGGGCCAGCTCGGTGACCGAGCAGCCGACGCCGCCGTGGGCCTCGGGGAGGGCCAGTCCGGGCAGACCGAGCTGTTCGGCGAGGGCGGTCCACAGGGCGGGGTCGTATCCGGCCGGGGTGTCGGCGGCGGCCCGCAGCTCCGCGGGGCCGCACCGCTTGTGGAGCAGTTCGCGCAGGGTACGGCGGATCTCGTCCTGTTCGGCGGTGAAGCGGGCGTCCATGGGGGTAGCACCTCCGCATCTGACGGTGCGTCATATTAGGGCGGGGGGTCTGGGATGCCCAGAGCTCTGCCGCGGTTGTGCTGGGGGATATCTGATGTACCGTCAGATTTATGGTTGCCCGGAGGAAAGTGGCCGTCGTCGGTGTCGCTCTCTCGGACTGCGGCCGTGTGGACCACGCGACCCCGTACGCCCTGCACGCCCAGGCGGCCCGGCGCGCCCTGGCCGACGCGGGCCTGGACCGCTCGCTGGTCGACGGCTTCGCCTCGGCGGGCCTGGGCACCCTGGCCCCCGTCGAGGTCGCCGAGTACCTGGGCCTGCGCCCCACCTGGGTCGACTCCACCTCCGTCGGCGGCTCCACCTGGGAGGTCATGGCGGCCCACGCGGCGGACGCGATCGCTGCCGGGCACGCGCGCGTGGTGCTGCTCGCCTACGGCTCGACGGCCCGCGCGGACGTCAGGGCGGGCCGCCGCACGGGCACGCTGTCCTTCGGCACACGCGGACCCCTTCAATTCGAAGTCCCCTACGGTCACACCCTGATCGCCAAGTACGCCATGGCGGCCCGCCGCCACATGATCGAGTACGGCACGACGATCGAGCAGCTGGCGGAGGTGGCGGTCCAGGCCCGGGCCAACGCGGCCCTGAACCCGGAGGCGATGTTCCGCACCCCGGTCACGGTGGACGAGGTCCTGGCCGGCCCCATGATCGCCGACCCCTTCACCAAGCTGCACTGCTGCGTGCGTTCCGACGGCGGGGCGGCGGTGCTGCTGGCGGCGGAGGAGTACGTACGGGACTGCCGTACCGCGCCGGTGTGGGTGCTGGGGAGCGGGGAGTACGTCTCGCACGCCGCGATGTCCGAGTGGGCGGACTTCACGGTGTCCCCGGCGGCGGTGAGCGGACGGCTGGCCTTCGAGCGGGCGGGCGTACGGCCGGAGGAGATGGACTTCGCGGAGATCTACGACGCGTTTACTTACATGACCCTGGTGACGCTGGAGGACCTCGGCTTCTGCGGGAAGGGCGAGGGCGGGCCGTTCCTGGAGAAGGGCCGACTGCGGGTCGAGGGCGGAGGGCTGCCGGTGAACACCGACGGGGGTGGGCTGTCGGCTCAGCATCCGGGGATGCGGGGGTTGTTCCTGCTGGTGGAGGCGGTGCGGCAATTGCGGGGGGAGGGCGGGGAGCGGCAGGTACGGCGGCGCGGCGACGGGGGGCCGCCGCGACTGGGGGTGGCGTCCGGGACGGGTGGGTGGTTCTGCTCTTCGGGGACGGTGGTGTTGGGGGCGGGGTGAGGGTCTGCCTCCGGCCCCTCGGAACCCCCCGGGCCCCGCGCGGCGTCTCGGCCTTCATCGCTACCGAGCCGCATGGAGGTCACGCCAGGTCATGGCACACGACGGAAACCAGCCGGTCGGCGGTGTCGGTGAGGCAGTCGGCGCCGTCAGACGCTACCGCCGCGCGCTGTACGGCTTCACCCTCCGCGTGTCCGTTCTGACAGCCGTGGTCGGCTGCGCGATCGTGGCAGGCGGATTCGCGGCGACGTGGGACACCTTCGAGGCCGTCCGGGACTACGCGGACTCCAACATCGCCAACGAGGACTCCTACGTGGCCTACGCCGACGGCGGCATGCCCCCGTTGGTCCGGGCCGGTGCCGTGGTGGCGCTTCTGCTGCTCGTCCTCTCCGTCCTGCACACCGCGTACGCCGTCGGCGACTCGCACGCCAGGCGCGACGGCGGACCGCTGACCCCCTGCGAGTTGTGGCGGCGCACCCGCGGACGCCTCCCCGCCGCCCTCGTGGTCAACGCGCTGACCGGACTGGCCGTGGGCGCCGCAGCGGGGGCGGCCTTGGTGTGGTGGGACCTCGTCGAGCGCGGCAAGGTGCCAGGCGTCGAGCCCACGCCCCTGCACGGAACCGCGACCCCGCAGTACACGCTCGTGGGCTGGGTGCTGCCGATCGCCGTCGGGTGCCTCGGCCCGCTGCTGTACTTCCGCCTCTCGGTGGCCACGGCCGAGACGGTGCTGGAGGGCCGTTCCCCCTTCGTGGCGCTGTACCGCTCCTGGGTGCTGGCCCGCCGCGCACGCCGGCGCGTCCTCGGCCTGGGCACGCTGGTCACCGCGGTCGCGGTGCTCGTCTTCGGACTGGCCCGGTACGCGGCCGCTCCCCTGGCCCACTTCGCCGGCCTCGGCATGCTGTGGCTCAGCGACGACAACGTGTGGATCACCGGCGTACTGGTGCTGATCCTGCCCACAGCCGTGGCCCTCCTCCTGCTGCCTCCGCTGGTCATGCCGCTGGTGTGCGCGGGGTTCGCCCGTCACCACGGGGAACTGCTCGCGCGGGAGGCGGCGGGGCGGGTTGCCGGCGTGTCTTGAGGGCCGTCCGCTGCCCGCGTGTCAGCGGTGCCTCATCCCGATGTGCTGATGGCGTGGTTGATCGCGGAGGCGACGTCGTCAGCGATATGAGTGGGCCGGTAGGAGTCCTCGGTCCAGACACGTCCGTCCGTCACCCATACACTCCGAAGACCTAGCGTGTTGGCGCCCGCGATGTCGGCGTGCGGTGAATCGCCGATGACCCACGCGCCCGGCAGGGGGAGGCTGACGAGAGCGGCTGCCGCCTGGAAGATCTCCGGTTCCGGCTTCTTGTGGCCGACGTCTTCGGAGATGACCCAGCCCTGGACGAATTGATCGAGTCCGGTATTCCGGATCTTCGCTTCCTGCTGGACAGTGCGCCCATTGGTGACGATGACGCAAGCCCAGCCGTCCGCCTGCGCGTTGCCCAGCGCATCGCGCGCTCTCTGCTCCAGGACGACGCGATCGGCGGCGCCAGTGTCGAGCAGGGCACGGATGGCGGTGGTTGGCACCACGTCGCCGTAGCGGCCGGTCAGGGCCGTGGCGACTTCGTGACGTGCGGTGTAGCCGCTGGCGTCGGTGGCCATCACCCAAGTGAGGTCGGAGGCGGGCAGACCGTGCTCGGCGAGGAAGTCGACGACGGCGGAGCGGAAGGCCGCATCGCGGTCGACGAGTGTGTTGTCCAGGTCCAGCAGCAACAACGGCATGACCGGCAGTAGATCAGCTTCTTCGGCAGTCGTAGCCCCGCCGGTCGCGGAGAAGGCATGCGCCTTCTCCGCGACCGGTGCGCTGTGCTGTTGCTCGTGGCGGCCTACTCCGATCTTCCGCGCAAACCGTCAGTCAGGGAGAAACTCCCGGGCATGGTCATGTGCCCACTGGGCGAAAGTGCGAGCTGGGACGCCGGTGACCTCCTCGGCTGTCGGTACCGCGCCGGCCGCCGTCGGGTCGAATTCCTCGGGTGCCTGCGGGTCCGTCTCGCCGCCCGAGTAGTCCTCGAAGCCGAGAAGGAAGTCGGCGTTCTCCGCCGCGAATCCTCCTTGCTCACGGTAGATCTCCCGCGCCTCGTCCCGGCTCACCACTTCAAAGCGGATCGCGCGCCCGATGGCCTCGGCGATGAGTTCGACCTGTCGACGATGCGACAGCATGTCGGGGCCGTTGAGGGTGTAAGCCCGTCCGCAGTGGCCGTCCTCCAGCAGAGCCAGGGCCGCGACGTCGGCGATGTCCTGCTCATGTACCGGGCACCAGGCCGCGTCGGGGTAGGGGTCGCGCACCACACTCTCGGCGCGGATGGACGGGCCCCACAGGGCCAGCTTGTTCATCGCGAACTCGCCGGGGCGCACGTGAGTCCACTCCAGGCCCGACTTCTCCACGGCCCGCTCGACCGGCAGGTGGAAGTCGCTGTCGAAGCCTGCCGTGACGGCTCCGGAGGACAGCACGACGATACGGCGCACGCCGGCCTGCCGTGCCAAGGCGACCACGTCCCGTGCCGTTTCGGCGACCGGGAAGAGATACATCCGGTCGACACCCTTCAACGCGTCGGCGAGTGACTCCGGTTGCATGAGATCACCCGCAACTGCGTGCGCGCCTTCCAGTAACACCGCCGGGCGTGGACTGCGGGACAGAGCCCGCACCTCCGCGCCGGCCTCGACGAGTCGCCGGACCACGTTCCGGCCGACGTTTCCGGTGGCTCCGGTCACCAGGATCGCCACGATTCTCCCTCTGATCGTCATTGCTCACGGGACGCCTTGTTCGGCACGGCGGCGAGGATGACACGCAGCGGGGAAGCGTCTCCAGTCGCCCGCCGAACGCATTTCGAAGCCGTCAGTAAGCCCCAGTCGGCCCGCCTCCAGGGCTTGTTGCCGCCACCGTATCTGACGTACCGTCAGATACGGTGTCGGGCGGCAATGCGGGAGCATGGGCATGGACACGATCTGGCTCACCGGAGCGGAATGGCTGGCCGTGCTGCGGATCGGGCTCGGGCTGTGGTGGCTGGAGAGCTGGCGGCACAAGGACCGCAAGGCCTGGTTCGAACGGGGCGCCGGCATCACCTGGGCGGCCGGGATAGCCGCCGAACACCGCTGGAGCGCCGTGCGCTCGGGCTTCGACACGGTCGTCGCGCCCCGCCCGCGCGCGATGGCGTACGTCGTCGTCTACGCGGAACTCGCGCTCGGACTGGGCCTGATCACCGGTTTCCTCACCCCGATCGCCCTGGCCGGCGGGTTCCTCCTCAACGCCCTCTACTTCACCCTCATGGTCCACGACGTCGCCGAGCAGGGGCAGAACTCGATGATGGCGCTGATGTCGGTGGTCGGGCTGTTCGGGATGTCCTGGCAGACCTGGTCGCTGGACAGCGCGCTGGGGCTGTTCTGATGGCCGGGCGTTTCGACCTGCCCGAGCCGGACGCCTTCACCCGGACGTACTGGGACGCGGCCGCCGAGGGCCGGCTGCTGATCCGCCGCTGCCGGGCCTGCGGCCGGGCCCACCACTACCCGCGCGAGTTCTGCCCCCACTGCTGGAGCGAGGACGTCGTCTGGGAGCCCGCGAGCGGCCGAGCCACCCTCTACACCTGGTCCGTCGTCCACCGAAACGAGCTGCCGCCCTTCGCGGAACGCACGCCGTACGTCGCTGCCGTGGTCGACCTCGCCGAGGGGCCGCGGATGATGACGGAGGTCGTGGGGGTGGGGGAACTGTCGGCGGGGGAGCCGTCGGCCGGGGAGCTGTCGGCCGGGGAGCCGTCGGCCGGGGAGCTGTCGGCCGGGGAGCCGTCGGCCGGGGCGGAACTGGAGGTCGCGTTCCGGGAGGGGATCCCGGTGTTCCGGGTCGTGCCGGGCGCGGTCGGCGGGTGAACGGCGCCGCCCCACGCGCTTGAATGGCCCCATGGCCCCCATACGCGACCGGTCCCTGACCGGGCCCCTCCCGGAAATCAACGGCCGCGGCCTCCATCTCCGCCCCTGGGACGCCGCGTCCGGCGCCGACGTCGAGACATGGCTGCGCGGTATGCGGGACCCGGAGTTCCGGCGCTGGAACACCCCGCTGAGGCTGGTCACGGACCGGGCGAGCGCCCGGGAGTCGCTGCTCGCGCGGGCCCAGAGCGCGGCGGAGGGCACGTCCATGTCGTTCCGGATCGCGGACGCCCGCAGCGGCACCGCCCTGGGTCACATCGGCGTCAACGAGATCAAGTACCACCTGAAGGTCGCCCGCGTCGGCTACTGGGTGCTCCCCGAGGCCCGCGGCCAGGGCGTCGCCACCCGGGCCCTCCTGCTCGCCGCCCACTGGTCCTTCACCGAACTCGGCCTGCACCGGCTGGAACTGGACCACGCGGTCGGCCATGACGCCTCGTGCCGGATCGCCGGGCGGTGCGGATTCGCGTACGAGGGGACCCTGCGCGGGGCGATCTTCGAGGAGGGCCGGCACGACGCGTTCCGGGACGCCCACCTGCACGCACGGCTGGCGACGGATCCGGAACCGTATGCGGAACCGGATACGAGTCGAGAGCCCGGGGCGTAATTCGGAGGTGCCGGCCGGGGCGCGGGCGGCACCATGGGGCATGCGCACCGACGACTGGCACCTCACCCGGGACCTCGACTCCTTCCTGACCCGAGCCGGCGCCTTCCTCCACTCCCAGCCGGCCTTGCACACCGTCCCGTTGACCGTCACGGAGAACCTGCGCACGCTCGGCCTGCACATCTACGGCGACGAGGCACCGCAGTTCGGCGTACTGGAACGGGACGGCGCGGTGCGGGCGACGTTCTTCCGCACACCACCGCACCGGCTGAACCTCACCGCCCTGACGGCAGAGGAGGCCGATGCGCTGGCCGCACGGCTGGCCGACCTCGGGCAACGCCTGCCCGGCGTGCACGCCGACCGCGGCACCGCCACCGCCTTCGCCGAGGCCTGGCAGCGGCGCACGGGCGCCGTGGCCACACTCCGACAACGTCAGCGGCTCTACCGGCTCGGCACCCTGACGGTGCCCCGTCCCGTACCGCCCGGCGGGCCCCGCATCGCCGGCAAGGGGGATCGCGAGCAACTCATCCGCTGGCACGAGGAGTTCACCGAAGCAGTCGGCGCGGGCACCGTCCGGGATGCCGCCGAGTGGGCGGACGCCCGCATCGAGCAGGGCGGCATCACGTTCTGGGAGACCCCCGACGGCACCCCCGTCGCCATGGCCGGAACGACCCCCCAGGTCGCCGGCCAGATCCGCGTCGCCCCCGTCTACACCCCGCCCCACCTCCGCGGCCGCGGCTACGCGGGCGCCGCCACGGCCGAGGTCAGCCGCGCCGCCCTGGCCGCCGGAGCGCAGGAGGTACTCCTCTTCACGGACCTGTCGAACCCGACCAGCAACGGCCTGTACCAGCGGATCGGGTACCGGGCGGTGGCGGACTTCGCGGAGTACGACTTCACGTAGCCCTTCTGTTCATCGCGCGGCGGCAAGAACGAGAGACGCGGTGGCCAGGGCCAGGTAGCCGCCAGGAAACACGATGTTGTGGTAGACGCGAGCACGGACGTGTGCGGCGACCGCACCGATGAAGAAGATGACGAGTCCCACCGCGGCGGCGACGCCGATGACCGTGAGACTCGTGAGCCCGAGTAAGAGACCAGCGGCTCCTGCGGCCTTGAGCGCGGCGAGCCGCGGCAGCCAGTTCTGCGGTAGACCCACTTCCGTCGAATTGGCGACGACGAACTCGGCCTGCAAGAAGTCCGCGATGGCGATTCCGGCGTTGGCCAGGATGGTGGTCACGGTGATGATGACGTAGGCGGTGAACATGTTTCTCTCGCCTTTCTGCCGAGCGCATCGGAGGTTGGCGAGCCCTGCGTGCCCACCGCAACGAGCCTTCCCGAGCGCCGGAGTGACGTCCAATACCTGCGTCTATAACCTGGCGGCATGGACGTGGACACTCGGCTCCTGCGCTACTTCGTCGCCGTGGCGGAGGAGGGGGCCCTCACCCGCGCCGCGGAGCGACTGTTCGTGTCCCAGCCGGCGCTCACCAAGCAGATCAAGCAACTGGAGGCCCAGCTGGGAGTGCGACTGTTCACGCGGTCCCGCACCGGCATGGCTCTTACCGAACCGGGCCGGATCCTGGAAGAGCGGGTGCCCGCCCTGCTGGCCGAGTGGGACCGGGTGCGGCGGGAGACCAGGAGCGCGGCAGGCCGCGCGGCCTGCGTGCTGCGGGTCGGCTTCATGGCCAGTGCCGCCAACGAGGCGACTCCGCGCATCATCGCGGAGTTCGCCCGACGCCGACCCGGCTGGCGGGCGGACATGCGGCAGGCCGCCTGGTCGAACCCGAGCGCCGGGCTCGTCGACGGGGACGTCGACGTCGCCCTGCTGCGGCTGCCCTTCCCCGGCCAGGACGCTCTGCGGACGGTGGTGTTGTTCACCGAGCCCCGCTGGGTCGCCCTCCCCGCCGGACACCCTCTCGCCACCTGCGATGTGATCCCGTTCCGGGACCTGTGGGACGAGCCGTTCGTGGCTGCCCCACCTGAATCAGGCCGGTGGCGCGAGTACTGGCTGGCCACCGACGAACGCGAGGGCCACCCGGTCCGCATCGGCGCTGTCACCGACCAGCCGGACGACTGGCTCAGTGCGATCGCCAATGGCTACGGCATGGCCCTGGCCCCCGCATCCGCCGCCCGCTTCTACGCCCGCCCAGGCATCACCTATCGCCCCGTCAGCGGCGTCAGCCCCAGTCAGGTCGGCGTCGCGTGGGCCCGCTCCGAGGACACGGCTCCCGTCGTCCAGGACTTCGTCCGCTGCTGCCTGGACAACAGACCGCGGCCGGAGGAGACCACCACCTGATCCACAGGATCCGCGTCCGCTTGACCTTGACACAGTGACAAGGCCTTCACTGGGGCAAGGAGGTGGTCCGGATGACCCTGCCGGAACAGGACGCGGATACGGTGCGAGGTCTCCAGGGGCTGGAGGACAGCAGCTCGTCTGTGCGGCTGCGGGCGGCGCTGGCGGTCGGCACGTCCCCTGACCCGCGGTTCATCGGCAAGCTCATCGAACGATGCGCGATCGAGCCGGAGTTCTACGTCCGCGAAATGCTCACGTGGGCGCTCACCCGCCACCCGGCATCGATGACGGTCCCGGAGCTGCTCAAGGAACTCCGCTCGGAGCGTGCGCAGGCACGGAGCCAGGCGTTGCACACGCTGTCCAAGGCCGGGGACCGGCAGGCGTGGCCGGCGATCACACGGGCGCTGCTGACCGACGCCGACGACGAGGTGGCGCGGAGCGCCTGGCGAGCAGCGGTCGTACTCGTGCCAGGAGGTGAAGAGCCGGAATTGGCCGGAGTGTTCGTGACACAGCTCGGGCGCGGCGAGCGGGAGACGCAGTTGAGCCTCAGCCGGGCGCTGATCGCGCTCGGTGAGGCGATCATGCCGACCCTGCGCACCGCGATGACGGATCTCGACCCTCGCGTGCGTGCGCACGCGATCGCCACGGAACGGCTGTGGCGCGACCCGGATGCCGGATTCGAGTTCGCGATCGAGGAGGCGAAGCGCGTCGTGGCCCTCGGCACGACCCGCCAGGAGAGGTGACAGGCAGTGTTGATCGGTGATGTGGCACGACGGTCCGGGGTCAGCGCCCGCATGCTCAGGCATTACGACTCGCTCGGCCTGGTGCGGCCGACGGGTCGGACCCACGCCGGCTATCGCGAGTACTCCAGCGAGGACATCCGGCGGATCTTCCATATCGAGAGCCTGCGGTCACTGGGGCTGTCGCTGCGTGAAGTCGGGCGCGCGCTCGATGATCCCGGCTTCACGCCCTCAGAGCTCGTCGCCGACCTCATCCGCCAGACGCGAGAACGCATCGCAGCCGAGACGGAGCTGCTCGCGCGACTCTGCCGGATCGGTGCCGCGGAACCCGCCGGCTGGGAGGACGTCCTCCAGACCGTCGCACTCCTCCAGGCGCTCGGGTCGAAGAGCGCCGGGACGCGCCAACGCGCGGCCCTGTCCTCGGTCGACGAGGTGCCGGTGCCGGTGGAAGCACTGGTCGAGGCAGCGCTGAGCGAGACGGATCCGAACGTCGCCGGAGCCCTTCGGTGGGCCTTGGCGCAGTCGGGTGACGACGGCCTGGCGCTGCTGGCGGAGGGCCTCGGCTCACCGGCGGCCGAGGTGCGCAAGCGTGCCGTCCAGTGCATCGCCGAGATGCCGAGCGGCAAAGCGACGGCACTGCTGCGGGACGCCCTCGCGGGCCCCGACCTCGTGGTCCGCAGGTATGCGGCTCTGGCGCTCGGAGCACGTGGGGTGGCCGACGCGGTCCCGACGCTCATCGGCATGATCGTCGAGGAGACGAACGACGTCGACGCAGCCGATGCGCTGAGCGTGCTGGCGAGTCGTCCCGAGCTGGCGGATCAGATCGCTGCCGGGCTCGCCGACTGCCTCGCCGACGGCACCGTCGAATCGTCCGCACGCCGACGGCTGGCACAGGCGTTCGCGGACATTCCGGGAAGCGCGGCGTCACGTGCCCTCACGGATCTGTCGCAGGACGAAGACCGTGCCGTTGCGCTTACCGCGGCATACATTCTCGGGATACGCAACGCCCGATAGCTCCAGGACCGCTCACGGCCACAGCAGTTCCCGTGCCCACCCTTCCCCGGTGCTCCGATAGCGGAGCCGTACGTGCCGCCGCGCCGCGTCTCCCTGGAAGAACTCCACCTCCTCGGCGCGCAGCCGGTACAGCGTCCAGGACGGCACCGGTGTCTCCGGCTCCCGCGCGGCCCGTTCCCACGCCGACTCCGAGGCCCGTGCCAACTCCTCCACCGAGCCCAGGATTTCACTCTGGCGGCCGGTCAGGGCCGCGGCCAGCGCGCCCGTCGAGCGGGCGTGGAGGTCGCCCTGGGCCTCCTCGGACGGGGCGGCCGACACCGGGCCGCGGACTCGTACCTGGCGGCCGAGGACCGGCCAGTAGAAGCCGAGCGCGGCGTACGGGCGGGCGGTGAGGTGGCGGCCCTTGCGGCTGCCGGCGTGGGACGCGAAGGACCAGCCGGTCTCGTCGGCGCCGTGCAGCATGACGATCCGTACGTCGGGCAGGCCGGACTCGTCGGAGGTCGCCAGCGACATGGTGTGCGGCTCGCTCTGCCCGGCCGCCACCGCCGCCGCGAACCACTCGGTGAAGAGCGGCAGCGGGGCGGCCGGGGCGCTCGTCGGGTCGAAGGAGGGGAGTTGCGTGACCTGCGGGTCCCAGACCCGCAGTGACCTCAGCAGCTCGTGAAGATCCGTTGCCATCCCCCGATTGTCACCCCGGGATGCCCCTCAGACCTGCCCGAGGTCCGACGACACCCACCGCTCCGGCCGCATCCGCAGCACCAGCTGTTCTCCGTGGTTCTTCCAGGAGAAGTCGACGTAGCCGTCGACCTTGTCGGCTGGCAGATAGCGCGCCGACATCTCGCGGACCTGGTCGAGGGTGGCGGGGGCCGTGTCGACGACCGGGCCCTCGACCGACACGTACCGGATCGTGGGTTCGAGCCGGTCCACCATCAGCGAGAACCGGCCCGCCGCGCTGATCAGTCCGTACTTGCGGGAGTCGAGGGCGGTCAGGATCCAGATGTCGCCGCCGGGCTCGTACTGGTACCAGATCGGCACGGTCAGCGGCGCGCGGTCCGGCCCCGCGTCGACCGCCAGTGCGGCGATGTGCGGCTCGGCCAGGAACTGTTCGCGCTCTTCTCGAGTCAGGGCCATTCCCTTCTCCTTCGCAGGGCTGTTCGGTCGCCGTCGGCGTCATCTCAACACCCGTTCGCCGCCCGGGTGTTCCCGTGGCGGCCAGCCCACACGCCACACACGGCCTCCGGCCCTCCCGTCCTCCCCTCCGCGTCGGAGGCCGCACCCTGCGGCCGTCAGGAACGATCCATCAGGAACGATCACCGGCTCGCCACAACCAGGCCCCCTAGGACACCAGCCCCGCCCCTTCCTCCTACAGCCGTGATCAATCCGAAACCAATTCCGGTCTTGACCGAGACCCATCAAGCAGGTCCGTGGCTACGCTCCCGCTCATGGCCGACTCCACTCCCCCCACACACTCCTCCGCGCACCCCGCACCCGACCGTCCCGTCTACGTCGTCGGCGGCGGCCCCGGCGGACTCTCCGTCGCGTACGCGCTGCGGGCCCGGGGCATACGGGCCGTCGTCCTGGAGAAGTCCGACCGTGTCGGGGCGTCCTGGCGTGGCCATTACGACCGGCTGCACCTGCACACCACCCGTCGCCTCTCGTCCCTGCCCGGGCTGCCGATGCCGCGCCGGTTCGGGCGGTGGGCGTCCCGGGACAACGTGGCGCGGTACCTGGAGAAGTACGCCGAGCACCACCGGCTCGAAGTCGTCACCGGCGTCGAGGTGTCCCGCATCGAGCGGGCACCCGACGGCACGGGCTGGCTGCTGCACGCCACCGGCGGCCGGGAGCTGACCGGCGCGGCGGTCGTCGTCGCCACCGGCTACAACCACACGCCCCGCGTGCCCGACTGGCCCGGCCGCGACACGTATCCCGGCGAGTTCCTGCACGCCTCCGCCTACCGCAACGCCGAGCCCTTCGCCGGACGCGAGGTCCTCGTCGTGGGCGCCGGCAACACCGGAGCCGAGATCGCCGTGGACCTGGCGGACGGCGGCGCCCGGGTACGGCTGTCCATCCGCACCGTCCCGCACGTCGTGCGCCGTTCGACCGCGGGCTGGGCCGCGCAGTACTCGGGCGTCATGGCACGGCACCTGCCGGTCGGCCTCGTCGACCGGATGGCCCGGCAGATGGGCAGACTGAGCGTGCCCGATCTGTCCGCCCACGGCCTGCCGCGCCCCGACACCGGCCTCTACTCCCGGGTCGCCGAGGGCGCCATCCCCGTCCAGGACGTCGGCCTGATCGACGCCGTGCGCAAGGGCAGGGTGGAGGTCGTGGCCGCCGTGGAGGGCTTCGAGGACGGCAAGGTCCTGCTCGCCGACGGCACCCGCCTCTCCCCGGACGCCGTGGTCGCGGCCACCGGCTACACCCGGGCACTGGAGGGCCTCGTCGGCCACCTCGACGTACTCGACGCCCGCGGGGGACCCGTGGCCCACGGCCCCCGCAGCCCGCGGACCGCCCCCGGCCTGTACTTCACCGGCTTCACCAACCCGATCAGCGGCATGCTCCGCGAGATGGCGATCGACGCGGTGAGGATCGCGAAGGCCATCGCGCGGGAGGGTTCGGGGAGGGTGTCCCGACTGCCGGGCTAGGGGGTGTCCGGCGGTGGTGCGCCGAGCCGAGGCGGCGTGCGTACCCGGCGTCCCGTGTCGTCACCTCCGCTCCTCCCACCGGCCCGGAGGGTGGCCGGGAGGCGTCAGGTCGGCGACCAAGCCGTAGTGGTCGCTCGCGTACACGCCGTACGGCAGGGGGGACATGCCCGAGGCGTCGGATCACCGCACCGTACGCTCGGTCACCTGGAGCGTGTCCGTCACGGTGTGCCCGAAGGGGCGGCGGGCGGCCAGTACGGCCCCCACACCGTCGGCAGACCAGCGAGGATGCGCAGCGACGTGCCGGCCGGCGTCGACGAGGGCCGCCACGTCCTCGCGCGTGACTTCCTGGAGCGCGAGTACGTCCGGGTCCTGGCGCTGGATCTCCCGCGCCAGGACCGCCCGCGGGCTCGCGCCGTCGGCGTACTGCGGTGCCAGCACGTTCGTGGTCATCAACCGCATACCGGTGCACGCCTCACTCTCACTCAGCGGGAACTTCGCTCGTCCCCAACCATTCCTGACATCACGTCAGTTCGGATAATCTGACGGAGCGTCAGTTAGCGGCTGTCTCACAGGAGCGGGCGAAACGATGCTTGGATCGACCCACGGCACCCTCACCACCGACTCCCGCCGGGCCCGGGCCATCGCCTGTGGCGAGCCGTCCGGGCCCGTCGTGCACGGCCATCCGGCCCGGCTGGGAGACCTCGATGTCAGCGGGCGTCCGCTGCACGCCGACGTACCCGACCTGGACCGCTTCTTCCGCCCGCGGTCCGTCGCCGTGATCGGCGCGTCCGATGCCGAGGGGCGTCCCCACACCGGCATCACGCGGCAACTGGCCGACTGGGCCGAGCGGGTCGGGGCCCGGCTGTATCCGGTGCATCCGAGCCGGCCGTCCGTCTTCGGCACACCCTGCTCCCCTTCCGTCGCCGACCTGCCCGAGCAGGTCGACCTGGCCGTCGTACTGGTCGGCGACCCCCTGCCGGTGGTCGAGGAACTGGCCGAGGCCAAGGCACGGTTCGCGGTCGTCTTCGCCTCCGGGTTCGCGGAGACCGGGCCGGAGGGCGAGGCCGCCCAGCGGCGACTGGCCGCCGCCGTCGAGCGGTCCGGAATGCGGCTGCTGGGACCCAACACCAACCTCAACGCCTTCGAGCGGTTCCGCGACGACCTTCAGGGGCCGGCGATCGCGTTGATCACCCAGTCCGGCCACCAGGGCCGTCCCGTCTTCGCCCTCCAGGAAATCGGCATCCGGCTCTCCCACTGGGCGCCCACCGGCAACGAGGCCGACCTGGAGACCGCCGACTTCCTCTCCTACTTCGCCGAGCAGCCCGAGGTCGGCGCCATCGCCTGCTACCTGGAGGGGCTGAAGGACGGCCGCTCCTTCCTGCTCGCCGCCGACCGGGCCGCCCGGCGCGGCGTGCCGGTCGTCGCGGTCAAGGTGGGCCGCACCGAGACCGGCGCCCGCACGGCCGCCTCCCACACCGGCAAGCTGACCGGCGCGGACGCGGTGGTGGACGCGGCGCTACGGCAGTACGGCGTGATCAGGGTCGACGGACTCGACGAACTCCAGGACACGGCAGCTCTGTTGGCCCGGGCCCGCCCGCCGCGCGCCGACGGGGTCGTCGTCTACTCGATCTCCGGCGGCACGGGCGCGCACGTCGCCGACCTGGCGACCGAGGCGGGCCTGCGGCTGCCGGTCCTGTCCGAGGCCAGGCAGGCCGAGCTGCACCAGTGGATACCCGAGTACCTGAGCGTCGCCAACCCCGTCGACAACGGCGGGCACCCGGTCGGCGACTGGCGCGGTCGGAAGATCATCGACGCGATCCTCGACGACCCCGAGGTGGGCGTGCTCGTCTGCCCGATCACCGGGCCGTTCCCCCCGCTCAGCGACCGTCTCGTACGGGACCTGGTGGAGGCGGCGGAGCAGACGGACAAGCTGGTGTGTGTGGTCTGGGGATCACCGGTCGGCACCGAGCCGGCCTACCGCGAGGTCCTGCTCGGCTCCTCCCGCGTGGCCACCTTCCGCACGGTCGGCAACTGCCTCACCGCCGTCCGCGCCCACCTCGGCCACCACCGCTTCAGGACCGGCTACCGCTCCCCCTTCGACGACGCCCCGCGCACCCCCTCGCCGTCCTACCGCAAGGCCCAGGCGCTCATGCGACCCGGCGAGCAGCTCAGCGAGCACGCGGCGAAGCAGCTGCTGCGGGCGTACGGCATCCGCGTGCCGCGCGAGCAGCTGGTGACCAGCGCGGCGGCGGCCGTACGGGCGGCGGGACTGGTGGGCTACCCGGTGGTCATGAAGGCCTCGGGCGCCCGGATCGCCCACAAGACCGACCTGGGCCTGGTGAAGATCGGCCTCACCTCGGCGAGCCAGGTCCGCGACGCCTACCGGGAGCTGACCGACATCGCCCGCTACGAGGACGTCCCGCTGGACGGCGTGCTGGTCTGCCAGATGGTCGAGCAGGGCGTCGAGATGGTCGTCGGAATCACGCACGACGACCTGTTCGGGCCGACCGTGACCGTCGGGCTCGGCGGGGTGCTCGTGGAGGTCCTGCGCGACACGGCCGTAGGTGTGCCACCGTTCGGTGAGGAGCAGGCGCGGGACATGCTCGCCGGGCTGCGCGGGCGACCGCTGCTCGACGGGGTCCGGGGGCGGCCGCCGGCGGACCTGGACGCGCTCGTGGAGGTCGTCCTGCGGGTGCAGCGGATGGCGCTCGAACTCGGGGACCAGCTGGCGGAGTTGGACATCAACCCGTTGATGGTCCTGCCGCAGGGGCAGGGCGCGGTGGCGCTGGACGCGCTGGCGGTGTGCGGCCGATGACGGAACCCGCCGTCCTGCACACGACGGGCGACCACGTCCTGTCCATCACCCTCAACCGGCCCGAGACCCTCAACGCCCTCACGCCCGACCAGCGGGACGAGATCGTGCGGCTGCTGTCGGAGGCGTCCGCGTCGGGGGAGGTACGAGCGGTCGTGCTCACGGGAACGGGGCGCGGTTTCTGCGCCGGCGCGGACCTCCGAGGCACCGCCGCCACGACGACCGGCGAACGCGTCACCGGGGATGTCGCGCGCACCCTCCGCGCCGGCGCCCAGCGCCTGATCGCCGCCGTCCTGGACTGCGAGAAGCCGGTGCTCGCGGCGGTGAACGGCACGGCGGCCGGGCTGGGCGCGCATCTCGCCTTCGCCTGCGACCTCGTCCTCGCGGCCGAATCCGCCCGGTTCATCGAGGTGTTCGTACGGCGCGGACTGGTCCCCGACGGCGGCGGCGCCTACCTCCTGCCCCGCCTCGTCGGCCCGCAGCGCGCGAAGGAACTGATGTTCTTCGGCGACGCGCTCACGGCGACCGACGCCGAGCGGATGGGCTTGGTGAACCGGGTCGTCCCGGACGGCGACCTGGACGAGACGGCACGAGCCTGGGCCGAACGCCTCGCCGCCGGTCCGACCCGCGCCCTGGCCCTGACCAAGCAGCTCGTCAACGCCGCCCTCGACGCCGACCGCGCCACCGCCTTCGCCGCCGAGGCCGCCGCGCAGGAGATCAACATGACGACGGCGGACGCGCGGGAGGGCGTACGGAGCTTCGTGGAGCGGCGCAGTCCCGTGTTCAAGGGCCACTGAGCCTTCCTATCTGACGCTCCGTCAGCTTGAATGACGTATGTGATGGGACAAGCAGGAATGGCAGAAGCCGCCGTCCGCTACCTCAGGTCGGTCCGCACACCCGCCCCGGAGCCCGTCGAGGCGCTGCCGCGCCCCGAGCTGCGGTGCGTCGGCGAGGACGAGCCCGCTCCCCTGGACCCGGCGGAGTTCCGCCGCGTCCTCGGAAACTTCGCGACGGGCGTGGCCGTGATCACGGCACCACCCGCCACCACCGGCGACTCCCCCGCGGGCTTCGCCTGCCAGTCCTTCACGTCCCTGTCCCTCGACCCGCCACTGGTCGCCTTCATGGTCGGCCGCAGGTCGACGACCTGGCCGCGTATCGCCCGGGCCGGGGTGTTCTGCGTGAACGTCCTGGGCGCCGGTCAGGGCGAGTTGTGCCGCGCCTTCGCGGTGAGCGGCGCGGACAAGTTCGCGGGTGTGGCCTACGACGCGGCGCCGGTGTCCGGCTCGCCGCGCCTGTCGGGTGCCGTCGCCTGGATCGACTGCACGATCCACGCCGTCCACACCGGCGGCGATCACCTCATCGTGGTCGGCCGGGTGGACGCCCTCGGCACGGCCACCGACGATCCGGACGGACCGCTGCTCTTCCACCGAGGGCGCTTCGCGCGGCTGTCGGACTGATCGGGCCCGTACGGATCAGGCGACGGCCAGCCGCCACAGTGACGTGACCTCGGCGGCCCGTGCGGCGTGCAGCGGATCGTCCGTGTCCCGCACGCGCGTATGGCTCGGGCGGGTGTCCAGACGGTCGACGACCCGCAGCCCGGCCCCCTCCACGGCGGCCATCAACTCCTCCCGGCTGCGCAGCCCGAGCCGCTCGGCCAGATCGGACAGGACGAGCCAGCCCTCACCACCCGGCTCCAGCCGGCCGGCGAGCCCGTCGAGGAACCCGTGGAGCATGCCGCCGCCCGCGTCATAGACGCCCAGGTCGAGGTCGGAGGCGGGCCGGGCGGGAATCCAGGGCGGGTTGCACACCACCAGATCCGCGCGTCCCTCGGGGTACAGCTCGGGGCCGGTGACGCTGACCGCCTGCCCGAGCCCCAGCCGCTCCACGTTGTCCCTCGCACACTCCCGCGCCCGCGCGCTGACGTCCGTGGCCACGACCCGCCCGACACCCCGCCGGGCGAGCACGGCGGCGAGCACACCGGTGCCCGTGCCCAGGTCGAACGCCGTACGCACACCGCCACCACGCGGCAGCGGCGCCCGCGCGACGAGATCGACGTACTCGCCCCTCGTCGGCGCGAACACCCCGTAATGCGGATGGATCAGCGCGCCCAGCGCCGGAACGTACACCCCCTTCTCCCGCCACTGCCGGGCACTGATCACACCCAGCAGCTCGGTGAGGGCGACGGCCACGGGCCCGTCGGAGGGCCCGTACGCCTCGGTGCACGCCAGCCGCACGTCGGGCGCCCGGCGCAGCGCAAGTACGTATCCCTCCTCCAGCAGAACGAGCAACTTGCCGAGCACGCGCGCACGGTGAGCGCGGAACCGGCGTTGCAGGCGAAAGGTATCGGCCGGCGTCTGACCCGCACCGGGCGCGGCACGGCCGACACGGCGGTCCATCGCGCGCAACAACTGGCGCGCGTTCTGGAAATCCCCGCGCCACAACAACGCGGTGCCCTCGCAGGCCAGACGGTAGGCGACGGCGGCCTTCATCCGATCGTCGGCGACGACGACCCGGCGGGGCAGGGGCAGCCCGGACTCAGAGTGCCAGCGGGCGGAACGGGCTTGAGCCTCGGTCCAGTGGATCGTGGACACGGCGAACTCCTCGGAAGGTCGAGCGTGAACGAACAAGCGACGCCACGACGACCACGTCACCGAGAACCATACCGAGTGTCATCGACTGACCTTTCTGACAGCTTCATGGCTTGCGCGCTGATCAGCCGCCGACGGATTCTCACGCGGGTACTCACGCATCGACGCGCTCCTCAGCGACCCTGCCCGGTGACGCCGTCAGCCGCGGTCCAGGCGCTGTGGGGGGGGCGGCCAGGGCCCGAGCGCAGGCAGCTCCTTCGCCGCCACCGGCGGCACCACGGGCGTACGTCCGGCCAGCCAGGCCGCCAGGTCGCGCACGCCTGCGGTGACCACCGTGCCCGGCGGCCCGTCGCCGACGGACCACTGGCGGCCCACGTCCTCGGCACGGACGCGTGTGCCTGCCGGAAGGCGGCCGAGGAGGAAGTCGACGGCGTGTGCGGCCAGGTCCTCGGGCCAGTCGTCCGGCCGCACGCCGAGCTCCAGATCGACCATGTGGATCCACGCCTCGCGCCAGCGCGCGAAGACGGTGGCGGCAAGGTCCGCATTGCGGAACGTGACCGGACGACTCCAGTCCACGTCGGTGGCGCGTGCCCAGGCTGCCTCCAGCCCAGCCGTGTGCGCGGCGAGCCGCGCGCGATGCTCGGCCGCGCTGCGGCCCGCCGTGGCCTCGATGATCGCGTTGCGCTCGTCCACCCCGCCCTCGTAGCCCGCTACGAGCTCACCGCGCAGTGCGTGTTCCGCGAGACGGGCGAACATTCTCGCGTTGTCGGTGAGATGCGCGAGGACATGGCCGCGTGACCAGCCCGGAAGGGCGGACGCCTCGGCGACCTGCCGGTCGCTCAGCCCGGCCACGAGCCTTTCCAGTGTCCGGTGGGCTTCGATCACAGCTGCGACAGGAGGCTGCATGACCCTCCGTCCTACAGGGCCGGTGTCTGGTTGCGGACTGCCGGGGCCTGGGCGGCGAGTTCCCTGAGTGGTTCACCGCTCAGCCGGCATACCGTCCACTCGTTCAGGAGCTCCACGCCGAGCGACTTGTAGAAGTCGATCGTCGGCTCGTTCCAGGCCAGGACCCACCACTCGAAGCGCTCGAAGCCGCTTTGCCGACAGATCGCGGCCAGGGAGGCGAGCAGAGCCTTGCCGTGTCCTGCGCCTCTGGCGTGCGGCCGTACGTAGAGGTCCTCCAGGTGCATGCCGCGCATGCCGGTCCAGGTCGAGAAGCGGGGGAACCACAGGGCATAGCCCACGGCCTTGCCCGTCTCGTCGTCCTCGGCGATCAGCGCGAACGCAGCGCGATGTTCTCCGAACAGCGCCTCGCGGAGCTGCTCCTCGGTCGCTCGGGCCTGCTCGGCAGCCCGTTCGTATTCGGCGAGTTCGCGGATCATCGCGCGGATCTCCGCGATGTCGTCCACAGTGGCGGCCCGGATCATGCCGGAGATCATCGGTCACCGCACCGAGGCGTGTCCATCCGATTCCGCACGTGGCATGGAGATGCGCAGCTTCCTGGAGCCCGAGCCGCTGGAGTGAGCGAAAGCGGGAAGTGATTTCGTCAGCGGTGTCGAACCAGCAAGTGGCCGCCGAACTCGGCGTCCGGCCGCAGACGGTGGGCAAGTGTCGTCGCCGTTTCCTGGAGTCCCCCTTCGGCAGGTCGGGGTGCAAGAACGTACAAGACCGGCGGGCGAGTCTGGACCAGTCTCTAGATCACCGCCTGAGGCTCCCCTCAGTGACATTCCTTTGAGAGGCCGAAAGAGGTCGCCATGACCGCACTCACTGCCAACCGCGCTTGTGTCGCTGCGACTGAGGTCGACAGCCGCTACAAATTCGTCGTCGCCCTCAAGGGGAAACTTCCCCCCGGGGTGGCGGCGAATGCGGCATCGCACCTGTGCCTGGGTCTGGCTGCCAAGGCAGCCACCGAACAGCCGGAGCTGCTGCGCAAGATGTCGTTCCTTACGTTCTCGGACGCTGATGGCGGAAGCCACGCCCCCATCTCCGGGCTCTCCCTCGTTGTCCTCGAAGGGCGCCCGGCCTGGGTCCGGCGGTTGCGCGATCAGGCCGACGCTTCGGGACTGCTGTACACCGACTTCACCGAAGAGATGACCGGGGATACCTACGCAGAACAGGTCGACCGGATGAAGACCACGCCCGAGCAGGGCCTGGACTACTACGGAATCGCTTTGTTCGGTCAGCGCGATGTGCTGGACCCATTGACCAAGAAGTTCTCCCTGCTGCACTGACCCCAGGACGAACACGGCAACCTCGCTCACTGTTCAGGCTGGGCGAGGTTGCCTCGTGGTTGCCTGGACGAGCCTCTCCGGTAAGGAGGCGCCACCATCGTGATGGGTTTGCCTCAGCAGGCCGGCTGGGGCCGGTCGTCTCATGCCGGTTCGTATGGATGGGAAGGTAAATCGTGCCGATAGTGCGCATCGTCGCGTCGGTGCTGCTGCAAGCTGGGGTATTCGGTTACATCTCTGGGCGGCTGGACGCCACGGCGAGCCTGACGCTTTCCTGTACAGGGTTCGGTGCCGCGGCGGTGCTGTTCAACGCCGCACTGATGGTGCGCCGGGTGCGGCGCGGACCGGCCGCCGCTTCCCCGAAGGCCACGGGCTTGCTCGCGCTGATGAACGTGGTCACAGCGGTAACCTTTCTCGGCTTCTACGCCTCGTTGAGCTGGGTACCTTCCGCGCTCGCCACCGGCATCGAGACGGCAATCGGGCCCGCCGTCCTGGCTCTGCTCGGGCTGGCCGGGTACGGGCGGCGCCCCACCAGGCAGGGCGCGGCGGCCGCTGCCGTATTGGTCCTGCTCGGCCTCGGCATCGCCTGGAGCTTCACCGGCACCGGCGGTGTGCAGCCGTCGGCCGGCACAGCCCTTGGGCTCGCCCTGGTGGCCGGCGCCGGCATCGGGGCTGCGGTACTGGCGCTGATCTCAGCCAAGTTGGGGCAGCGCGGCGTCGATCCCGTGTACGTGACCGCCCACCGCTTTCACCTCACCTACCTGTGCGGCGGGGCACTCCTGTTGGCGGCCGGCGGACCCGGTCTCCAGTGGGGGGCCGAGCCGCTCACGCTGCTCCTGCTAGGCGTACTGGCAGTGACTATCCCGCTGTTCCTGCTGCAGGCCGGGCTGCAGCGCGCCGATCCGATGGTGGCCATGGTGCTGCTGACCACCCTGCCCGGCGCCACGTACCTCGCCGAGACCCTCTTCCACGGCGCGTTCAACGCCACGTCGCTCGCACTGATCTGCTGCCTGATCGCCGTGGCCTCGTGGTACGCCCGGTTGTCCAGGCCGGAAGCAACGGGCGGCAGCAGTCGGGCTGTACGGCGGCGAAATTCAGCAACCACCGCGAGCACCGGCGCCTGAAGCCGGCTTGACCCGCAGGCACCGCAAACCGCACTCCTCACAGCGAGGCTTATGAACGCAGGGCCGCCGACGGTTGCCGGTGGCACGAGCAACAGCAGCGGGTGCTCGTCGCTCACCTGGGTACTTCCCGGGCGCTGAGGCGGCCTTCGTCTCCCCGGCGAGCCGGTAGGCGACATGAAGCCCGTACAACGCGAGAAGCACGCCGAGGAATCGGGTCCACGCGGGCAGGGCGCGACGCTGGTGTGTGTTCCACATGCGCCGCAGACCTGCGACGGCGGAAACGGCACCGAGCGCGGCGATGGCCGTGAACAGCCAGAACAGCACGGGCCGATCACTTGCCGGTGCTTTCTGCGCTCAGGCGACCGAGAACCCGCTCTCAGGCCACGCTCTCCACCCCCACCCCCCGCCGCCGGATCACCAACGCCATCAGCGCCGCCACCGCACACAACGCCCCCGACGCGTACCACATCACGTCGTACGAGCCGAACGTGTCGCGGGCGACGCCGCCGAGGAAGGCGACCAGGGCGGCGCCGACCTGGTGGGAGGCGAGGACCCAGCCGAAGACGATCGCGCTGTCGTCGCCGTACTGCTCGCGGCACAGGGCGAGGGTGGGCGGGACGGTGGCGACCCAGTCGAGGCCGTAGAAGACGATGAAGAAGATCATCGGGGGCTGGACGCTGGGCGTCACCAGCAGCAGGGGGAGGAAGAGGAGGGAGACGCCCCGCAGGGAGTAGTAGACGGCGAGCAGGCGCCGGGCCTCGAAGCGGTCGGTGAACCAGCCGGAGGCGATCGTGCCGACGACGTCGAAGACGCCGATGACCGCGAGCAGCGAGGCGGCGGTCGTCAGGGGCATGCCGTGGTCGTGGGCGGCGGGCACGAAGTGGGTCTGGATCAGGCCGTTGGTCGAGGCGCCGCAGATCGCGAAGGTGCCGGCGAGCAGCCAGAACGGGCCGGTGCGTGCGGCCGAGAACAGGACGGTCACGGCCCGGCGGGCGGCGCCGGGTACCGGTGCGGGCTTCGGTACGAACTCGGTCGCGCCGTACGGCTTCAGGCCCACGTCCGCGGGGTGGTCGCGCAGCAGGAGCCAGACGAACGGGACGACCGCCAGGGCGGCGAGCGCGACCGTCACGGCCGCCGGGCGCCAGTCGTGCCGCTCGACGATCCAGGACAGCAGGGGCAGGAAGATCAGCTGGCCGGAGGCGGACGCGGCGGTGAGGATGCCGCTGACCAGGCCGCGCCGCTCGGTGAACCAGCGGTTGGTGACGGTCGCCGCGAACGCCAGCGCCATGGAGCCGGAGCCGAGGCCGACCAGCAGGCCCCAGCACAGCATCAGTTGCCAGGCCGCCGTCATCCACACCGTGAGGCCCGAACCGAGCGCGATGACCGTCAGGGCGACCGCGACGACCCGGCGGATGCCGAAGCGGTCCATCAGGGCCGCCGCGAACGGCGCCGTCAGACCGTACAGCGCGAGATTGACCGAGACGGCGGCGCCGATCGTGCCGCGCGACCAGTCGAACTCGTCATGCAACGGGTCGATGAGCAGGCCCGGCACGGAACGGAAGGCGGCGGCGCCGATGATCGTCACGAAGGTGACGGCGGCGACGAACCAGGCCCGGTGCACACGCCTGCGGCCGCCGCCTCGGCCGGGCTTCGACGGCTGCTGTCCGACTGCTGCGGCTTCGCTTGTCTGGGTCACGCCATAGAGCTTCCGGCCTGCGCCGAGCTCCATCGAGTGGCCCGGAGGACAGCATTCGCTAGGATCGGGCCATGACATCGGGCCCCGACTCCCCCAGCCCGGACCCGGGCGCCGGCTTCCGTCCCCACCGCGTCGTCGTCCTCGCCCTCGACGGGCTGCTGCCCTTCGAACTGGGCATCCCGCACCGCATCTTCGGCCGCCCCAGGGACGCCCGGGGACGGCACCTGTACGAGGTCGTGACCTGCTCGGTCCGGCCGCCGGGCCCGGTCGAGACGGACGCCGACTTCGCCATCCACGTCGCGCACGGCCCGCAGGCCCTGGCCGACGCCGACACGGTGATCGTCCCGGCGTCGTACGAACTCGGCCCGGTCTACGACGAGGGCGTCCTGACCGACGAACTGGCCGCGGCCCTCGCCCGCCTGCGGCCCGGCACCCGGCTGGCCTCCATCTGCACCGGCGTCTACGTCCTCGCCGCCGCCGGCCTCCTCGACGGCCGCCCCGCCACCACCCACTGGGCCGACGCCGAGCGCCTCCAGCGGCTGTTCCCCAAGGTCGAGGTCGATCCGGACGTGCTGTTCATCGACGACGGCGACGTGCTGACCTCCGCGGGCGTCGCGGCCGGCATCGACCTGTGCCTGCACATGGTGCGCCGCGACCACGGCGCGGCCGTCGCCAACGACGTGGCCCGCCGTACGGTCGTACCGCCGCACCGCGACGGCGGTCAGGCGCAGTACGTCGAGCGGCCGGTGCCCGATCCGCAGCAGGCCTCCACCACCACCGCCCGCGCCTGGGCCCTGGGCCGCCTCCACGGGCCGATCCAGCTGCGCGACATGGCCGCCCAGGAGGCCATGTCGGTCCGCACGTTCACCCGCCGCTTCCGCGAGGAGACCGGCGTCAGCCCCGGCCAGTGGCTCACCCAGCAGCGCGTGGAACGGGCCCGGCACCTGCTGGAGTCCACCGACCGCTCCGTCGACCAGGTGGCCCGCGACGCGGGCTTCGGCACGGCCCAGTCGATGCGCCAGCACCTCCAGGCGGCGCTCGGTGTCACGCCCACCGCCTACCGGCGGACCTTCCGGACGGGAAAGGACCGGAAGGGATCGGAAAGATCGGAACGGGCCGGAAGGGACCGGGCGGCGGCTGTCAGAACGTGAGCACTCCGCGCGCCACCCGCCCCGCCTCCGCGTCCGCCGCCGCCTTCTCGAAGTCCTCGACCGGGTAGGTACGGGTGACGAGTTCGTCGAGCAGCAGCCGGCCCTGGCGGTACAGGTCCGCGTAGAGGGCGATGTCCCGCTGTGGGCGGGAGGAGCCGTAGCGGCAGCCCAGGATGGACTTGTCGAGGTACATCGACGAGACGCGGAAGGACGCCTCGGCCGCGGCCGGCGGCACGCCGAGGAGGATCGCCTGGCCGTGCCGGTCCAGTGCGTCGATCGCCTGGCGGATCAGCTCCACACGGCCGACGCACTCGAAGGCGTGGTCCACGCCCGTGGGCAGGATGTCCCGCACGCCCTCCGCCGAGGTGAGGAAGTCCGTCGCACCAAAGCGGCGTGCCACCTCCTCCTTGGCCGTGTCGGCGTCGACGGCCACGATCCGCAAGGCCCCCGCGAGCCGCGCCCCCTGCACCACGTTCAGGCCGATCCCGCCCGTCCCGATCACCAGGACGCTGTCGCCGCGGTCCACCCGCGCCCGGTTCAGCACGGCGCCCACCCCCGTCAGCACCCCGCACCCGATGAGCGCCGCCGACGCCATGGGGATGTCCTCGGGGATACGGACCGCCTGGACGGCCTTCACGACCGTGCGCTCCGCGAACGCCGAGTTCGCGGCGAACTGGTGCACCGGCACCCCGGCCTGACGGAACGGCCGGCCCGGGCGCCCGATCGCCTGCCGGCACATGGTCGGGCGCCCCCGGTCGCACTCCGCGCACGTACCGCAGTTGGCAAGGGTGGACAGCGCCACATGGTCAGCGGGGGCCACATGTGTAACGCCCTCACCCACAGCCTCCACGACCCCGGCCCCCTCATGGCCCAGCACCACAGGAACCGGGAAGGGTATGGTCCCGTCCACCACCGACAGATCGCTGTGACACAGCCCGGCCGCCGCGATCGCGACCCGCACCTCACCCGGCCCCGGCTCCCGCACCTCAAGATCCGTGACGACCCGGACCTGCTTCCCGTCGAAGATCACGCCTCGCATCACGCGGCTCCCTTGGGCTCCCTGGGCAGGCCGAGCACGCGCTCGGCGATGATCGTGCGCTGGATCTGGTCCGAGCCGCCGTAGACGGTGTCGGCCCGCGAGAAGAGGAAGAGGTGCTGTGCCGCGTCCAGTTCGTACGGCGACGACGCCGACCAGTCCGCCGGACCGACGCTCGCCGCCGCGCCCCGCACCAGCACCGCCAGCTCCCCGAGCCGCTGATGCCAGCCGGCCCACAGCAGCTTCGCCACGCTCGGGGCACCCGCGTCGCCCGAACCGCCCAGTGTGCGCAGGGCGTTCCAGCGCATCGCGCGCAGCTCGGCCCACTGCCGGACGAGCCGTTCCCGTACGACGGGATCCCGCACCGCACCCGACTCCACGGCCGCCCGCACCACGCTGCCCAGTTCCTCGGCGAACCCGATCTGCTGCGCCAGCGTGGACACGCCCCGCTCGAAGCCGAGGAGGCTCATGGCGACGCGCCAGCCGTTGCCCTCACCACCGACGACATGCTCCGCGTGCGCGCCGTCGAAGAAGACCTCGTTGAAGTCGCTGGTGCCCGTCATCTGCCGGATGGGACGGACCTCGATCCGGCCCGGCTGGTCCATGGGGACGAGGAGGAAGGTCAGTCCGTGGTGCCGCTTTGACCCGGGCTCGGTGCGGGCGAGCACGAAGCACCAGTCCGCCTCGTGCGCGAGTGACGTCCAGATCTTCTGCCCGGTGACACGGTAGGTACGGCCGTCCGCCTCGCGCACGGCCGCGGTACGGACACCGGCCAGGTCCGAGCCGGCGCCGGGTTCGCTGTAGCCCTGGCACCAGAGTTCCTCGCCGGCGGCGATCGGGGGCAGGAAGCGGGACTTCTGCTCCTCGGTGCCGTGCGCTATGAGCGTGGGGGCCAGGAGGTTCTCACCGATGTGGCCGGAGCGAGGGGGTGCGGGTGACCGGGCGTACTCCTCGGCCCAGGCGACCTGTTGGGTGAGCGTGGCGGTGCGGTTGCCGTACCCGGAGGCAGACCATCCGAGCCCGATCCATCCGGCTGCGCCGAGGGTGCGTTCCCAGGTGCGGCGGTCCGCAGTACGGCCGACGTGCGAAGCGAGCCAGTCCCGGGCCTCGATACGGAACGTGTCGTCCTTTGGGCTGAAGCCGAAGTCCATCAGGGTTCTCCTCTCGCCGCCGCAGGTGCCAATCCCCAGGGGCGCGGGGAACTGCGCGACCAGCCACGACGAAACCCCGCACCCGCCAAACCGCGCGCACCCCCGAGCTACTGGGCGTTGGGCCGCTCCCCCTCAACTGCCGCCCTCTCCATCTCCCGCACCCGCTCCAGCATCGGCATCGGATCCACCCCCACCGACCCGGGCAGAAACTCCGCGATCCTCTCCACGGTCCAACCGCCGGAGGCATACGCGGCCCGCAGCTCCCTCGGCTGCGCCCACACGGCGATCTTCGCCCCGGCGACCGTGTACACCTGCCCGGTGATCCCCTGCTCCCGCGCCCCGTCGGACAGCAGATACACCACCAGCGCGGCGACATCCTCCGGCTCCCCGATCTCCGCCAGCTCCATCGGCACGCCCGCGGACATCCGCGTACGCGCGACCGGCGCCACGGCGTTCGCGGTCACCCCGTACTTGTGCAAGCCCAGCGCCGCGCTCCGCACGAGCGAGATGATCCCGCCCTTGGCCGCGCTGTAATTGGCCTGCGACACCGACCCCTGATGGTTGCCGCTGGTGAAGCCGATCAGCGTCCCGGCGCGCTGCTTGCGCATCACCGCCGAGGCGGCCCGGAACACCGTGAACGTGCCCTTCAGGTGCGTCGCGACGACCGGGTCCCACTCCTCCTCGGTCATGTTGAACAGCATCCGCTCCCGCAGGATCCCGGCCACACAGACCACCCCGTCGAGCCGCCCGTACGACGACAGCGCCACGTCGACGACCCGCTGCCCGCCCGCCATGGTGGAGATGTCGTCGGCGACGGCGACGGCGTCCCCGCCCGCCGCCTCGATCTCCTTGACCACGGCCTCGGCGACCTCACTGGTCGGCGAGGCGCCGTCGACCGCCACGCCGTAGTCGTTGACGACGACCTTCGCTCCCTCGGCCGCCGCCGCGAGCGCGACCGCCCGGCCGATGCCCCGCCCGGCGCCGGTGACGGCGACGACCTTGCCTGCCAAGAAGTTCCCCACGCCCGGCCCCTTCCCGTCCCACGATTTCTGACGGACCGTTAGATTTTGCAGACCCTCAGATTCTACGACCCGCCAGATACGGGAACACAAGCCCCGGGGAGGACTCATGTCGCTGCCGGACGCGTTCCACGACATCGCCAAGCGCGTGAACAACTGGGGCCGTTGGGGAGCCGCAGACGAGCTCGGCACGCTGAACCTGATCAACGACGAGGTCGTCCGGGAAGCCGCGGCGACGGTCCGCACCGGTCGCCGGGTCCCGCTCGCGCTGCCCCTGCGGCGCGACGGCGTCCAGACGGGGATGATCCCGGGGCGGATCGACCCGCTGCACGTCATGGTGCAGATCAACCAGGAGCTCTTCGGCCCGGGCACCGTCGCGTGCAGCGACGACGCCGTGACCATGGGGCTCCAGGCGGCCACCCACTGGGACGCGCTGCCGCACGTCTCGCACTCGGGCAGGCTCTACAACGGCCACCCGGCGAACTCCATCACCCCGCACGACGGCGCGGAGTTCAGCGGCATCGACAAGGTCCGGCACCTCGTCTCACGCGGGGTGCTGCTCGACGTCGCCCGGGCCCGGGGCACGGACCGGCTCGACGGCGGGTACGCCGTCACGCCCGAGGACCTGGACGCGGCCGAGGAGCTGGCCGGTACGCGCGTGCGGGCCGGCGACGTGGTGCTCGTACGGACCGGACAGGTCCGGCTCTGTCTGGCCGGGGACCGGCACGCGTACGCGTATCCGTCGCCGGGGCTGTCGATCCGGACGCCGGAGTGGTTCCACGCGCGCGATGTCGCGGCGGTCGCCAACGACACCCTCACCTTCGAGGTGTTCCCGCCCGAAGTGGAGGACCTGTGGCTGCCGGTGCACGCCCTCCACCTCGTGGAGATGGGGATGCCGCAGGGCCAGAACTGGAATTTCGAAAAATTGTCCACAGCCTGTGGAGAAACGGGCCGCTACGCGTTCCTGCTGACGGCGACCCCCGAGCCGTTCACGGGAGCGACCGGCTCTCCGGTGGCCCCGGTCGCCGTCCTCTAGGCCGGCGCGACAGGCCGGCGCGACAGGCCGCCACGCCAAGCCATCCGCCAGGCCGCCATCCGGCCGTCTGAAGCTGGATGGCGGCGACGCGCTGCTCGCCCCGAGCACGGCAGCGCGCGCCGCCACCCGACTCCGGCGCTCCCGCCCCGGCTCCCGTGGCCCTGAAACAGGGAGCCGACGCCGAATCACGACTCACACTCGCCGAGGGCCGCCGTCGTCGCAGCCCTCGCCGTCCCCTCACGGCGAATCGCTGCCTCCAAGCGTGATCAAACGGTCACGAGGCGTCAACACCCGTTCGGCGATTTATCGCTTATGCGGCTTTTCCCGTGGGCGCGCACGGAAGCACATCCCGGCGCATCGCCGCATGCCATGACGAAAACGACGGACGCGCCTGCGACCGTGCCCCGGCCTCGCCGCAACACCGCGCGGCATGTGCCGCCGTACACCACACTTCGTCGACCGCGTGCCCGGCAGTCACGGCCGGGGCACCCCGAAGCGCCCCGGCCCTACACGGCCTCGTACGCCAGCCCCTCGAAGGACGCCCCGCCGCCGCACGCCATCGCGCCGCTCCCGCACGCCGCCGTGATCTCAGGGGACTTCGAACACCGGTCCAGTTCGCACCAGATGCGCTTGCCGGTGCTCTCGACGCTCCAGCCCCAGCGGTCGGCGAGGCCGTCGACGAGGGCGAGGCCCCGGCCGCCGGTCGCGTCGTCGTCCGCGCACCGGGGCACGGGGGCCCGGCCACTGCGGTCGGCGACCTCGAGACGGACGGTGGTCTCCTCCGTCACCGCGTGCGGCAGGGACAGCCGCAGCACTGCGGGCCGGCCGGTGTGCACCACGGCGTTGGTGACCAGCTCGGAGACGAGCAGGATCAGGGTCTCGGCGAGCGGCTCGTCGGCCTGTATGCCCGACCCGGCCAGGCGGGAGCGGGCCCACCGCCGGGCCCGCCCCACCTCTGTGGGGTCGGGCCGGATCTCCAGCTGCACTTGAAGCACCTGCACCGCTCACACCATCCGAACCGGCGGACACTTAGGCTCGCGCCTCACGAAGGCCACGATCGTAGCCATTTCCTGCATGGCCAGAACAACGGCCGGGACAAGGATCACGGAACGTGAATCCCTTGTGGGACAGCATGGTTGACGTACAGTCACCCCAACAAGCGCTTCGGGCATATTCCAGCGCGAAGGAGTACCCGTGCGGCATACTGTGCGACGCTCGCTGCGGGGAGTCGAACAGGCGGCGCCATGGGGACGCACTGCGCTCTGAGCCACTCGCATCTCACACAAGGTACCGGAGCGGGCAGTCGACTCCGGGCCGTGACGAGCCCCGCCGAGGACACGAGCCGGTATCAACGCTCCGTGATCGCGGTATGCCACGATCCGCGACATCTTCGCGGGCACGTCCGGTGACACCGCAGCCAGACGGCCTGTCAGGCCGTCCCAGCCGTCAGAGCAGCCGCGAGAGTTTCCTCACTCTGTGTAACTCCCCCCGCACGTTGGGTTCGAACCCATGCGCGTTTCAGATGGAGATGGACCTCGGACTCCCAGGTGAAGCCCATGCCGCCGTGCACCTGGAGACAGTCGCGGGCGCCGCGCACGGCGGCCTCGTCGGCGAGCAGGCGGGCGGCGGCGATGTCGACCGGGTCGCCGGTGACGGCCGCCGCGTACACCGCCGCGCGGGCCGTTTCCGACCGGACCAGCATCCCGGCGCACAGGTGTGCCACCGCCTGGAAGGCCCCTACGGGCCGACCGAACTGCTCGCGCGCCCGGGCGTGTTGCACCGCCAGTTCGCAGACGCGTGCGGCCGTGCCGAGCTGCTCGGCGGCGGTGAGCAGGACGGCGACGGGATCCGGGTCCCCCGCCGCGCCGCCGGGCACGCGGTGCAGCGGCGTCAGCGGGTCGAGGGAGCGCATCGGCACGGCTCCGGCGGCGTCGCCGCGTACGACGTCGGCTTCCGCCAGCCACTCCACGAGCCCGCCGTCCACGGCCGAGACGACCGCCTCTCCGGTGGCGGCACCCGGCACCACACCGGCCGCGAGATGGGTGGCGGCCAACGGCCCGGGCAGCAGCACCCGCCCCGCCTCCTCGAACACCAACACCGCCTCACGCAGCCCGAGTCCCACCCCGCCCTGCGCCTCCGGCAACCGCAGGGCGAAGAACCCGGCCTCCCCCAGCGCCCGCCACAACGCCCTGTCGAGCCGCCCGGGGCTCTCCACAGCCCCTCGCAGCGCCTCCCCGCCGAAGCGCCGCGCCAGCAGCTGCCGCATCCCGTCGCGCAGCGCCCGCTGGTCGTCCGTCAACCGGAAGCGCACGGTCACCGTCCCTTCGGCAGGCCGAGGATCCGCTCGGCGATGATGCTGTGCTGGATCTGCGAGGTGCCGGCCGCGATGGTGTACGACAGGGAGGAGAGGCGGTCGAGCGTCCAGGGGCGGTCCAGGTCCAGGCAGTCGGCGCCCAGTACCTCGGCGGCGGCGTCGTAGAGCTCCTGGCGGGCGTGCGAGTACCGCAGCTTGAAGACCGAGCCCGCGGCGCCGGGCACCGAGCCCGACGCCTGAGCCGCGCTCACGTTCCACTGCGTCAGCCGCCACAGCGCCCGGAACTCGGCGTTGAGCCTGCCCAGCCGGCGACGCAGCGCCGGGTCGTCCCAGCGGCCGTTCTCTCGGGCCTCGACAGCCAGTTCGCCCAGGACACGGCGGCAGGCGACGACCTCGCCGGCGAAGGCCGTGCCGCGTTCGAAGGACAGCGTCACCAGGGTCACGCGCCAGCCGTCGTTCTCGTCCCCGACCCGGTTCACCGCCGGCACCCGCACCTCGTCGAGGAATACCTCGGCGAACTCGGCCGACCCGGCGAGCGTGCGCAGCGGCCGTACGGTGACGCCCGGCGCGTCCATGGGCATGGCCAGCCAGGTGATGCCCCGGTGCCTGGGCGCCTCGGGTTCGGTGCGGACCAACAGCTCGCACCAGTCGGCGACTTCCGCGTGGGAGGTCCAGATCTTGGAGCCGGTCACCACGTAGTCGTCGCCGTCGCGCCACGCGCGCGTGCGCAGGGCCGCGAGGTCGGAGCCGGCGTCCGGTTCGCTGAAGCCCTGGCACCAGACCTCCTCGCCGCGCAGGATCGGCGCCAGCCAGCGCTCCCGCTGTTCCTCGGTCCCCTCGGCGGCGATGGTCGGCCCGGCGTGCAGCAGCCCCACGAAATTGGCGCCCACGTAGGGCGCGCCCGCCTTCTCCGTCTCCTCCAGGAAGATCAGCCGGGTGGCCGGGGAGGCGTCCCAGTGGACGTCGGCGTATCCGGCGTCGTAGAGCCTGCGCTGCCAGCCGAGGTCGTACGCCCGCCGCCCGGGCCAGTCGTCGGGGGACGGCTTGGGCGGGAGGCCGGGGAGCGTCTTCGCGAGCCACTCCCGCAGCCGGGCCCGGAACTCCTCCTCCTCGGGCGTGTCCGACAGGTCCATCAGCGGTCGAGGTCCAGGTCCAGCATCCGGATGGCGTTGCCGCGCATCAGCTTGTAGACCGTCTCGTCGTCGAGGCCCTGCACATGGTCGAGGGCGACCTCCTTGGTGTGCGGGAAGGTCGAGTCGACGTGCGGGTAGTCCGTCTCGAAGGTGGCGTTGTCGCGGCCGACGGCATCGAGCGACGCCACTCCGTGCTTGTCGCGGAAGAAGCAGCAGAAGATCTGCCGGTAGTAGTACGTCGACGGCGGCTCGGGGATCGTGTCGCGGACGCCGCCCCAGGCGCGGTGCTCCTCCCAGACGTCGTCGGCGCGCTCCAGGGCGTAGGGGACCCAGCCCATCTGCCCTTCGCTGTAGGCGAGTTTGAGGCGCGGGAACTTCACCAGTACCCCGCTGAAGAGGAAGTCCATCATCGAGGCCATCGCGTTGTTGAAGCTGAGCGAGGCCTGGACGGCGGGCGGGGCGTCCGGGGAGGCGGCCGGCATCTGGGACGAGGACCCGATGTGCATGTTGACGACCGTCCCGGTCTCCTGGCAGACCGCGAAGAACGGGTCCCAGTAGCCGGAGTGGATGGACGGCAGCCCGAGGTGGGTGGGGATCTCGGAGAAGGTCACCGCCTTCACCCCGCGCGCGGCGTTGCGCCGGATTTCGGCGACCGCCAGCTCGACGTCCCACAGCGGGATCAGGCACAGCGGGATGAGCCGCCCGCCGCTGTCCCCGCACCACTCCTGAACCATCCAGTCGTTGTAGGCGCGCACGCAGGCCAGGGCGACCTCCTTGTCGTGTGCCTCGGCGAAGGTCTGGCCGCAGAACCGCGGGAAGCTCGGGAAGCAGAGGCTGGCCTCGACATGGTTGAGGTCCATGTCCTTCAGGCGCTCCTTCGGGTCCCAGCAGCCGGGCCGCATCTCCTGGCGGGTGATGCCCTCCAGGGTCATCTGGTCGCGGTCGAAGCCGACGGCGGCGATGTTGCGCTTGTACGGGAACATCAGGTCCTCGTAGATCCACCAGTCGGTGGGCGGGCCGTCCGGGTCCATCGTGATGCGGTACTTGCCGCCGACGTAGGCGAGTTCACCGATCCCGGCGGTCAGCGGCTTGGGGCCGCGGTCGCGGTACTTGGCCGGCAGCCAGGTGTCGAAGAGGTGGGCGGGCTCGATCACGTGGTCGTCGACGCTGATGATGCGGGGCAGTTCGGTCGCCATGGGTCCCCTCCGCCGGACGGTACTTATCTGATGCATCGTCAGATAGCATCCCACCTGACGACCCGTCAGCCAAGGAGCAGGGGGCAGACGTGAACGAGACCCCGCACGCCCTGAGTTCGTCCCGCACGCTGTGGGAGCTGGTCACCCGGCGCGCCGCGCTCACCCCCGACCGCCCGCTCTTCCTCCAGGACGAGCGACCCGGGGGGCGCACGCTGACCTTCGGCGCCCTGCACGCGCGCACCGAGCGGGTCGCGGCCGGCCTGTACGGCATGGGCGTACGCCCCGGCACGGTGGTCGCCTGGCAGCTGCCCACCCGCATCGAGACGGCCCTGCTCTCCTTCGCGCTGGCCCGCCTCGGCGCCGTGCAGACCCCGGTGATCCCCTTCTACCGGGACCGCGAGGTCGGCTTCGCACTGCGGGAGTCGAAGGCGGAGTTCTTCGCGGTGCCGGGCGAGTGGCGCGGCTTCGACCACACGGAGATGGCCCGGCGGCTGGGCGCGAGGGGCGTCTTCGAGGCCTGCGACGACCTGCCCGACGGCGATCCGTCCGTGCTGCCGCCCCCGCCCGGCGAGGGCACCGCGGTCCGCTGGATCTACTGGACGTCCGGCACGACCTCCGCCCCCAAGGGCGTGCTGCACACGGACCGTTCCCTGATCGCGGGCGGCTCCTGCCTCGCCCACGCCCTGCGACCCTCGGCGCACGACGTGGGGTCGATCGCCTTCCCCTACGCCCACATAGGCGGGCCCGACTACACGGTGATGCTGCTGCTGTACGGCTTCCCGGCGGTGCTGTTCGAGCAGTTCGCGCTGCCGGACGCGCTGGAGGCCTACCGGCGGCACGGGGTGACGATGGCGGGCGGGTCGACGGCGTTCTACTCGATGTTCCTGGCGGAGCAGCGGAAGCAGCCGGGGATTCCGATCATCCCCTCACTGCGGCTGCTGGCGGGCGGCGGGGCGCCCAAGCCGCCGGAGCTCTATTACGCCGTGATCAATGAGATGGGCGTGCAGCTCACCCACGGCTACGGCATGACCGAGGTGCCGATGATCACCATGGGGGCGCCCGACGACACCCCCGAGCTGCTGGCGACGACCGAGGGGCGGCCGCCGGAGGGGATGGAGATACGGATCGTGGACGGGGAGGTGCGGTTGCGCGGGGAGGCCGTGTGCCGGGGATATCTGGACCCGGGACAGACCGCCGAGGCCTTCGACGAGGACGGGTTCCTGCGCACCGGCGACCTCGGGCAGCTCACGGACACCGGACACCTGGTCCTCACCGGCCGGCTGAAGGACGTGATCATCCGCAAGGGCGAGAACATCTCGGCCCAGGAGATCGAGGACCTGCTGCACCGGCATCCGGCGGTCGGGGACGTGGCGGTGATCGGGCTGCCGGACGCGGCGCGCGGGGAGCTGGTGTGCGCGGTGGTGGAACAGCCGCCGGGAGCCGAGGCCTTGACGCTCGCGACCGCGACCGCCTTCCTGCGCGCCGAGGGACTCTCCGTGCACAAGCTGCCGGAGCGGCTGGAGGTGGTGGACGCCCTTCCGCGGGGCGAGACCCTGCGGAAGGTGCTGAAGTACAAGCTGCGCGAGCGCTATTCGGGCACGTGACTCCCTTCGCGCACGTGACCCTACTCGGGCACGGTGAAGTAGCGGGCGAAGGCGGACACGACCTCGGCCTCGCCGACCCTGCCGTCACCGTCCGCGTCGAGCGTGGCGGAGGCCGTGCCGGCGACGTCCTCGGGGACGCCGAGGCACTTCAGGACGCGGGCGACCTCCTCTACCGTCGCCGCGCCGTCGCCGTCGGTGTCGGCGACGTCCAGGGACGCGTGCAGGAAGGGGCGGGCGATCTCGGCGAAGCGGTCTGGGTTGTCGCGCAGGCGCTTGACCGCGCCGCCCACGAACTCCTCGCGCGTGATGCGCTGGTCGCCGTCGCGGTCCGCTATCCCGGCCATGCCCTGCCAGAAGCCCTCGGCGCCGCCGTACAGCGCCTGTCCCTTGTCGGACCGGGCCGCTACGCCGAACTCCGTGAGCAGCGCCTTGGCCGCGCCGTAGAAGTCCTCGCGGTCGATGTAGCCGTTGCCGTCCTGGTCGAAGGTGGCGAACCGGGCGGCGATCCTGCGCTCGTACTCGCTGCTGACCATGTCTCTTTCGGGCCGCCTTACGTCAGGTGGGGTGCGTCTCGCTCGGAGCGTACGACGGAGGGGGCCGTTCGGGCGCGGGAAAACGTCACTTGTGCCAAGACCGGGGGAATTCCGGGACAACAGCGTGTCGGAACGGCAACACTCGCCCTACCGTGCGTCACCGGCCCCTCACGCGGACAGGGGTTCGCCTTCGTCACCCAGGGCCGCGTCCACGTCGCCGTACACGTCGAACAGCCTGCGTACGCCCAGCGCGCCGAGGACCCGGTTGACGTGGGATCCGTCGGCCGCGCCCCGGGCGGGCAGCACGAGCCGCAGCCGGCCCTGGCAGGAGCGGATCAGACGGCGGGCGGCGATGAGCACGCCGACGCCGCTGGAATCGCAGAAGAACACCTCGGACAGGTCGAGGACGAGACAGTGGTGCCCCTCCGCCACCGCGTCGTGCACACGCTGCCGCAGCACCGGCGACGTCACCAGATCCAGCTCGCCCGACACCTGGAGCACGGCCCATACGCCCTGCTCACCGCCGGTCACTTTGAAGGTCACCACCACGCCCTTCGATCGCCAAAACGGAAGCAGTCCCTACGCTTCCTTGCAGCGCGGCTGCCCAGCGGCCGTTCCCTGAAACACAACCCGAAAAACGGATCCCCGGCAGAAGAGGCTTGTTTTAGTCGACTTCGATCCTGTTCGATCCTCTTCAGTCAGGTCTGATCAGAGGGCGGATGGGTAGGCGCGGCATGACGGCACCCGGCACGAGCGTCGGTGGTCCCCTACTACCTGCGGCCAGTCAGGGGGCGCACATTGCCGCAAAGGGGCGTGCGCTACCGGACGTGCCTACTACATTCGGGGAGACGTCGGACACAGGCTGGTACAGGGCACGGGCGCGGCACATGGGCAGGGGATGAGGGGGCCGCATGGCGAAAAAGGACGTATCGCCTCGCTGGGACCGCAAGATGCAGCAGCGGCTCGCCCGCGGGGAGGCCGCCGCCCTCGGTGAGCTCTACGACCGGTTCGCCTCCCTCGTGCACGGCCTCGCCCACCGCGTCCTCGGCGACGAGCGCGCCGCCGACGGCATCACACGCGAGGTCTTCATCCACGTCTGGGAGCATCCGGACACCTACGACCCGAAACAGGGCCCTCTGCGCACCTGGGTCGCCGCGCTGACGCGCCGCCTGGCCGTCCAGCGCCTGCGCGCCACCGAGACCGCCGCCCTCACCCGCGAGGGCGGCGGCACCACGGAGGACCTGGAGCACAAGGTGCGCCGGGCCTCGGTCGCCGCCCGCGCCGACTACATCGTCCAGTCCATGCCGGTCCCGCTGCGCTCGGCCCTGGAGCGGGCCTACTTCCAGCGCCGCGACTACCGCCAGACCGCCACCGACCTCGGCATCACCGAGGACGAGGCCCGCCGCCGCCTCCGCCTGGGCCTGCAACTCCTGTCCACCGCCCACGACTCCGAGGCCCCGGGCGCACCGCCCGGATACGGGGGTGCGCTGTGAACGGGCCGGACGGGTTCGAGGAGTACGACGGCGCGGGCAATGACGGGCACGAGAAGAAGGGCAACACCCAGAGCGAGGGCGGCATTCAAGACGAAAGCGGCGAAAGTTCTCACAACGCGGTTGCCCCTGGCTCCCCTTCAGGACCGGACGGAACGAGCCGACCGGACAGGGCCGGCGGGTTCGAGCGCGGCGACGGGCAGGAGCCCGGACGCCCGCCGCGGATCCCCATGCCCCGGGCCTCCGTCGAGGACAGCGGGCTGCCGTTGCCCGCGCTGGAGGAACCGGGTGACGCGGCACCGCCGCCGCCCGTACGGCCCGTGTTCGAGCACCCCGTGCTGAAGGCCCTGCTCGGCGCCTGGGCGCTGGCCGCCTGCTCGGCGGAGGAGGCCACGGCCGTCGAGGAGCACCTCGGCGAGTGCGGCGCGTGTGCCGACGAGGCTCGGCGGCTGCGCGAGGCGGTCGGGCTGCTGCAGCGCCCCGACAGCCTCGACCTGGACCCGGGCCTGCGCACGCGGGTCCTGGAGTCCTGCCTGGAGCGCCGCCCGCCGCGCATCCCGGTGCCGGACTGGGCCGCCGCGTACGACGCCGAGACCGCGCGCCTGGACGCCCTGCTCCAGGACTTCGGCGACGCCGAGTGGCACGCGCCGGTACGGCTGCGCTGGTTCCGGGCCGACGAGGCCACGAGCCGCCGTACCACCGTGGCCGGCGTCATCGCGCATCTGCTCAGCGTGGACGGGCTGGTGGCGGTCGCGCTCGGCCTCGACGACCCGCTGGGCGACGTCACGTCCCGGCACCCGACCCCGGCGGCCCGCACCGAGGCCTACTGGAGCGCCTCCCACTTCCCGCCCACCCGCGCCGTGCGGGCGCCCTGGCGGGAGCAGAGCCACAGCCTCGTCCGGACGGTGTCCTTCACGGGCAGCGGCGTCGGCGGGATGCCGGTGTCGTACGGCGACTTCGAGCTGCCCCTGCACGACGCGATGCTCGACCGGGCCTTCGAGTGCTGGGTGCACGCGGAGGACATCGCGGACGCGGTCGACTACCCGTACGACCCGCCCTCGCCGCGCCATCTGCACCGCATGATCGACCTGACCGCCCGCATGCTGCCGAACGCCCTGGCCGACCGCCGCCGAGGCGGCCTGGCCGCACCCGCCCACCACCGCCACCTCGTGACAGCGGGCGAACCGGGCCGCAGCCTGCGCCTGGAGATCGAGGGCTCGGGCGGCGGCGAGTGGCTGATCCCTCTCGACTCCCCGGCCGCGAAGGGCTCCGCCGAACACGAGGTGGCCCACGTGGCCCTGGACGGCGTCGAGTTCTGCCGCCTGGCGGCGGGCCACGTCCCCCCGCAGGAGGCGGCAGCGGGCCAGGTGGGAGACAGAGAGGCGATCAGGGATGTCCTGTTCGCAGCCGCATCGCTGAGCAGGATGTAGGAACCGAGCTCCTAGGCGAAAATCACAGTCCGCCGCCCATTGAGCAGGATCCTCCGCTCGGCATGCCACTTCACAGCCCGGGCCAGCGCCTGACACTCCACGTCACGCCCGATCGCGACCAGCCCCTCCGGCGTCACGTCGTGCCCGACCCGCTCGACCTCCTGCTCGATGATCGGCCCCTCGTCAAGATCAGCCGTCACATAGTGAGCAGTCGCCCCGATCAGCTTCACACCCCGGGCGTGAGCCTGGTGATACGGCTTCGCCCCCTTGAAGCTCGGCAGGAACGAGTGGTGGATATTGATGATCCGCCCGGAAAGCGCCTTGCACAGGTCGTCCGAGAGCACCTGCATGTACCGCGCGAGAACGACAAGCTCGACACCCTCATCACGCACGATGTCGAGCAGCCGGGCCTCCGCCTCCGGCTTCGTGTCCTTCGTCACCGGAATGTGGTGGAAGGGGATGTTGTACGAGCCCACCAGCTCCGCAAAGTCCGTGTGGTTGGACACCACGCCCGCGATCTCCACCGGCAGCGCCCCGGTCCGCGCCCTGAACAGCAGGTCGTTCAGGCAGTGCCCGAACTTGCTGACCATCAGCAGAATGCGCATCTTCTCGTCGGCCCGGTTGATCTGCCAGTCCATCTGGAAGGAGTCACCGATCGCCGCGAAGCTGGCCCGCAGCTTGTCCAGGGTCACCGGCGCGTCCGCCGAGAAGTGGACGCGCATGAAGAACAGTCCCGTGTCGTGGTCGCCGAACTGCTGGCTGTCCTCGATGTTGCAGCCGGTCATGAACAGATAGCTCGACACGGCGTGCACGATGCCCTTCCTGTCCGGGCAGGAGAGGGTGAGGACGTACTGGTCGGCCGGGACCTCGGCGCGGGTGGACTGCTCGTTCATGCAGGACAGGTTCCCACAAGGACCGACACGAGCGGCAAACGTCCCGCTTACGCGGACCTGGTCATGATCCGCAGCACGTCCAGGCTGCGCGGCGGCGTGTCCGGCTCCTCGCCGTCGCTCGTGGCCAGCCGCACATGCGCGTCCCGGGCCGCCCGCACCGCCTCGGACCAGGCCTGGTGTTCGAGGTACGTGGCGACCGGAGCGTCCGGCCCCACCTGGTGCATGATCCGCAGCACCCGCAGCACGGCGGTGTCGACGAGGGCCGCCTCCTGCGAGTCGCGGAAGATCGTGCCGACGTACTTCTCGGCGGACCAGTGGTCCAGCCAGGTGTCCTCGACCAGCCGGTACACCGCGTCGGTCACGTCGCCGTAGCCGTCCACGCCGGCCAGCCAGACGTCCCGCTGGAACTCGGGATCGGAGAGCATGTGCAGCGCCGAGCGCACGTTGCTGCGCCAGCGCCACCACGGCATGTCATTGACAGGCATGCCGCCCATGGTGGATGAGCGACGGCCACGACGGGAAGAGTTCTCCGAAGCTTGCACGGTCATCGATCGTACGTTCCCCTCCACATCGGTCACACCGACCCCTGCAATTCACCTGTGCGTCACCAATTGTTGACTCAAGATCACTCCCGGGTTAGCGATGTGGCGGAATCGTGCGGAACCATGACCGGCAGGCGACGCAAGCGCAGCACATTCCTCCCCGGCCTCCTCACCCGTCACGCCAGAAACGGCGTCCTCTCCGCGGGCACGGCGGTCGCGTGCGCGGCTCTCCTCGCCGGCTGCGGGGTCGTCCCCGGCACCACGGGGGATGCCGGGGGCGACCCGATCACCGTCATGACCTGGGCTCCGGAGGAGACCAAGGCCACCAACAAGCCCGGCATGCCCGCCTTCGCCCGCGCCTACGCCCGTTGGGTCAACTCCCACGGCGGGATCAACGGCCGCAAGCTCAACGTGCTGACCTGCAACGACCACAACGACAGCGTGGCCGCCGCCAAGTGCGCCCGGCGGGCCGCCAAGGAGAACGTCGTCGCGGTCGTAGGATCCTACAGCCAGTACGCCGACTCCTTTTTCCCTTCCCTGGAGGGCGCGGGCATCCCGTACATAGGCGGCTACGGCATCACCAACGCCGAGTTCACCAGCCCCCTGTCCTACCCCGTCAACGGCGGCCAGCCCGCGCTGCTCGCCGGTCTCGGCAGCGCGCTCGCCGGCGCCTGCGGGCCGGTCGCGCTGATCCGGCCCGACACCATCGCGGGCGACCAGCTGCCCCCGCTGCTCGACTCCGGCCTGAAGGCGGGCGGGCACAAGGCCGCGAGGGACCAGCGGGCGGCGGAGGACGCCACCGAGTACGACGGCCATGCCGATCTGGCGCTGCGGACGACGACCACGGCCCCGGGGAACGAGGGCTGTGTGGTGCCCGCGCTCGGGGACCGCAACGGCACCTTCATGGATTCCTTCCGGCGGGCCCGCGGGGACTATCCCGACGTACGGACGGCCACCGTGCTCGGCAGCGTCGACCAGACGGTGATCGACGCGACCGGCGGGGCGTCCGGGCCGTACGAGGGCTCGTACATCACCGGCTGGTACCCGGTGGCGAGCGATCCCCGCTGGGACGCGATGAAGCGGGTGATCAAGGAGGAGGCCTTCGGCGACAACCGCATCGACCCCGCGGACGCCGGAGTGCAGACCACGTGGATCGCCTACACCGTGTTCCGCGAGGTCGTCGAGTCGCTCGGCGCCGGGGAGGTGACCGCCGACACGGTCACGGAGGCCCTCGACGACGGCCTCAGGATCAGCACGGGCGGGCTCACGCCGACGCTTCGCTGGCAGTTCCAGGACAAGCTCGCCTCCGTCGGCTTCCCGCGCCTGGTCAATGCGAACGTGACCCTTCAGGTGGTGCGGGAGGGACGGCTGGTGTCGGCGCGGAAGGGCTTCGTCGACACGACGAAGACGCTTGAGAACGCCGACGTGAACTACTGAGCCCGGGCTCGGCAGTCCACTCCCGGATCGGGATCACCTCACAGCTGCGTCGGCTGCCGCTCGGTCAGGCCGTACGTCTTCGCGATGCCGTTCCACAGCTTGGCCGCCTTGGCCTTCTCGGCGCTCGCGACACCGCTGGCCCGGTTGCCGGCCTGCGTCTGGCCGGTGACACGGGCCTGGCCCTTCTTGCAGCCCTTCTTGCCGGCGGTCTGGTCGGCCCAGGCCGCGTAGTGGTTGTCGGCCGAGGCCGAGGCCTGCCACGCCTTGGTGAGGGCGGTGGTCAGCGCGGCGTGGTCGGGCAGCTTGTCGACCGTGATGCCGGAGAGCCGGGTGACCAGCTGGGTGCGCTGCTTCGCCGCGTCGCGCAGGTCCTTGGCGGCCTGGGCGAGGTTGTCGCAGCCCTTGACGTCGGCCACCGCGTTGATCACGGTGCTGCGGCTGTCGCCGCTGTCGGCGAGCAGCTTGTCCAGCTCGACCGCCTGCGCGCGGGCCGGGTCGGCGGACGGCGAGGCGGAACCGTCCGACGCGGGCGCCGAGGCGGCCACGGCCTTGTTGTCGCCGCCGTCGTCGTCACCGCCTCCGCCGCCGGCGAGCAGCGCGCCGGCGCCGACGCCGAGGACGGCGATGCCGATGCCGACGGCCGCGATGACCGGCACGCGCGAGCTACGGCCACCGCGACCGGACCGGCCGCCGCCGGAGTGGCCGCCGCCGGGCGGGGCGTAGGAGGGCTGGGGGTGGGACTGCGGGTGGGGCGGCGGCTGCGGCTGCTCGAAGCGGGGCAGCTGCTGGGTGGCCGCGGCCGGGCTCTCGGCGCCGGGCTCGCTGCGGAAGAGGTTCTCGAACCCGGCGGGCGGCTGCTGGTCCCCGCCGGGCACCGGCGCGATGTACTGCGTCGCCTCGGAGTCCGGGTTCGAGGCGGGCGGCAGCGGCCCGGTGCCCAGGAACCGCGTCGCCTCGGAGTTCTGCTCGGCGGGCATCTCGGGCGGCAGCGCACCCGGGCCCACCGGGGGTATGTACTGCGTCGCCCCCTCGTCGGCAGGGCTGGCGGCGACGGGCGGCAGATACTGGGTCGCCCCCTCGTCGGCGGCCGGGGGCAGGGGGGCACGTCCGGCAGCGGGACCGTGTCTGTCGGAACCCGGCAGCTGCGGCCCATCCGCGGCAGCGGACCCGTACGCACCGGAGGCCGGAGGCAGGGCGCCCCCGGCGTGAGATCCGTACGCGTCGGACTGCTGCGGCGACTGCCCGCCGCCAGGTCCGGTCCCGTACCCGCCATTCCCCTGAGGGCCCGGCGCCCCGGCAGGGGAGTTGTAGGCGTCAGCCTGCTGAGGCGACTGCCCACCCGCGGAGCCGGTCCCGTACCCGTGGGGCTGATGAGGCGGCTGTCCCCCGGCAGGTCCGGTCCCGTACCCGCCGATCCCCTGAGGGCCCGGCGCCCCGGCAGGGGAGTTGTACGCGTCAGCGGCCTGCGGCTGCGGACCACCCGCGCCGGCGGGCCCGTACGCACCGGAGGCCGGAGGCAGGGCGCCCCCAGCGGGAGGCCCGTACGCGTCGGCCTGCTGAGGCGGCTGCCCGCCCGCGCCCTCCGGAGGCAGCGGCGCTCCGCCCGCAGGAGCGCCGTACCGAGGGTCGCCCGCGGGTGCGCCGTACGGGTCGGCGTACGGGTCGGCGTACGGGTTCGGGGGCTGGGTGCCCTCCGGGGGCAGCGCGCCCGGGCCCGGTGTGCCGGAGGTGGGGTGCTGGGCGTCCCATGCCGGTGGCTGGGGCGGCGGGGACTGCCAGCTCTGGCCCGGCTGCGCGGGCGGGGTCTGCTGGTCGGGGCCCCACGGCTGGCCCCAGGTCTGCCCCTCGGCGGGGGCGGAGGCCGGGGTCTGGCCGGTCGGGGGCGGGCCGGACCGGCGGCCGGAGGGCGCGTCACCGGATCCGCCCGTCATACCCGGCAGCAGGGGCTCACCACCGTCGGAGGGCAGCACGATGCCTTCGCGCGCGGGGCGCGCCGAGGGCTCCTCGCCCTGTCCACTCTGCGTCACCGGGACTCCTACTAATGGGGGACCTTGTGAATCGTCGGGTCACGCTACCGGGTCCCCGGAGCCCGGTGCCACGCAGCACAGGACGTGACCTCCTGCCCTGTGATCGCGGTAACAAAACCGGGTCACGGCACGCCGCTCATGTCACCTCCCGCGCGTCAAGCGGCCGTTTCCCGAACGTTCACGCATCCGCAGATGCTGTGTTCACGCCGCCGCCTGAAGGTCCAGCCGCGCCCCGAACTCCCTGACCACCGCCTCGTCCCGGTACGGCTCCAGCCGCTGCTGGAAGTCCTCCAGGTACTCGGCGCCCCGGTTGGAGCGCAGCCCCTCCAGCAGTTCGACGGCCTTCATCCCGGTGCTGCACGCCTCTTCGATCTCGCGCTGCTGCACCTGCGCCGTGGCCAACAGCACATAACCGATGGCCCGGCGGCGCGCCCGCGTCTCGGGATGCCCGGCCAGCGACTCCTGCGCACACCGGGCCGCCGCCTCGGCCTGCCCCAGATCCCGGTGGCAGTGGGCCAACTCGTCCGCGAGATAGGCCTCGTCGAAGTGCGCGATCCACGCCGGGTCGTCCCCGGCGGCCGGATCGGCCGCCTCCAGGGCGCTCACCGCGCACCCGGCGGCGGTCTGGGCGGCGCGCGCGTCGCCCATCAGGGCGTGCCCGCGCGCCTCCGCCGCGTGGAACATCGACTCCGCACGCGGTGTCACGCGCCCCCGCGCCCCCTCCTGCGCCGCCCGCGCCAACTGCGCGATCTCCCGCGGATTCCCGAGCTGCGCGGCGAGATGGCTCATGGAGGCGGCGAGCACGTACCCGCCGTAGCCCCGGTCCCCGGCCGCCTGGGCGAGCCGCAGCGCCTGGATGTAGTAGCGCTGGGCCAGACCGGGTTGCCCGGTGTCCACGGCCATGTACCCGGCGAGTTCCGTCAGCCGGGCCACCGCGGCGAACAGGTCCCGCCCGACCGCCTCCCGGTACGACCCCGCCAGCAGCCCAGAGACGACGCTGTTGAGGTAGTGCACGACGACCGGCCGCACATGCCCGCTGCCGTACTGGTGGTCGAGATCCACCAGCGCCTGCGTCATGGCCCGCACCGCCTGTACGTCGGACTGCCCGACCCGCGGCCCCGCCGAGCGCGACACCTGGCTGTCGGGTGCGGAGATCAGCCAGTCACGGCTGGGCTCGACCAGCGCGGAGGCGGCGACGGAGGAGCCGGACAGGAAGTCCCGCCGCCCCACGTCACTGCGCCACAGCTCGCAGACCTGCTCGATGGCCCCCAGTACCGTCGGCGAGAACTGGAGACCCACGCCCGAGGCGAGGTTCTTGCCGTTGGCCATGCCGATCTCGTCGATCGTGACCGTACGGCCGAGCTTGCGGCCGAGCGCCTCGGCGATGATCGCCGGGGCCCGTCCCCGCGGCTGCTGCCCGCGCAGCCAGCGCGCCACCGACGTCTTGTCGTAGCGCAGGTCGAGGCCGTGCTCGGCACCGCACATGTTGACCCGGCGGGCGAGGCCGGCGTTGGAGCATCCGGCTTCCTGGATGAGCGCCTGGAGCCGTTCGTTCGGCTGCCGGGCGACGAGCGGCCTTGCGGCCATGGCGTACCCCCTGTGGCTGCGGTGCCTGCCCACGCACCGAGTTGACGTGTCTTCCGCGGCCGAGCCCTCTCACGTCCCGGCGAAAAGATCCGGCCGTGAAGATCAATGCCCCGCCGACCAGGCGAAAATGCGAGGCATGTGAGGATTGCCGGGGTAACGGCTGCTGCCGGCCCCACTCGTGGCTACCCACCTCCGGCCACGGTTCCTCCCGCGCGCCCCCGCACATGCACCCATGCGCCCCGACTACAGGGGCGATGCTCCTCCCCGCGCACGCGGGTGGGCGTAACCCCTGTTGACGCCCGGAGTTGTGTTCATCGTGGAAGAGACGATCGCCGGCACCGAAGCCGCTCAGATCCCGAAGCAGCGCGGGGAATCGCTGCTGGAGACCGCTGTCCGCTACGCCGAGGAGCGCCACTGGGACGTGTTCCCCGGCACCTGGCTGGAAGCCGCCGACGGCGCTCAGCGCTGCTCCTGCGGTGACGCCGCGTGCCCGGCACCCGGGTCGCACCCGGCGCGCCCGGACTGGGAGTCGCAGGCGACGGGCAGTGCGACCGTCGCGCGGCGGATGTGGCAGAAGCAGTCGACGGCGTCGATCCTGCTGCCGACGGGGCGTACGTTCGATGCGATTTCCGTGCCGGAGACCGCCGGGTTTCTCGCGCTGGCGCGGATGGAGCGGATGGAGCTGACGCTGGGGCCGGTGACGCTCACGCCGGATCGGCGGATGGAGTTCTTCGTGCTGCCGGGGGCGTCCGTGAAGGTGCCTGATCTGGTGCGGAAGCTGGGGTGGTCGTTGTCGTCGCTGGATCTGACCGTGCTGGGTGAGGGCGCGTATGTGGCCGCGCCGCCTACGCGGTTCGGGTCTCGGGGGGCTGTGCAGTGGGCCTGCCGGCCTACGCCTGCGAATCGGTGGTTGCCGGACGCGGAGGAGTTGATCTCGCCGTTGGCCTACGCATGCGGCAGGGACCGGTAAGCGCCTGTTGGTCTGCCTGGTTGCCGTTTCGTGGCGGCTGCGGGTTCCGGACGGACTGTGGGAGATCGCCGAGCCGTTGATCCCACCGTCCAAGCCTTGGCGGGAAGTTCGGCGGCATGAGCGAGTACCTGCTCATCGAGGACGCCGCGCTGAACGAACCGATGGCCGCCGCCCGCCACTGCGTCACCCGCGCCGAGGTCAAGCCGACCGACAAGGTCGTGGTGTTCGGCGCCGGGCCCATCGGCCTGGGCGCCACCATCCGACTGAAGCTCCGCGGCGTCGATCACGTCGTCGTCGACGACGTGATCCCCGAGCGACTGGAGACCGCGCTGGCGGTCGGCGCCGACGCGGTCATCAACTCGGCCGCCGAGCACGTCACCGCCCGGCTGACGGAGCTGCACGGCAGAAGAAGGGCTCGGACATCGGCCTCGGCGGCATGCTCCGCAGCGAACTGACCCTCGTCGCCTCCTAGGGCTACCCCACGGGAATCAGCTCACGCTGACCCCGAGCGCCGCGGAGAAGGTCGTCGTCACCTTCGACGAGCAGCCGCGGACGGCAGGAACCCGCAGCGGCCTGCTGTCCACCGTCGGACTCCTGCGCCACGGGGACGAGGCCGTTGAGTTCAGCGAGCAGGACCTCGTGCGGCTTGCGGCCTGGATAGCGAAAGCGCCGCTCAGGCTGCGGCAGCTACGGCTCCATTCGGTCCCAAACTCATCCGACACGATCCACGGCGATGTCCCCACGCAGGACCGAACGTTCACTTCCGCCCCGGAGACGGCCATCAAGGCCGATCCGCCTCTTTGTGATAGCCGTTGTAGGTCGCCACACATTTTCGTGAAGCAAACGGGTGAATGCACGAGAACGAAATTGCCACAGCCGCGTTGGACAGGGCGCCCATGGACAAAACCTTGGACACCTACTGCATGGAGGCTCACATGCGCCTTGGCACGAAGACCGCCCTACTCAGTGCAGCGATCGGCGCGCTCACTGTCTCCGCCGTGGGCAGCGCCCATGCCGAGGATCTCCCCGCCGGGCACGAGCACGATTCCCGCCCCGCGCACGCCGGAAAGTCCCACCACGGCCACTCCGACGATCTCTTTGTCAAGAAGTATCACCGCAAGAAGCACTTCAGCAAGGTCGAAGAGACCAGCAGGCCCGCCCCCGTCGTCGCCGTACCGGTACCGGCGGGCGCTCTGTGCACCCAAAGCGTGGGTAATGCTACCGGTGGGACGGGAACAGGCAACACAGCCACCACAACCGTGGCCGGTGCGCAGACACAGACATGCAACATCGAGGTGAACCTGCCGCCGGTCGGTTCGGACGAGTCAAATCAAATCAGGACGGAGTCCCGCACCCAAAGCTCCTTCGAAGAGCAGATCACGATTATCCGTCGCTGAATCCGAATGAGTGTGTTGGGGCGGTCAACTGCGTGGCGGTTCGCATTCCTCGCAGGGCTGTGCTGGTGAATTGTGCACCGGGTGGTAGGAGCCTGACCGACGCAAGCCTCACCCGGCTTCCCCTGACCGCCCCGCACACGGAGCTCGACAAGCTCCACGCCGACAAGGGCTGAGCGGCTCGGCGGGCATGCCGCCAGGTACAGCCCGAGGTGGCCACGAAGATGATCGCGGCGAGCGTTTCGCGGTCACCCGCCCGCCGCCTGCCCCGCCCTGTGGACGCTTCACCTCGATCGGCGGCACCACCCGCCGGAACAGCACCCACATCGTCCGGTACGAACAATCACGCCATAAGAAGCGGCGTCTTGGGTTCGCTTTCCCACCGTAGGGTTCAGGCTGACGGAGGGAGATGCGGTGGGTTCCAGCGCTGTGCGTGTACAGGGGCTCTGGAAGCGGTTCGGGCAGCAGGTCGCTGTTGCCGGGGTCGATCTGGAGTTGCCCGCGGGCAAGTTCATCGGGCTTGTCGGGCCGAACGGGGCCGGGAAGACCACCACGTTGTCGATGGTGACCGGGCTGCTCAGGCCCGATCACGGGACCGTCGAGGTGGTGGGGCACGACGTGTGGCGGGACCCCGTCGAGGTGAAGGCGCGCATCGGGGTGCTGCCGGAGGGGCTGCGGCTGTTCGAGCGGCTGTCGGGGCGGGAACTGCTGGCGTACAGCGGGCGGTTGCGCGGGCTGCCCGGTGCCGAGGTCGACAAGCGGACCACACAGCTCCTCGACGTCCTCGATCTGGCGGGCTCCCAGCACAAGCTCGTCGTCGACTACTCGACCGGCATGCGCAAGAAGATCGGGCTCGCCACGGCTCTCCTCCACAATCCCGAAGTGCTGTTCCTGGACGAGCCGTTCGAGGGCGTCGACCCTGTCTCCGCCCAGACCATCCGGGGCGTCCTGGAGCGGTACACCGCCTCGGGCGCCACGGTCGTGTTCTCTTCCCACGTCATGGAGCTCGTCGAGTCGCTGTGCGACTGGGTGGCCGTCATGGCCGCCGGGCGGATCCGTGCGCATGGGACGCTGGCTGAGGTGCGGGGTGACGCGCCCTCGTTGCAGCGGGCGTTCCTGGAGCTCGTCGGGGCGCAGAGCCGGGACGCCGGGTCCGATCTCGACTGGCTGGGCGGCGGGTCCCGGTGAGCGACTCCACGATCACACCGGTCTTCGTACGGCTGAAGCTGTCACTGCTGCGCAACGGGCTGCGGCAGTCCGGCGGGCGTAAGGCCGCCTACATCGCGTCGGCCGTCTTCGCCCTGCTGTTCGCCGCGCTGCAGTTGATCGGCCTGATCGCGCTGCGCGGCCACGCGCACGTCGAGTCGCTGGTCGTGCTGGTGGCGGCGGTGCTGGGGCTCGGCTGGGCGGTGATGCCGCTGTTCTTCCCCAGCGGTGACGAGACGCTGGATCCGACCCGGCTGGTGATGCTGCCGCTGCGGCCCCGGCCGCTGGTGCAGGCCCTGCTCACGGCGTCGCTGGTCGGCATCGGGCCGCTGTTCACGCTGTGTCTGCTGATCGGGTCCGTGGTCGCGGTGGCCCGGGGCGGGGCGGCGTTCGCAGTGGGCGTCGTCGCGGTCGCCCTGGCGCTGCTGGTGTGCGTGGCCCTCGCGCGGGCCGTCGCCGCCGCCAACGTACGGCTGCTGACCAGCCGCAAGGGGCGGGACCTCGCGGTGCTGAGCGGACTGGTCATCGCGATCGGGGCGCAGGTCGTCAACTTCGGCGCGCAGCGGCTCGGGGCGTCCGGGCTGGGCGAGCTCGACCCGGCGGCGGACGTGCTCCAGTGGGTGCCGCCCGCGTCGGCGATCGCGGCCGTGCACGCGGTGGGCGAGGGGTCGTACGGCCTCGCCGCCGCGCAACTGGCGCTGACCGCGGGCGCGCTGGCCGCGCTGCTCGCGGTGTGGTCGCGGCATCTGACCCGGCTGATGACCTCGCCCGACGGATCGACCCTGCCGGCCGCGGAGTCGGCCGCCCGCCAGCGGACGTCGACCGGGCTCGGGCGGCTGCTGCCCGCGGGCCGTACGGGCACCGTCATGGAGCGCAGCCTGCGGTACGTGTGGCGCGACCCCAAGACCAAGGCGGCCTGGGTGACGTCGCTGGCCATCGGCCTGATCGTGCCGGTGTTCAACGCCTGGCAGGGCACCGGGTCCGTGTACTTCGCCTGCTTCGCCGCCGGGATGCTCGGCATCCAGATGTACAACCAGTTCGGGCAGGACACCTCGGCGTTCTGGATGGTCGCGATGACGATCTCGTCGACCCGCGACGCCTACGTCGAGCTGCGTGCCCGCGCCCTGGCCCTGCTGCTGATCACCCTGCCGTACGCCACGCTCGTCACCGTGGTGACGACCGCCATGCTCGGCGACTGGCGGCGGCTGCCCGAGGCGCTGGGGCTGTCCTTCGCGCTGCTCGGCGCGATGCTCGCGACCGGGGCGTGGACGTCCGCCCGCTTCCCGTACTCCATCCCGCAGGAGGGGTACAAGAACGTCGCCCCCGGGCAGACCGGGCTCGCCTGGATCTCCATCTTCGGCGGGATGATCGCCGCCGCCGTGCTGTGCGCGCCCGTCATCGCGCTCACGATCTGGCTGAACGTGAGCGCCGAGGGCGACGACTGGACGTGGCTGCTGCTGCCGGTGGGCACGGCGTACGCGGCGGCGCTCACGGCGGTGGGTCTGCGGCTCGCCGCTCCGCAGACGGCCCGGCGGTTGCCGGAGATCCTGACGGCGGTCAGCAAGGGGTGACTAGGGGTTGTCAGCCGGTGCCGAGGGAGTCCAGGAACGGTTCGATCGCCGCGCGCCAGGCCTCCGGCTGGTCGTAGTGGACCAGGTGGCCGGCGTCGGCGACCTCCGCGTACTGGCCGCGGGACAGGACGCGGACCATCTCCTGGGCCTCGGCCCGGCCCAGCTCGCCGTCGAGGCCGCGCACCACCAGGGCGGGGCACCGGACCTGGGTCAGCTCCTCCCAGTGCGCGTCGTACACCCAGGTCTCGCGGGAGCGGAGCATCTGCTCCGGGTCGAAGACCGGGCGCCAGCCGTCCGGGGACTCGGCCATCACCTCGGCGTAGAACTCGCCGCGGGCCGGGTTGGGCCGCTCCACCCAGGGATCGTCCTCGCCGAACCACTTGCGGACGTCGGCGAGCGTGGCGAACGGCAGCGGCCAGGACTTGAACCACTGGGCCCACTCGCGCTGCGAGGCGGCACCGAGCGCGGAGGCCCGCATGTCGCAGATGATCAGGCCACGGACCAGGTCGGGGCGCTTGGCGGCGAGCTGCCAGGCGGTCAGCGCGCCCATGGCGTGGCCGATGAGGACGACCGGGGCGAGGCCGAGCTGTTCGAGGGCGGCCTCGGCGTCGTCGACGTAGGCGTCACGTGTGAAGGAGCCCTGCGGGGGCTTGTCGCTGCGGCCGTGGCCGCGCTGGTCGAGGGCGACTGCCCGGTACCGGCCGGAGAGCCAGCGGGCGGTGGACGCCCAGTGCGAGGCGCGGCCCATCAGGCCGTGGAGTAACAGCACGCCCGGGGAGCCGTCCGGCACGTCCCGCGCCGGATCGGATCCGGCCGGATCTGTCTTTGGCGGGTCGCCGAACTCCCAGGCCGCGAGGCGTACGCCGCCCGTCCCGGTCACGTCGATGCGTCGCGCCATGTCCTGGCACCCCCCAAGCTTCGCGCGGACCGCGGCCGTCTCGGACCGGTCGGTCCTGTGAACTGTTCTGCCTGCTGTGCCTGTTGCCGTTCCTTGTGGTTCCTGTCGGTGTGCACATCCCTGTAGCGCACATTCCGGTTGGTTCGTCACCGCAGATTATCGAATGAGCATTCGAGGATGTCGTTCTCGCGGGCAACACCCCTCGTTCGAGTGACCACCCTCAAGGATTGATCGCCTCGACCGCGGGGAGATCTTCAGCGGGAGGCGGACCGCTCGGGGAAACCGGTCCGAGGGGGATGACCCTGAGAGCTCGGGGCTCCGGGTCAGCACAGGGGAGGACAGGCCCCGGCGCCACACGGCGCCGGGGCCCTCTGCGTCTCCACGGCACATCCTTGCGCCCCCTCCCCGGCCGGGCGACATCGCTGTCGAGCCGCGGCCAAGAGCCCTCAGGTCATATGCCTCACGCGACAGCGTCGCACGGGAAGCGTGCGAGCGCTGCCATTCGACGGACTGGATCCTGGATCCGACGGGATCCCGCCAATACCACAACCGCCCCACGCACAACAGAAGTTGGCGACCACCCCGGGCCGGGTCCGTGGCCGGGCTCAGGGCTTGGCGACGAACACGTGGGAGGCGACGTCCGACTCCAGCTCGGCCGCCTCGCCACCGCTGCCGACCAGCACGCCGCCCGCCGACTCCGTCACACTCACCACCGAGCCGGGCTGCACGCCCGCCCGACGCAGCGTGTACATCAGCTGCGCGTCCGTCTGGATCGGCTCGCCGATCCGGCGCACCACGACCGTCTTGCCCTCGGCACCCGGGTCGAGACTGGCCAGCGACACCATGCCCTCGTCCAGGAACGGGTCGGCGCCGTCCTTCTCGCCGAGCTCCTCCAGACCCGGGATCGGGTTGCCGTAGGGCGACTCCGTGGGGTGCCGCAGCAGCTCCAGGACGCGGCGCTCCACGGCCTCGCTCATCACGTGCTCCCAGCGGCACGCCTCGGCGTGGACCTGCTCCCACTCCAGACCGATCACGTCGACGAGCAGACACTCGGCGAGCCGGTGCTTGCGCATCACGCGCGTGGCGAGACGGCGGCCCTCGTCGGTGAGCTCCAGGTGCCGGTCGCTGGCGACGGACACCAGGCCGTCGCGCTCCATCCGCGCCACGGTCTGGCTGACCGTCGGTCCGCTCTGGTCCAGCCGCTCGGCGATACGGGCGCGCATGGGGACCACACCCTCTTCCTCCAGCTCGAGGATGGTGCGGAGATACATCTCCGTGGTGTCGATCAGTCCGGACATACGTGCCCCTCGAATGAGATCTGCCGGAGGCTGGACGGCTCACCGGCGTGTGCGCTGGCCCTGCACCCAATTCTGCCGGATACCACCGACAACCGTGCCGCGGGAGGGAAAGCGGGGGTTACCCCGGCCCGCGCAGGGGTAGGACGGAGCCTTTCACAGCCGTACGAAGCGCGCTCACGGCCCCTGCCGAGCTTTTCACGGCCGTATTGACACCGCACTGGTCCAGACCGCACCGTGATGCGCGACACTCGCCCGAGGCCAGCCCGAAGGGACCCCGTATGAGCGACCGCGCGCCGGCCGGCCAGTTCCTCGACGCCGCGATCGGCCTGCTGCGGCGGGTCCGCGACGAGGAGGCCGACGGCATCACGGCGGCCGGGACGCTCCTCGCCGACACCGTCGAGAACGGCGGCCGCCTCTTCGCCTTCGGCGCCGGGCACTCCTCACTCGCCGCGCAGGACCTCGTCTACCGCGCCGGCGGTCTCGCCCTGATGAACCTGCTCGCCGTGCCCGGTGTCGTCGGCGTCGACGTCATGCCCGCGCCGCTCGGCTCCGCCCTGGAACGCGTCGACGGCCTCGCGAGCGCCGTCCTGGACAGCTCCCCGCTGCGCGAGGGCGACGCCCTGCTGATCATCTCCCTCTCGGGGCGCAACGCCCTCCCCGTGGAGATGGCCATGACCGCGCGCGCCCTGGGCGTCAAGGTCATCGGCGTGACGTCGGTGGCGTACGCCTCGGAGACGAAGTCCCGGCACGCCTCGGGTACGCATCTCAAGGACCACTGCGATCTCGTCCTCGACTCGAAGATCGCGGTCGGCGACGCGGAGCTCACCCTCGACAACGTGCCCGCCCCCTTCGCCCCCGCCTCCACGGTCGTCACCTCGGCCCTCCTCCAGGCCGTCATGGCGACGACGGCCGCCACGCTCGCCGACCGCGGCGTCGAGCCCCCGCTCCTGCGCTCCGGGAACGTCGACGGGGGCCATGACTGGAACGGGCGAGTGATGGAGCAGTACCGGGACCGGATCTTCTACCGGCACTGAGGCCAACGCCTCACTGCTCGTCCGACAACCCCGCGAGATCCAGCGCCGCGGCGATCCGCACCGCCACGTCCTCCGCGTACATCGCGTCGGACCGCTCGAAGGCACTGCGCCCCGCGCCCCGCAGGAACGTCACGACACCCAGCGTCCGCCCCCGGCTGCGCAGCACCGCGCACAGGGCGTGCACGGCGTTCGGTGGCCACTGGCGGGCCAGGGCCCACTCCCGGGCCTGCTCGGGCGAGGCGCCGCCCGCGCTCGCCCGCAGCGCGCCGACCCGCTCCACGCACTGCAGGGCCGGATGCCCCTCGGCGTACCGCACGGGCAGGCCCGCGCGGTCGGCGAGATTGCTCGGACCCGGCGCTCCGGAGGGCGTCGCGGCGACCCGCACCAGCCGCACCGGCCCCTCGGTCTCCGTGTCGGTGAGCGCACCGCCGGCCACCCGGTCGATCAGCGCGTGGTCGGCGAAACCGGCCAGGGCGAAGTCCAGGTGGACGGTCGCGGCCTCCGCCGGGTCCTCGCACTCGGCGGCGGCCCGGGCGGCCCGGTGCAGCTGCTGCGTACGGAACCGCAGCAGCGACGCCTCCTGCTCGGCCTGCTTGGCCTCCGTCACGTCCTGGAACAGCCAGCCCACGCCCAGCGGAACCGGCTCCTCCGCCAGCGGCGAGGCCAGCCGCAGGAAACCGCTGCGCCAGCACCGCCGCCGCTCCCCCTCGGGCGTACGCACCGTCACCCACACCTCGGCGGGCGCGGGCGGCGCGCCCTCCGCCAGCACATGCTGAAGCGCGCTCTCCAGCTCCTCCACACCCTGCGCGAGCAGCTCCCCGAGGGGCCGCCCGAGCACGGACGTACGCCCCGTGCCCAGCGCCTTGGCCGCGTGCGCGTTCACCACGGCGGGCCGCAGGTCGACGTCCACGAGCACGACACCCCAGCTGGCGTCCTCGAACAGCGCCTCGCTCAGCGCGATCGACCGCTCCAGATCGATCTGCGCGTGCACCTCGCTGAAGGCGCAGTACACACCCGCGGGCTTTCCGTCCGGACCCCGTACGGCCGCCGACTGCGTCCGTACGAGGATCCGCCCGCCGTCCTTCGTCAGCAGCGCGAACTCGTGCACCTGGCGCCCCGGCGCGTGCATGGCGGACAGCAGCCGCCCCTCGACCTCCTCGGCGTCCGCGCTGCGCACGGCCCACCCGGCGAGGCCTCGCCGTCCCACGGCCTCGTCGGCGCTCCATCCCAGGATCCGCTCGGCCTCGCGGTTCCAGTGCGTCACGACCCCGTCCGCGTCGAAGGCGCACAGCGCCGCGTCCATGCCGTCCAGCAGCGCGGCAAGCAGATCCGAACCATCCGAATTGTCCCGCTCGGGCTCGTCCGGCCCCAGCTCGTCGGTGGTCCCACTACGCCGGGAAGCACTCACCTGGACCCCCTGCAGGCTGCGTCCGCACGTACGGCACGTCGGTTCGCTACTTGCAATCATTCAACTCGAACGTGACCCAGCGCACACCGAGTTCCCACAACATTGAAGGAATCGTTGTACGGCGGCGATCCCCACGTCAACGCCCGGAGGGCGGCCTGCCGCGGGCTCAGTCGATCAACGACAAGGCCCCAGTACCACTCCCGCGCCGCGCGTACACCTCGATCTCGATCTTCATCCGGGGATCCGCGAGCCCGCACACCAACATCGTCGCGGCCGGCCGCACCTCACCGAAGCACTTCCGCAGCACCGGCCAGCACGGTTCGAAGTCCTCCCGCTCCGGCAGCAGGTACCGCACCCGCACGACGTCCGCGAAGGAACACCCCGCCTCCTCCAGCGCGGCCCCTATGTTCCGCAGGCACTGCTCGGCCTGCTCCACGACGTCGTCGGAGATCGTCATGTCCGAGTAGTCGAACCCGGTCGTGCCCGACACATGCACCCAGTCCCCGTCCACCACGGCCCGGGCGTACCCGATCCGCTCCTCGAACACCGAACCGCTGAGAATCGCCCGTCGTCGCGTCATGGGGTCAAGGTCTCAGAAAAACGGTTGATCCGAGGCCGGACCGTTTCCTAGGGTTCCAGGTACACGAGAGAGGAGGTGGTTCGGCAGATGTATGAATACCGGACGCGTGAGGTGGCTGCGGGCTAGCGGCCCGACACCACACACAGTGCGGTGCCGGACCAGCACGTGAGCGAAACGTGCAGCCGGCCCAATCTCCAGCAGTCACCCGACCCGCGAGTCGCCGGTACGTCCGGCCGGCTCCTCCTTTGGAGGACCAGGCTCGCGGGTCGTCTGCGTTTTCCGGGGGGGGGGATGGTGGTGGGTGAGTGGCGCGACGATCGGATCGGCAGCGCTCTCCAGGGCGGGAATCCGGCCGTGATGCGGAGGCTGGACGCCGGGTTCGCGGTGATCGGCGATGTGCAGTTTCTGCCTGGCTACTCGGTGTTGCTGACCGACGATCCCGCGGTGGAGCGGCTGTCGGAGCTGCCGCGGAGCAGGCGGCTGGCGTTTCTCGGGGGCATGGAGCGGCTGGGTGACGCCGTCGAGCGGGCCTGTCGGCGGATGGAGTCGGGGTTTCTGCGGGTCAATCTGGAGATTCTCGGGAACGCCGACGGGTTCCTGCACGCGCATGTGTGGCCGCGGTACGACTGGGAGCCCGAGGATCTCGTACGGCTGCCCGTGTGGCTCTATCCGCGGGAGATGTGGAGCGAGGAGCGGTATGCGCTCGGGGCGCGGCATCAGCCGTTGCGGGAGGCGATCGGTGAGGAGCTGGACCGGCTCACGGGGTGAGACGTGCACACGGCCTCACCCGGAGCCGGGTGAGGCCGTGTGTGAGAGGGGTCAGTGGGCGATGTCCTCATAGCCCTCGATCTCGCGGGGGTTGCGGGTGCCGGGGCCGGTGTAGCGGGCCGAGGGGCGGACCAGGCGGCCGGTGCGCTTCTGTTCGAGGATGTGGGCGGACCAGCCGGCCGTGCGGGCGCAGGTGAACATGGACGTGAACATGTGGGCCGGGACCTCGGCGAAGTCCAGGACGATGGCTGCCCAGAACTCGACGTTGGTGGCCAGGACCCGGTCGGGGCGGCGGGCGTGGAGTTCCGCCAGGGCCGCCTTCTCCAGGGCCTCGGCGACCTCGAAGCGGGGGGCTCCCAGTTCGCGGGCCGTGCGGCGCAGGACCCTCGCCCTCGGGTCCTCGGCGCGGTAGACGCGGTGGCCGAAGCCCATGAGGCGTTCGCCCTTGTCGAGGGTCTGCTTGACGTAGGCCTCGGCGTCGCCCGTGCGCTCGATCTCCTCGATCATGTGCAGGACGCGGGAGGGGGCGCCGCCGTGGAGGGGACCCGACATCGCACCGACGGCTCCCGACAGGGCCGCCGCCACGTCCGCGCCCGTCGAGGCGATCACGCGCGCCGTGAACGTGGACGCGTTCATGCCGTGTTCCGCGGCGCTCGTCCAGTACGCGTCCACCGCCGCCACGTGCTTGGGGTCCGGCTCGCCGCGCCAGCGGATCATGAAGCGCTCGACGACGGAGTGGGCCTTGTCGATCTCGCGCTGCGGGACCATCGGCAGGCCCTGGCCGCGGGCCGACTGGGCGACGTAGGACAGGGCCATGACGGCGGCCCGGGCCAGGTCCTCGCGGGCCTGTTCGGCGTCGATGTCCAGGAGGGGTTTCAGGCCCCAGACGGGCGCGAGCATGGCCAGGGCCGACTGGACGTCGACGCGGATGTCGCCGGAGTGGACGGGGATGGGGAACGGCTCGGCGGGGGGCAGGCCGGGGTTGAAGGCGCCGTCGACGAGCAGGCCCCAGACGTTGCCGAAGGAGACGTGTCCGACGAGGTCCTCGATGTCGACGCCCCGGTACCGGAGTGCGCCGCCCTCCTTATCCGGTTCGGCGATCTCCGTCTCGAATGCGACGACTCCCTCGAGCCCGGGTACGAAGTCGGACATCAGGCGGCTCCTCGTGATGTAAGCGACAGATGGTGTGATGTGGGGTGGGACGAACGAACCATGTGTCAGTCAGCTTGCGAAGCGGGCGGCCGTCCAGTGGATCCACGGTCGTGTGCGGCGACTCGCGGTCCTGGCCGGTCTCCCCTGTGATGCCCCGTGCGGCTGGCGGTCACCCAACCGGAACGGCACGGAAACGATAACCCCGAGTGCCACTGTTGGGGAGGGTTCACGGCACTCAGTGCCAGGCAGTGACGAAGGACACCGTCCATACGGCAAGATGACCGGGTGACCGACCGCGACGCCGTCCCCTTCGACCTGGCCTCGATGCGCAAGCAGTACCGGGCCGAGGGCCTCTCCGAGACCGAGCTGGCCGCCACCCCCGTCGAGCAGTTCGCGCGCTGGTTCAAACAGGCCGCGACGGACGGCGGGCTGTTCGAGCCGAACGCCATGATCGTCTCCACGGCCGACGCCGAGGGCCGGCCCAGCTCCCGCACGGTCCTGCTGAAGCACTTCGACGAGCAGGGCTTCGTCTTCTACACGAACTACGACTCCCGCAAGGCGCGTGACCTGGCGGAGAACCCGTACGTCTCGCTGCTGTTCCCCTGGCATCCGATGGCCCGGCAGGTCATCGTGTCCGGGATCGCGCGGCGTACCGGGCGGGACGAGACGGCGGCGTACTTCCGCACCCGGCCGCACGGCTCGCAGCTCGGCGCGTGGGCCAGCGCGCAGTCCTCGGTGATCGCCACGCGCGCCGACGTCGACGGGGCGTACGCCGAGCTGGCCGCCCGCTACCCCGAGGGCGAGCAGGTGCCCGTGCCGCCGAACTGGGGCGGTTTCCGGGTGGCTCCGCAGACGGTGGAGTTCTGGCAGGGCCGCGAGAACCGGCTGCACGACCGGTTGCGGTACGTGGAGCGGGCCGACGGGAGCTGGCGCGTGGAGCGGCTCAGTCCCTGACGCCGCCCAGCGCCTGCTCCAGCAGCCCCGCCCACTGCTCGACCACCCGCTCCCGGCGTGCCGAGTCGTCCGTGAGGAGGGTGGCCAGGCCCAGGCCCCGGGCCATGTCGAGGAGGCCCTGGACGGTTTCGCGGACGCCGGGGACGGATTCGTCGGCGGCCAGGAGGTCGACGGCTATGCGGTGGGTCTCGCGGCCCACGCGGGATTCGAGTTCGGTGACGCGGGGGCGGAGCTGGTCCTCGTTGGAGGCGGCCACCCAGAGGTGGAGGGCCGCGCGGAAGATCGGTCCCGTGTAGAGGTCGACCAGGGCCGCGACGACCGCGTGGCGGTCTCCGGCCGCGCCCTCGGGGAACAGGGCGCGCAGGGCCGTGGAGCGTTCCTCGGCGACGTACTCGACGGCCGCCGTGAAGAGGTCCTCGCGGGTCGGGAAGTGGTGCTGGGCGGCGCCGCGGGAGACACCGGCGCGTTCGGCGACGACGGAGACCGTGGAGCCGGCCCAGCCGTGTTCGGCGAGGCAGGCCACGGCGGCTTCCAGGAGCCGCTTCCGGGTGGCCCGGCTGCGGTCCTGCTTGGGGACTCTCTCCGCGCGGTCGGCCGTGCTCACACCGCCCATGTCCTCACACCACCCATGCCGGATCCCGTCGTTCGAGGAAGGCCGTCATCCCCTCGCGGGCCTGCGGGGAGGAGAACAGCCGGGCCGAGAGCGCGGTCAGACCCGCCGCGTCCCTGTCGAAGGCTTCCAGCACCCTAGCCGTGAGCAGTCGTTTCGTCTCGGCCAGGGCGTCGGGGGCGGATCTGCGCAGGCCGTCCAGGATGGGGGCCAGTGCCGTGTCCACGTCGTCGGCGTGGGTGGTGAGCAGGCCCGTGCGGGCTGCCTCCGCCGCGTCGAACCGTTCGCCGGTGAGGTAGTGGCGGGCCAGCGCGCGCGGGTCCGTGCGCGGGAGCAGCGGCAGGGAGATGACCGCGGGGGCGACGCCGATGCGGACCTCCGTGAAGGCGAAGGTGGCCTCGGTGGAGGCGGCCGCGATGTCGCAGGCGGCCACGAGGCCGAGGCCGCCCGCGCGGACGTGGCCGGTGATCCGGGCGACGACCGGCTTGGGCAGTTCGACGATCCGCCGCAGCAGGCCGACCAGCGCCTCGGGGGGCGGGGGGTCGCGGAGGTCGGCGCCCGCGCTGAAGGTGTTGCCGGTGTGGGTGAGGACGACCGCGCGGACGTCGCTGTCCTGGCCGGCGTCCGTGAGCGCGTCGGCCAGTTCACCGACGAGGGCCGCCGACAGGGCGTTGCGGTTGTGGGGCGAGTCGAGGGTGAGGGTCTCGACGGCACGCGCGCGTGCCCTGCCGACCAGGGTCATGCGCGCTCCCTGAGCTGTCGGCGGAGGATCTTGCCGGAGGCCGCCCGGGGGACGCCGTCGATGAAGGTGACGTGCCGGATCCGCTTGTAGGGGGCCACGCGTTCGGCGACGTACATCATGATCTCCGCCTCGGAGAGGTCGGTGGCAGTCGGGTGGCGTACGACGTGGCGCTCCGGGGCTGACCGCCGGAGCGCCTTGTCGTACCCACGGCAACGGCTTGGTTTTCGCTGTGCCGCCGTGCACCAGGCTCCCAAGGAAGCCCTTGTACTTGTTGGCCTGCCCCCGCCGCGAGCGGCAGGAGACCGACCCTCACGGATCGGCCTTTCTGCTTCGACGCCAGTCGCTGCCCCGGTCAAGGCGAGGGGCGGTGTCCCGCCCAGCAGTCTCACACCAGCTCCACAGACCTGACTTCCCGCCAGCCCGGCGGTAGACGTGCGGCTTCTGAGAGGGCCGAACGTATCACTAATCGTAACAGGGTAATCACAGACCAGTGTCGCCCCTTTCGGTACTCCCAGTACGGCTTGCGTGCCGGGCGACAGTTCCGTCATGCCGTAGGCCTGGCCGACGGGCGGCAGGCCGAGCCGCTCGGAGCAGGCGACGGCGAGCCGTGCGTCCAGGGGGGCGGCGGCGCTGAGGATGTACTTCAGCGACGACAGGTCGTACTGCGTGACGGCCGGGTGCTTGGCGAGGGCGAGGACGATCGGCGGGGCCACGTACAGGCCGGTGATGCGGTGGTTCTGGATGGCGGCGAGGAAGGTCTCCAGGTCGAAGCGGGGCAGGACGACGACGGTGGCGCCCCGGCGCAGGGGCGCGTTCATGAGGGCCGTCAGACCATAGATGTGGAAGAAGGGCAGGACCGCGAGGATGCGGTCGCCCGGGCCGGCCGGCATGACCGGTTCGAGCTGGGCGAGGTTGGTGGCGATCTGCCGGTGGGTGAGCATCACGCCCTTGGGCGTGCCGGTGGTCCCGGAGGAGTACGGCAGGGCCGCCACGTCCTCCACGGGGTCGATGGCAACCTGCGGCTCGGGGGCGGCGCAGGCCAGCATGTCGATCAGGGAGCGGTGTCCGGTCGCGCTGTCGCACACGAAGATCTCGCGTACGCCGCCCGCGAGTTCGGCGGCCCGGCGGGCGATGTCCAGCAGCGGTGAGACGGTGATGATCCAGTGGGCCGCGCAGTCCGTCAGCTGCTTGGCGAACTCCTGGGCGGTGGCGAGCGGGTGCACGGTGGTGACGGTGGCACCCGCGCGCGTGGCGGCGTAGAAGGCGGTCGGGAAGGCGATGGTGTTGGGGCTGTGCAGGGCGAGGACGTCGCCCTTGCGCACCCCGGCCTCGGCGAGGGCGGCGGCGACGCGCCGGTGGAACCGGTCCACCTGCTCGTACGAGAGGGTGGTGCCGTCGGTGCCGTCGATCAGCGCAGGTATGTCGCCGAACTCCGCGGCCCGGGCGAGGACGGCGTCGTGGATGGGCAGTTCGACGGGCGGAACGTCTGCGTACTGGCTGCGGAACATGGTTCCTCCTCGCGCGCGGGCCGTCTCAGTACGACTTGGGCAGGCCCAGGCTCTGGTGGGAGACGTAGTTGAGAATCATCTCCCGGCTCACCGGGGCAATACGAGCCACACGCGCGGCCGTTATCAGCGAGGCGAGGCCGAACTCGCGGGTGAGGCCGTTGCCGCCGAGGGTGTGCACGGCCTGGTCCACGGCCTTCACACAGGCCTCCCCCGCCGCGTACTTCGCCATGTTGGCGGCCTCGCCCGCGCCCATGTCGTCGCCCGCGTCGTACAGCCGGGCCGCCTTCTGCATCATCAGGCGCGCGAGTTCGAGGTCGATGTGCGCCTGGGCCAGGGGATGGGCGATGGCCTGGTGGGCGCCGATGGGGGTGTTCCAGACCTGTCGTTCGCGGGCGTACTCGACGGCTTTGGCGAGGGCGTAGCGGCCCATGCCGATCGCGAAGGCGGCCGTCATGATGCGTTCGGGGTTGAGGCCGGCGAAGAGCTGGAGGAGCCCGGCGTCCTCGTCGCCGACGAGTGCGTCGGCGGGCAGCCGCACGTCGTCCAGCGTCAGCTCGAACTGCTTCTCGGCGGCGTTGAGTTCCATGTCGATGGGGCGGCGGGTGAAGCCGGGTGCGTCACGCGGGACGATGAACAGGCAGGGCTTGAGGCGGCCGGTGCGGGCGTCCTCGGTGCGGCCGACGATGAGGGTCGCGTCCGCGATGTCGACGCCGGAGATGAAGACCTTGCGGCCGGTGAGGACCCAGTCGTCGCCGTCTTTTCGTGCCGTGGTGGTGATGCGGTGGCTGTTGGAGCCGGCGTCGGGTTCCGTGATGCCGAAGGCCATGAGGCGGGTGCCGTCGGCCAGGGCGGGGAGCCAGTGCTGTTTCTGGGCGTCTGTGCCGAAGCGGGCTATCACCGTGCCGCAGATGGCCGGTGAGACGACCAGCATGAGGAGGGGACAGCCGGCCGCGCCGAGCTCTTCCAGGACGATGGAGAGTTCGGAGATGCCTCCGCCGCCTCCTCCGTACTGCTCGGGGAGGTTGACGCCCAGATAGCCTAGTTTGCCTGCCTCGGACCAGAGTTGTGCGGGGTCGTGGGGGCGGCCGTGGCGGTTGCCGAGTGCGGCGACTGCCTCTCGCAGGGCTTTGTGGTCTTCGGTGTCCATGGGGAGTCCTTTCGGGTGCGAGCCGTATGTGGCTGGTCGCGCGGTTCCCCGCGCCCCTAAGAGGCTTCTGTCACCACCGCCAGCAGCGCGCCCGGCTCTACCTGTTGTCCGGGTACAACACACAGCTCACTCAGAATTCCTGTAACCGGTGCCGCGATCCCGTGCTGCATCTTCATCGCCTCCAGCCACAGCAGGGGGGCTCCGGCCTTCACGGGCGTTCCCGCGGTGACGCCGTCGGCCACTCGGACGACCGTGCCCGGCATGGGGGCCAGGAGGGAGCCGGGGACGTGCTGGGTCGTCGGGTCGGGGAAGCGGGGCAGCGCCGTCAGGGCGGTGTTGTTCACGTGGATCCGGTCGCCGTAGCGCGCCACCTCGAACTTGCGCCGGACTCCGTCCACTTCGAGGACCACGAGGTGCGCGTCGGCCTGTACCACCCGTACGCCGTCCGCCTCCAGGCCCGTGCGCGTGTGCCGGTAGTGGACCTCGTGCTCCTCGCCCGCCATCAGGTAGCGCTTGGTCTGGGGCTGTGAGGGGACATTGCGCCAGCCGCCGAAGCGGGAGCGGCTCCTGGCGTCGGCGAGGGCGGCTGCCAGGGGGGCGTGCGGGTCGGGGGACGGGTCGGTCAGGTCCGGCAGGTGGCGGTCGTAGAAGCCGGTGTCCACGCGGGCCGCGGTGAACTCCGGGTGGCGCAGGGAGCGGACCAGGAGGTCGCGGTTGGTGACGGGGCCGTGGATCACGGCCCGTTCCAGGGCGGAGGCGAGCTTGCGGATGGCTTCCGTGCGCGTGGGGGCGTGGGCCACGGCCTTGGCGAGCATGGGGTCGTAGTGGACGCCGATGTCGTCGCCGTCGGTGTAACCGGTGTCGAGGCGGATGCCTTCCGGTACGGACAGGCGGTGCAGGCGGCCGGTCTGGGGGGACCAGTCGCGGGACGGGTCCTCGGCGTAGAGGCGGGCCTCCACGGCGTGGCCACGCGCGCGTGGCGGGGTGTCTTCGAGGGGGTGGCCCTCGGCGACGCGGATCTGTTCGGCGACCAGGTCGAGGCCGAACACGGCTTCCGTCACGGGGTGTTCGACCTGGAGGCGGGTGTTCATCTCCAGGAAGTGGGTCCTGCCGTCGGCGACGAGGAACTCGACCGTGCCGGCGCCCACGTAGTCGACGGCTCGGGCGGCCCGTACGGCGAGGGCGCTCACCTCCTCCTGGAGCGCCTCGGGCAGTCCGGGTGCGGGGGCCTCCTCGACGACCTTCTGGTGGCGGCGCTGGAGGGAGCAGTCGCGGGTGCCGAGCGGCCAGACGGTGCCGTGGGTGTCGGCGAGGATCTGCACCTCGACGTGGCGGCCGTTCTCCACGTACGGCTCGACGAAGACCTCGCCGTCGCCGAAGGCACTCGCCGCTTCGGCGCGTGCGGCGGCCAGTTCGGCGTCCAGGTCCGCCAGGTGCCGTACGACGCGCATGCCACGGCCGCCGCCGCCCGCTGCCGCCTTCACCAGGACCGGCAGGTCGGCCTCGGTGACGTCGGTGAGGGGTTTCAGGCCCATGAGCCGCTTGGCGCGGGTCTTGGACGCCATCGCCTCGATGGCCTGCGGGGGCGGGCCGATCCAGACCAGGCCCGCTTCCAGGACGGCCCGGGCGAAGCCGGCGTTCTCGGAGAGGAAGCCGTAGCCGGGGTGCACGGCGTCGGCGCCGGACGCGACGGCGGCCTTCACGATCAGGTCGCCGCGCAGGTAGGTGTCGGCGGGCGCGGCCCCCGGAAGTCGTACGCCCGTGTCGGCCACGCGCGCGTGGAGGGCGTTCTCGTCGGCGTCCGAGTGCACGGCGACCGTGCGGATGCCCAGCTCGCGGCAGGTGCGGAAGACACGGCAGGCTATCTCGCCCCGGTTGGCGACCAGCAGGGTGGAAATCATCTGTTCCCTCACATCCGGAAGACGCCGAAGCCGCCGCGCGCGCCCTCGTAAGGGGCGGTGTGGATGGCGGAGAGGCACAGGCCGAGGACGGTGCGGGTGTCGCGCGGGTCGATGACGCCGTCGTCGTACAGCCGCCCGGACAGGAACATCGGCAGCGACTCGGACTCGATCTGCCGCTCCACCATGGCGCGCAGGGCGGCATCCGCCTCCTCGTCGTACGGCTGTCCCTTCGCCGCCGCCGACTGCCGGGCGACGATCGACAGCACGCCCGCGAGCTGCTGCGGGCCCATCACGGCCGACTTGGCGCTGGGCCAGGCGAAGAGGAAACGCGGGTCGTAGGCCCGACCGCACATGCCGTAGTGACCGGCGCCGTAGGAGGCGCCCATGAGGACGGAGAGGTGCGGGACGCGGCTGTTGCTGACCGCGTTGATCATCATCGCGCCGTGTTTGATGATGCCGCCCTGCTCGTACTGGCTGCCGACCATGTAGCCGGTGGTGTTGTGCAGGAAGAGCAGCGGGATGTCGCGTTGGTTGGCGAGCTGGATGAACTGGGCGGCCTTCTGGGACTCCTCGCTGAAGAGGACGCCTTGGGCGTTCGCCAGGATGCCGACGGGATAGCCGTGGAGGGTGGCCCAGCCGGTGGTCAGGCTCGTCCCGTACAGCGGCTTGAACTCGTCGAAGTCGGAGGCGTCGACGATGCGGGCGATGACCTCGCGCGGGTCGAAGGGGATCTTGAGGTCGCCGGGCACGATCCCCAGAAGCTCGTCCTCGTCATACTTCGGGGAGGTGGCCGGTCCTGGATCGCCGTACGCCTTGCGGTGGTTGAGGCGGGCGACCACGCGGCGTGCCTGCCGGAGCGCGTCGTGCTCGTCGACGGCGAAGTGGTCGGCGAGGCCCGACACGCGCGCGTGCATCTCGGCACCGCCCAGGGACTCGTCGTCGCTCTCCTCCCCCGTGGCCATCTTCACCAGCGGCGGACCGCCGAGGAACACCTTCGCGCGCTCCTTGACCATGATCACGTGGTCGGACATGCCGGGGACGTAGGCGCCTCCGGCGGTGGAGTTGCCGAAGACGACCGCGAGGGTGGGGATCGCGGCGGCGGACAGCCGGGTCAGGTCCCGGAAGACGGCGCCCCCGGGGATGAAGATCTCCTTCTGGGACGGCAGATCGGCGCCGCCGGACTCGACCAGGCTGATGCAGGGCAGCCGGTTGGCGAGGGCGATGTCGTTCGCGCGCAGGGCCTTCTTCAGCGACCAGGGATTGCTCGCTCCCCCGCGCACGGTCGGGTCGTTGGCGGTGATCAGGCACTCCACTCCCTCGACGACACCGATGCCGGTGACGAGCGAGGCGCCGACGGTGTAATCGCTGCCCCAGGCGGCCAGCGGGGACAGCTCCAGGAAGGGCGTGTCGGGGTCGAGGAGCAGCTCGACGCGTTCGCGGGCGAGGAGTTTGCCGCGCCGCCGGTGCCGCTCGACGTACTTCTCGCCGCCGCCCGCGACGGCCTTGGCGTGCTCGGCGTCGAGTTCGGTGAGCTTGGCGAGCATGGCCTCGCGGTTGGCCCGGTACTCGGGGCTGCTCGGGTCGAGCGCGGAGGTCAGGACGGTCACAGAAGGGCCTCCGGTATGTCCAGGTGGCGGGAGCGCAGCCATTCGCCGAGGGCCTTGGCCTGCGGGTCGAAGCGGTGCCGGGCGGCGACGCCCGCGCCGAGGATGCCCTCGACGACGAAGTTGAGGGCGCGGAGGTTGGGCAGGACGTGCCGGGTGACGGGCAGTTCACGGCTCTCGGGCAGCAACTCCCGCAGCCGGTCGGCCGTCAGCTCGTGCGCGAGCCACCGCCAGGCGTCGTCCGTGCGGGCCCACACACCGACGTTGGCGTTGCCGCCCTTGTCGCCGCTGCGGGCGCCCGCGACGAGGCCGAGGGGGGCGTGCCGGGTGGGCCCGGGCGGCAGCGGCTGTGGCAGGGGCGGTTGTGGCACCTCGTCGAGTACGGCGGTGTCGTGGACCGGCGGCACGGAGACCCGGCGCCCGTCATGGAGGACGGCCACATGGTCGACGGCACCATGGGGGACGTACACATCCTCGAAGACCCCATAGGGCGAGCCCTTTCCGGGTGGCGCCAGTACATGGAAGCCGGGGTAACTGGCGAGCGCCAGCTCCACGGCCGCCCCGCTCAGGGCCCGCCCGACGACCTCCTGGTCGGGGTCCCGTACGACGAGCCGCAGCAACGCGCTCGCCGTCTCCTCGCTCGGGGCGTCGGGCCGGTCGGTGCGGACCAGCTCCCAGCGCACGTCGGCGGCCTTGCCGAGGGCGGGTTCCATCTGCTCCCGCACGAGGGCGGCCTTGGCCTCGATGCCGAGGCCGGTGAGCACGAAGACGACCTCGCCTCGGAAGCCGCCGAGCCTGTTGAGCCCGACCTTGAGGGTGGGCGGCGGCGCCTGACCGCGCACTCCCTCGATCCGCACCCGGTCGGGCCCGTCCTGGCCGAGCCGCACGGTGTCCAGCCGGGCGGTGACGTCCGGCCCCGCGTACCGGGCGCCGGCCGTCTCGTACAGCAGTTGGGCGGTGACCGTGCCGACGTCGACGAAGCCGCCGGTGCCGGGGTGCTTGGTGATGACGCAAGAGCCGTCCTCGTGGAGCTCGGCGAGCGGGAAGCCGGGCCGGCGGACGTCGCCGTCCCGGAAGAAGGCGTAGTTGCCGCCGGTGGCCTGCGCCCCGCACTCCAGCACATGCCCGGCGACGACGGCCCCCGCGAGCCGGTCGTGGTCCGTTTCCTGCCACCCGAAGTGGGCGGCGGCCGGCCCGGTGACGAGTGCTGCGTCCGTCACCCGCCCGGTGACGACGATGTCGGCGCCCGCCCGCAGACACGCCGCGATGCCGAAGCCGCCGAGGTAGGCGTGGGCGGCGAGGCTGCCGGGGAAGGCGGCGGTGAGGTCGTCACCCTCCACATGTGCGACGCGCACAGGGATGCCGAGCCGGTCGGCCAACGCCCGTACGCAGGCGGCGAGTCCGGCCGGGTTGAGCCCGCCGGCGTTGCTGACGATCTTCACGCCCCGCTCGTGGGCGAGCCCCAGGCAGTCCTCCAACTGCCGCAGAAAGGTACGGGCGTATCCGGCGCCGGGGTCCTTCAGCCGGTCCCGGCCGAGGATGAGCATCGTCAGCTCGGCGAGGTAGTCGCCGGTGAGGACGTCCAGGTCGCCGCCGGTGAGCATCTCGCGCATGGCGTCGAAGCGGTCGCCGTAGAAGCCGGAGGCGTTGCCGATGCGGAGGGTCACCGCGCGGCCCCGTTCGCGGGGCGGCCGGTGCCGGGCGGGCCCGCGAAGGCCTGGGCGATGTCCAGCCAGCGGTCGGCGTCGGGACCCTCGGCGCGCAGGGCGAGGTCGGCGCGGTGGGCGCGCTGGGTGACCAGGAGGCAGAAGTCGAGGGCGGGCCCGGTGACGCGTTGCGGGGCGCCCTCGGGGCCGTATGTCCACAAGTCGCCGGAGGGGGCCCGGAGTTCGACGCGGAAGGGATCGGTCGGCGGAGTCAGTCCGTGCACGCCGTAGGCGAAGTCCCGGGTCCGCACCCCGAGCCAGGCCACATGCCGCAGCCGGTCGGTGGGTGGGCGCACCACACCGAGGGCGTCGGCCACATCCCGCCCATGGGCCCAGGTCTCCATAAGACGGGCCGTCGCCATGGAGGCGGCCGACATGGGTGGGCCGTACCAGGGGAAGCGCGCCTTGGGCGGGGCGGCCCGCAGCGCCTTCTCCAGCGCCGTACGACCGTGGCGCCACCGCGCGAGCAGTTCGGCGGGCGGGAGACCGGCGTCCTCCTCGGCGCCCTCGTCGACGAAGGAGCCCGGTGCCGCGAGGGCCTTCTCGACCAGGGCGCGGAAGCCGTCGGCGTCCGTGACGGCGAGCAGGGCCGAGCGGTCCGTCCAGGCGAGGTGGGCGATCTGGTGGGCGACGGTCCAGCCGGGCGCGGGGGTGGCGAGCGCCCAGCGCGGCGAGCCCAACCCGGCCACGAAGCGGTCGAGTTCCTCGCTCTCCTCGTGCAGGTCGTCGATCACGGACGTCGGATCGGACACGGGCGCTCCCCTCGAGGCACGGCGGTGTGCGGGGTGATGCGGGGTGGTGCGGCGTGCTGAGGAGCATGGCAGCGAGGGCAGAAACAAGCAAGCGTGCTTGCATGAAAGTGTGGAGTAGCTGAAAGCGTGTGCTTCGGGGCGCTATCAATACATTCTGGGGCGCGCTCGTTCACTTGGTCGCGCAGTGGTCACGCATCGAGGGAGACACAAGGATGAGCGACTGGAATCCGGGCGGGCAGCCGCCTTACGACCCGCACGGCGGGCAGCCTTACCCGCCGCCTCCGCCCGGGCCGTACCGTCGCCTCCACCCCGCCCCTACCCGCCCTCGCCCGGTCCTCGGTGGTGTGGGTGCCGGTGGCCTACAAGATCTCCCACTCCGTCGGGGACATCGCGCGCGCCCGGGCCAACCAGTCATGGATCAGCGTGCTCGTGCTGTCCGTGACGCTCCCGGTGGTCGTGGGCGCCCTGACGGCCCTGACGGCTCCGTCGGCCCGCCGGGACCTGCTGCGCCGGGCCGCGAAGTCGTTCGGGGCGATGGTGCCCCTCATCGCCGGGGTCTTCGTCTTCCCGGCGTCCGTACTCACCGGTTTCGTCGACGGCAAGTTCGCGACCAACCCGGTGATGTCCGTGGTCACTTGGGTGGTCACGGCGTGCAAGCTCACCCGCGCCTGGCAAGGGGGTGCCCGGTCGCCGAGCGGCTGTACGAGGAATGGCGGTCAGGCGCGCCGCAGCGCGAGCAACGCTTGAACCGAGGCATAGAGTGGCTCGGCATGGGGGTAGGCGTGGGCGTGCGGAACGAGATGGTGACCGTTCCGGCGGGGCGGGTGACGCTGTCCGACCGGCGGACGCAGCGGAGTTGGGGCGTCGAGGTCGCGTCGTTCCGGATGTCGGCGGTCCCGGTCACTCAGGCGTGGTACGCCCAGGTCACCGGTGAGCGGCCGAGTGCCGCTCACGACGACCGGCTGCCCGTCGAGGGCGTGTCGTGGTGGGACGCGGTCCGGTTCTGTAACGCGCTGTCCCGGGCGGAAGGACTGACGCCCTCGTATCGCCTGGGCGATGACTCCGAGTCGGTCGACTGGGACGTCTCCGGTGACGGGTACCGGCTGCCGACCGAGGCCGAGTGGGAGCACGCCTGTCGGGCCGGCAGCAGTGGGCCGCGGTACGGGCGGCTCGATGAGATCGCCTGGTACCGCGGCAACTCGGAGGAGCGGATCCGTCCCGTGGGCGGCAGGCAGGCCAACGCGTGGGGCCTCTACGACATGCTGGGCAATGTCTGGGAGTGGTGCTGGGACGTCTATGACGCCGAGGTCTATGGCACCTACCGGGTGCTGCGGGGCGGTGGCTGGGCGGACGAGCACTGGAGTTGCCGTTCCTCTGTCCGGCGCCGCAGTCATCCGACGTACCGGATCGACGACGTGGGATTTCGGGTGGCGCGCGCATACCAGCCGCGGTAGAGGCGCCTTGGGGCTCGGCCGTTTCTTCGGATCAGCGGACGGACCAAGGGCGGCACACGCCGAGACCGTCATTTCCAGGGACGGGTCGGAATGCGGCCGGGTACATCGTGGCGGTCTTGTCTTATCGAGTGGCCAGACCGCGCCGCTGCTTGGGCCTGTCGATGCACCGCTCGACGGTGTTGCGCTGCCGGTAGGTGGTCCTGTTGGCGTTCCTGAAACTCGCCTGCTGCCTCATCACCCATCGGCAACTCAGCTCGTCGTGTCAGCCCTTGTCACCCCTCCAGCCCCGCATCCTCCAGCGCCGCCGGCTTCCCGCGGCCGCGGCCGACCTGGGTCCGTACCGCCCCCATGCTCGCCGCGATGACGAGGGCGATCGCGGCGGCCTCCATGGTGGTGAGGGCCTGGTCGAGGAGGAGGAAGCCGGCCGTCGCGGCGATGGCCGGTTCCAGGCTCATGAGGATCGCGAAAGTGGAGGCGGGCAGGCGGCGCAGGGCGAGCAGTTCGAGGGTGTAGGGCAGGACCGAGGAGAGCAGGGCCACCGCCGCGCCCAGGCCCAGCGTCACCGGGTCGACCAGCTTCGCTCCCGACTCGGCGATGCCCAGGGGCAGGAACAGCACCGCCCCCACCGCCATCGCCAGCGCCAGGCCGTCCGCCTGCGGGAAGCGGCGGCCCGTACGAGCGCTGAAGATGATGTAGGCCGCCCACATGGCGCCGGCACCCAGGGCGAAGGCCGCTCCTGTGGGGTCGAGGCTGCTGAAGCCTCCGCCGCCGAGCAGGAAGACACCGGCCAGGGCGAGCGCCGCCCACACCACATTGATCGCGCGGCGGGACGCCAGGACCGAGAGGGCGAGCGGGCCGAGGACCTCCAGGGTGACCGCGGGGCCCAGCGGGATGCGGGCGACGGCCTGGTAGAAGAGGCCGTTCATCGCGGCCATGGTGATGCCGAAGGCGACGACCGTGCCCCAGTCGGTGCGCGAGTGGCCGCGCAGCCGCGGTCGGCAGACCAGCAGCAGGACGACCGCAGCCACGAGCAGACGGAGCGCCACCACCCCGAGGGCGCCCGCCCTCGGCATCAGCATCACGGCCAGCGCACCGCCGAACTGCACCGAGATCCCGCCCGCGAACACCAGGGCCACCGGCCCGAGGGAGCCCAGCCGCCCCGGCCCGGCGGCCGGTGCGGCCGCAGCGGCGGCAGTGGTCGTTGTCGCGGGCTGGGGCGTGATGGCGCTGTCGGGGGTGGTCACGGGCGGTCCTGTGCTCGGCTCGGCTGCGTACGTACACCGTTGTGCACGCTCGTGTGCATCACGATGTACTGTCGAGTTCAGAGTAATGGACTCACTCAGGCGCGTAAACCGCTTATGCCACTGTCTCGGAATGCGGGCTCTCAGCGGCGGGCGAGGTACAGGTTCAGCGCCTTGTACAGCAGCCCGTTGAGCGGGTAGTCCCATTCGCCGAGGTATTCGACGGCCTCGCCGCCGGTGCCCACCTTGAAGCGGAGCAGGCCCACCAGATCGCTGGACTCCTCCAGGGTGTCGGTGATGCCGCGCAGGTCGTAGACGGCGGCGCCGAGTTCGTGGGCGTCGCACATCATGCGCCACTGCACGGCGCTGCTCGGCTGGACCTCGCGTCGACGGTCGGCGGAGGCGCCGTAGGAGTACCAGACGTGGTCGCCGACGGTCAGCATGGTGGCGGCGGCGAGCACCTCGCCGTCGTGGTACGCGAGGTAGAGCCGCATCCGGTCCGGGTGTTCGGCGGTGAGCGCGTTCCACATGCGATGGAAGTACGGCAGCGGGCGCGGGAGGAAACCGTCCCGCTCGGCGGTCTCGGTGTACAGCTCGTGGAAGGCCGGCAGGTCCTCCAGAGCACCGCGCACGACTTTCACGCCGGCCTTCTCCGCCTTCTTGATGTTGCGCCGCCACTGCTGGTTCAGGCCGTTGTGGATGTCCTCCAGCGACCGTCCGGCGAACGGCACCTGGAAGACGTACCGGGGCTGACCGGCGGCGAAGCCGTCCTCGCCGCCGGGTGCGGTCTGCCGCCAGCCCATGCGGCGCAGGCTGTCCGCGACCTGGCCGGCGCGGGGTTCGTACGACGTCGCCCGCACGTCGCGCAGCCGCCGGGCGGCCGGGTCCGCGATCGCCGCCTTGACCGTCTCGGCGCTCCAGCGGCGCACCACGACCGGCGGGCCCATCCGCACCGCGAAGGCGCCCCGTCGCCCGAGGTGGGCGACCATCGGCTCCAGCAGGCGTTCGAGGCCGGGCTCGTGCCAGTCGAGGAGCGGGCCTTCGGGCAGGTACGCGAGGTACCGCGGCAGTCCGGGCAACCGCGGCCCGGGCAGGGGCCGCAGCAGCACCAGTCCCGCGCCGACGAGCTGTCCGCCCTGGTCGAACCAGCCGAGGCTCTCGGCCTGCCAGTCGGGCTTCACCTCGCCCCAGGAGGGGACCTGGGTGTGGCTGGCGGAGGGGCGGGCCGTGACGAACGCGAGATGCTCGTCGCGGGTGATCGGCTGGACGCGGACGCTCATGAGCGGGCTCCTTCGAGCAGCGGCCCTCGGCGGGCGGTGGCTGGTCCCGCGAGCCTAGGAGCGGCTCCGTCCCTGCCCCGGTTCAGACACTCGGGTCCGCCCGTCCCGTGGCCCGAACGCCTCAAGCGCGTCCACGTCGCTCGCGCGGGCGTTGAGGTGGTAGCCGGCCCAGTCGGCGATGTCCAGGTACGCGCACTCGGCGATCAGCCGCGCGGTCGCGGCCGGGATGTCGTACGGCGTGACGCGCAGGTCGGTGCCCGGGCCCAGCAGGCACCAGTGGGCGCCGGGTCGGCCGTACGGCATGCCGACGCTGCCCGGGTTGACCACCAGGCGGCCGTGGGCCAGACGGGCGTAGGGCATGTGGGTGTGGCCGCACACCACCGTGCGGATGTCGTCGTCCAGGCCGGCGAACACCTCGGTCCAGCGGGCCGGGCGGGAGTCGACCAGGACGATCTCCTCGTCGTCGCGGGGTGTGGCGTGGCAGAAGAGGACCTTGCCGTGGCCGGGGACGGTGAGAGTCAGGGACGTGGGCAGGGAGTCGAGGAAGTCGACCTGGCCGGGGGTCAGTTGCCGTGCCGCGTACGGGCTGATCGCGTCGGGGAACCGGGTCCGCTCTCCCCTGCGGATCTCGACCAGCTCGCGGTCGGCGTTCCCGGCGACCCACAGCACACGGTCGCCCTGCGCCCGCAGCAGCTCGACGACCTCCCGCGGTTGCGGGCCGGCCGCGATGTCGCCGGTGAGCACGATGCGCTCGGCAGCGGCGACGTCCGGCTCGGCGAGCACGGCCTCCAGGGCGGGGAGAACGCCGTGGATGTCGGACAGTACGGCCACCCGCCCCGGTTCACCGCTCGGCCTCCCGTTCACTGTCTGCTCCCTCCAGCGCCGCCGCCAGCACCTGAGCCAGATGCCTCCCCCGCACCCCCGCCAGCTGCTCCAGCTGCGTCCGGCAGGAGAAGCCGTCCGCCAGGACCACCGTGCCGTCCGGGGCGCCCCGTACCGACGGCAGGAGCTGTTCCTCCGCGCAGGCCGCGGACACCTCGTAGTGGCCCTTCTCGAAGCCGAAGTTTCCCGCGAGACCGCAGCAGCCGCCACTCAGTTCGCCGGAGAGCAGAGCGGCCCCACGCAGCCGGCGGTCGGCGGCGTCGCCCAGCACCGCGTGCTGGTGGCAGTGGGTCTGGCCGGCCACCGGGCGGTCCACGCGCGGCGGTGTCCAGCCGGGGGCGTGGCGCTCCAGCGTCTGAGCGAAGGTGAGGACCTTGGCGGCGAGGCGGGCCGCGCGCGGGTCGTCGTGCAGCAGCTCGGGGACGTCCGTGCGCAGGGCGGCGGCGCAGCTCGGCTCCAGGACCACGACCGGGGCGTCGGTCTCCAGCACCGGCTCCATCAGGTCGAGCGTGCGCCGCATGACGGCCCGGGCGCGGTCCAGCTGCCCCGTCGACACGTACGTCAGGCCGCAGCAGACCCGGCCCCGGCCCCGCAGCAGGGACAGCGGGTCGAGGGCGACCGTCCTGCCGTCGCCCACCGGCGTTTTCGCCAGGTGCACGGTCGGCGGCAGCGCCACGCGCAGCCCGGCCGCCTCCAGCACGCGGACGGCGGCCTGTCCGACGGAGGGCGAGAGGTACTCGGTGAAGGTGTCGGGCCACAACACGACGAGACGGCCGCGCCCGGCGGCAGCCGCCTCGCCCCGCCTGCGCTCCCACCACCGGCTGAACGTCCGTGTCGCCACCCGCGGGAGCTCCCGCTCGGGGGCGATCCCACCCAGCCGTTTCGCGGCCCAGGCGAAGGGCCGCATCCGGGCGAGGGCGTTGACCAGCGGCGCCGTGCGCGTACGGGTCACGGCCCGGAGCCACACCGGCAGCCGGCCCATCGCGTAGTGCGCGGCCGGGCGGCGCCTGCCGGCGTAGTGGTGATGGAGGAACTCCGCCTTGTACGTGGCCATGTCCACCTCCACCGGGCAGTCCGAGCGGCAGCCCTTGCAGGACAGGCACAGGTCCAGCGCGTCCCGCACCTCGGTGGAACGCCAGCCGTCGGTCACCACCTCACCCGCGAGCATCTCGTGCAGCAGCCGGGCCCGCCCGCGCGTGGAGTGCTCCTCCGCGCCGGTCGCCCGGAAGGACGGGCACATGACCGAGGAGCCGGACACCGACGTCGTACGGCACTTGGCGACGCCCACGCAGCGCCGCACCGCCGCCGAGAAGTCACCGCCGTCGGACGGGTAGCCGAAGGCGACGTCGACGGGCTCGCGGGGGAGGACGGAGAAGCGCAGGCCGGCGTCCAGGGGCGCGGGGCGGACCAGCATGCCGGGGTTGAGGAGGTCGTCGGGGTCCCACACCCCTTTCACCCGTTCGAACAGGCCCACCATCTCCGGCCCGTACATCTTCGGCAGCAGCTCCGCCCGCGCCTGCCCGTCCCCGTGCTCCCCGGACAGCGAACCGCCGTGCGCCACCACCAGCTCCGCGAGCTCCTCCGAGAAGCGGCGGAACCGGGCGACACCGGGCTCCGTCAGCAGGTCGAAGTCGATACGGACGTGGATGCAGCCGTCCCCGAAGTGCCCGTACGGCGTCCCGCGCAGCCCGTGCGCGCCGAGCAGCGCGCGGAAGTCCCGCAGATACGCCCCGAGCCGGGCGGGCGGCACCGCGCAGTCCTCCCACCCCGGCCACGCCTCGCTCCCGTCGGGCATCCGCGTCGCCGTACCGCTCGCGTCCTCCCGGATCCGCCACAGCGCGCGCTGCCCGGCCGGGTCGGTGACCACCAGGGCGTCCGCGACGTCGGCCGCCCGCACGATCGCCTCCGCACGCGCGCGTGCCTCCTCGGCCGACTCCCCGCCGCTCTCCACGAACAGCCAGGCCGCGCCGCGCGGCAGCGCGGCCGCGGACGGCACCAGGTCCGCCGCCATGCCCTCCACCGTCAGCGGGCCGAATGGCAGCAGCCCGGCAGCGGCCTCGGCCGCCGCGCTCTCGTCGGCGTAGCCCAGCACGGCCAGCGCACGCGCGCGGGGGGCCTCGACCAGTCGTACGACCGCCTCCGTCAGCACGCCCAGCGTGCCCTCCGAACCGCAGAAGGAGCGGGCCACGTCGGCGCCCCGCTCGGGCAGCAGGGCGTCCAGCGCGTACCCGGAGATGCGGCGGGGCAGCTCCGGGAAGCCCGTGCGCAACCGGGCCAGTTCGCCGTCCACCAGATCCCGCAGGCCGTCCGGCGCGCCGGCCCAGTCCTGCCCGAGCCGCAGCCGCCGCCCGCGCGCGCTGACCACGTCCAGCTCGCGCACGCTGTCCGCGGTCGTCCCCCACGCCACCGAGTGCGAGCCGCAGGAGTTGTTGCCGATCATGCCGCCGAGCGTGCACCGGCTGTGCGTGGACGGATCCGGCCCGAACCGCAGCCCGTGCGGGGCCGCCGCCTCCTGGAGCCGGTCGAGCACCAGCCCCGGCTGCACGACGGCCGTACGCGCCTCGGGGTCCAGCGACACGAGCCGGTTCATGTACCGGGTGAAGTCCAGCACCACCCCCGTGCCGGTCGCCTGCCCGGCGATCGACGTCCCCCCGCCCCGCGCCACCACCGGCACACCGTGGGCCCGGCACACCTCCAGCACGCCGGCCACGTCGTCGGCGTCGCGTGGGGCGACAACGCCGAACGGGACCCGGCGGTAGTTGGAGGCGTCCATGGTGACCAGTGCCCGGGAGGTGACGTCGAAGCGGACGTCACCTCGGACGGCCCTGCGCAACCCGACCTCGAGATCCGTCATGGGTCCAGCAAACCAGTCCCACACCGACACGAAACCCGTCTCACCCGACGGACCACGTTTCGCCCGGGTTTCCTCACCGGCTAACCTCCAGAGCGTGGCTGAGATCCAGATTCCTGCTGACATCAAGCCCGCCGACGGTCGATTCGGCGCGGGCCCCTCCAAGGTGCGGGTGGAGGCGCTGGACGCCCTGGCCGCCACCGGCACCTCCCTCATGGGCACCTCCCACCGCCAGGCCCCCGTCAAGAACCTGGTCGGCAAGGTGCGCGAGGGCATCCGCGAGCTGTTCCAGCTCCCCGACGGTTACGAGGTGGTCCTCGGCAACGGCGGCTCCACCGCGTTCTGGGACATCGCGACGCACGGCCTGATCGAGAACAAGTCGCAGCACCTCAGCTTCGGCGAGTTCTCCTCCAAGTTCGCCAAGGCCGCCAAGCTCGCGCCCTGGCTGGCCGAGCCGGACGTCATCTCCAGCGACCCCGGCACCCACCCCGAGCCGGTCGCCGAGGCGGGTGTCGACGTCTACGCCTTCACCCACAACGAGACCTCGACCGGTGTCGCCATGCCGATCAAGCGCGTGGCCGGCGCCGACGAGGGCGCCCTGGTCCTCGTGGACGCCACCTCCGGCGCCGGCGGCCTCCCCGTCGACATCGCCGAGACGGACGTCTACTACTTCGCCCCGCAGAAGTCCTTCGCCTCCGACGGCGGCCTGTGGATCGGCGTCTTCTCCCCGGCCGCGATCGAGCGTGCCGAGCGCGTCCACGCGAGCGGCCGCCACGTCCCGGAGTTCTTCTCGCTCCCCACCGCGATCGACAACTCCCGCAAGAACCAGACGTACAACACCCCGGCCCTCGCCACCCTGTTCCTCCTCAACGAGCAGCTGGAGTGGATCAACGGCCAGGGCGGCCTGGACTGGTCGGTCCGCCGCACCGCCACGTCCGCGCGGACGCTGTACGGCTGGGCCGAGGACGTCAAGTTCGCGAACCCGTTCGTCACCGACCCGGCCAAGCGCTCCCAGGTCATCGGCACGATCGACTTCACGGACGAGGTCGACGCCGCCGCCGTCGCCAAGGTCCTGCGCGCCAACGGCATCGTCGACACCGAGCCCTACCGCAAGCTCGGCCGCAACCAGCTGCGCGTCGCGATGTTCCCGGCGATCGACCCGGCGGACGTCGAGGCCCTCACGAAGTGCGTCGACTACGTGATCGAGAAGCTCTGAATCTTCTCCCGTACGTGACACAAGGGCGCCCCGCTCGTGCGGGGCGCCCTTCTCGCGCTCCGCTCGGCGTCGCCGGAGTGCCGCCCCGTCTCGATCCGCGGCGTGCAGAAGTCGAGGGCGGGACCCTGGCTCGACGGCTGCCCGGTCACCTCCACCGTCGTCGGCACGGCGGCCGGCGCCCCGGCATCGAGCAGGCGGCGGCCGAGGCGTTCGCCCGCCGGCGTCCCTGGTCGCCCGCGGCGAGACCCCGCTGGAGGCGGCTGGGCGGCATCTGGCGCGCTTGATCGCGTCGTACGCAGGCAGCGGTCGCACGTAGCCGACGCAAGGGGCGCCCGGCAGATACCGGGCGCCCCTCATGTCACGTCAGGCGGTGCTCACACGGGCACGCTCAGACCCCGGACCCCAGGATCCCGCGCAGGGTGTCGCCGACCGCAGCGACGGCCGACTGGGTCGTGCTCGGCGTCTTCTGCGCCGAGGCCTGCGGCTTGGGGTCGGGCAGCTTCTGGCAGACCGCATCGGCCACGCCGCTGCCGTGCGGCACCTTGCCACTGGTGAGGTACGCAGCCAGGTGCTTGTCGAGGCAGGCGTTGCCGCTCAGCGTGATGCCGTGGTTGCCGCCGCCCTGCTCCACCACCAGGCTGGAGCCGCGCAGCAGCCGGTGCATGGTGACACCGCCCTGGTACGGGGTGGCCGCGTCGTCCGTCGCCTGGAACAGCAGCACCGGCGGGAGCTTGGCGTTCGAGACGTTCACCGGCTTCAGCGACTTCGTCGGCCAGAACGCGCACGGGGCGTTGTACCAGGCGTTGTTCCAGGCCATGAACGGCGCCTTCTCGTACACCGCCCAGTTGTCCTTGCGCCACTGGTTCCAGTCGCGCGGCCAGGACGCGTCACGGCACTGCACCGAGGTGTAGACGCTGTAGCCGTTGTCGCCGGAGGCGTCGATGGCGGCGATGCTGTCGTACGCCTTGACCAGCGCGGCGGTGTCCTTCTTGTTGACGTACGCCGCGAACGTCTGGGCGAGGGTGGGCCAGTAGGCGTTGTTGTAGCCGCCGGGTATGAAGATGTCCTCCAGTTCGGAGGCGCCCACCTTGCCGCCCGCGGGCTTCTTGGCCAGGGCCGCCCGCATGGCGTACCACTTGGCCTCGATCTTCGCCGGGTCGGTGCCGAGCTTGTACGTGGAGTCGTACTTGGCGATCCACGCCATGAGCGCCTTGTGGCGCTTGTCGAAGGCGTAGTCCTGCTTGATGTTGGCGTCGTACCAGACCCCGGTCGGGTCGACGATCGAGTCCAGCACCAGGCGCCGCACCCGCTCGGGGTACAGCTTGGCGTAGACCGCGCCGAGGTAGGTGCCGTACGAGTAGCCGAAGTAGTTGATCTTCTTGGCGCCGAGGGCCTTGCGGATCGAGTCCATGTCCTTCACGGCGCTGACCGTGTTGATGTACGGCAGGACGTCCGCGTACTTCTTGCCACAAGCCTGGGCGAAGGACTTGGCGCGGTCGAGGTTGGCCTTCTCGATCGCCGGGGTGCTGGGTACGGAGTCGGGGCGCACCGGGTTGAAGTAGCCCGGCTTGCAGTCCAGGGCGGGCTGGCTCTTGCCCACGCCGCGCGGGTCGAAGCCGACGACGTCGTACTGGGCGGCGACCTCCTTGGGCAGGGAGGACGCGACGAAACCGGCCAGCGTCAGGCCACTGCCGCCGGGGCCGCCGGGGTTGACCAGCAGCGGGCCCTGGTACTTCTTCGCGGTGTGCGGCACGCGGGACAGCGCCAGCGTGATCTGCTTCCCCTGCGGCTTCGCGTAGTCGAGCGGCACCTTCACCGACGCGCACTGGAGCGTCGGGTAGTCCTCCGTGCCGCACTTCTTCCAAGTGACCTTCGTGGCCTGGGCGGTGTTCGCGGAGTGCGACGCGCTGGCGCTGGCGGGGACGGCGGTGAGCGTCCCGGCCAGTACGACGGTCGCGCCGCACAGGACGGCTGCGCTTCTTCTCATGGAGTTCTCTCAGAACGGTGAGGGGGGTCAGGACCGTGTGTCACACGGTCCGTGCCGCATCGTTTCGGAAGAGGACGCCATGCACGTACGTATTCGACCAAGACTTGACCGAATCGAGTCATCGCACGCTTCAAGCCCCTTAAGAAATAGGGGTGTTCTGGCGATTTCCGACACGTCTCCCCACCGACGGAGGCGCCCGCGTCCGCACCCCGCGCCGCGCGAACACCGGCGTCGGGCGCCCCCGCCTCACCCCGCGGTCAGGTCGCCGTGCAGCTCACGCTCGGCACACCCCCGCCCCCGGGCGCACCGCCCAGGCCGAAGCTCGCCGAACCTCCCGTCGGCACGCTCCCGTTGTGCGTGGCGTTCACAGCCGTGACGGCCGCGCCGCTCTGGGTGTGCGACGCGTTCCACATGCTGGTGACCTTCTGGGAGCCGGTCCAGGTCCAGCTCACCTTCCAGGACTTGAGCGGCGCACTGCCCGTGTTGGTCACCTTGACCTCGGCGTTGAAACCGCCGCCCCAGTCGCTGCTGACGGTGTAGGCGGCAGAACATGCGGCCGTGCCACCACCCGGGCCGCCCGGGTCGGGCCCGGAACCGCCGCCCGCGAAGCCCGGCGCCTTGATGGCCGCCAGGTACCCGTCCTTCACGGTGTCCACGGTCTGCCAGTCGTCCTTCAGGATCCCGCCCGTGTCACCAGAGTTGGGGTTCCAGGACCAGAACGTCCAGTGGAAGCTGTCGGCGCCGTACGCCGACGTCGACCGCAGATACGTCACCAGCGTGGACAGCCACTTCTGGTCTACCGCCGACTGGAGCGTCGTACCGAACTCGCCGAGCCACACCGGCGCGATGTTCTGCTTGAAGATGTAGCCCCAGTACCTGTCCCAGATCCCCGGCATGTTGGCGGGGAAGGACGGGTCGCTGAACCACGGCTGCTGGGCCACCGACGTGGCGTAGTCGTGCGCCGAGTACACCAGCCGGTTCGGGACGTCCAGCTGGACCGGGTACTGGGCGACGCCCATGAGATTGCCGCCCCACCAGCCGCCCGCGCCGTTGTACGACTGCACGCCCTCGACCATGATCAGCAGCTCGGGGTTGACCGACAGCACCGCGTTGCCCGCGCGCTGGGCGGCCAGCCGCCAGTCCCGGGCCGTGTCGCCGCAGCCCCAGCAGGCGGGGTCGCGGGGCTCGTTGTGCAGGTCGATGCCGACGACCGTGGGGTTGCCCTGGTAACGCGTCGCCAGGGACTTGAGGTTGGCGATCCAGGTCGACTCGGGGACCGACGCCGTGTACCAGAGCGCCGACTGGCCCGCCGCGTCCGGGCGGTGCCGGTCGAGGACGATCTTGAGCCCGGCCTGTCCGGCGTACGCCACGATCCGGTCCAGGACCTGCAAGGACGTCAGCCCGCGCAGGTCGGTGTTCTTGCCGTCGTAACTGATGCTGTCGGGCATGGTGCCGGGCTTGAGGATGTCGTCGCTGTAGGGCATCCGGATGGTGTTGTAGCCCAGCGACTTCATCTGGTCGATCATGCTCTTGTAGTCGCGGGCCCACAGGCCGTGGACGACGTGGTTCGCGGTCTCGAAGCCGAACCAGTTGACGCCGGCGATACGGACCGGCTGCCCGGCCGCGTCCAGGATCTGCCGGCCGCTGGTGTGCCAGTAGCCGGCGCCGGCCCGTGCGTCGACGTCGGCGTGTGCCGACTGCGTACCGGCCAGGGGCAACAGGAGCGCCGCGGCGACGCACAGCGCTCTTCGCAGAGTGCGGAACATGGCTGCTTCCTCTCGGGGGCGCGGGCCGGAATCCAGTGGGAGCGCTCCCACTCCCGCACCCCCATGGAAGCCATGTCGCAATGAGCACGTCAATACGAACGGAGGGGTGGACCCGGAGACCTCTGAGGGTGACAAGGCTCCGCTGCCCCGCCTGGCGTCGTTTGCCGGCCATCAGTGATCCACGTCCACGAGGAGAACAGTGCGACGCCTGTCGATACGCAACCTGAGCGCCGCGGCGGTGGCCGCGGCCACCGTCCTCACCGTGGGCGGGCTGCCCGGCGCGGCACACGCGGCCGAGCCGGCGCCCGCCGCACCCGCCGCGCCCGCCGTCGGATGGTTCACCGACTCGCAGCCGGGCGTGCGGCCCATCCCGCGCGACGTTCCGTCCTTCGGCTCCCAGGGCGGCTACAACAAGTTGGCCGGGGACACGGCCGAGGTGCACTGCTCGATCCTGGGCGAGCGCGGGCCGGACGGCAACCGCATCTGGTGGCGCGTGTACGACCCGACCCGGACGACCGCCGAGGACAAGGGCTACTGAGGCTGGTCGCACGCCACCGAGATCACGGTCGACCAGTTCGTACCGCCCTGCTGATTCGCCCCGAGCCGCCTGTGGCCTCGTGCGTCAACGGCTCAGCTTCCTGAACCGCCGCACCGCCAGCGGCAGGAAGATCAGCGTCAGGACCACCGGCCACACCCCGGCCATCAGCAGCGCGTGCTGCTCGACCCAGGTGTCACCGCCGACCGGCGTGCCGAACAGTTCGCGGGTCGCCGCCGCCGTGGAGGAGATCGGGTTCCAGACCGCGACCCAGCCCAGCCAGTCGGGCATGTCCTGCGGCGCGACGAAGATGCTGGAGATCATGGTCAGCGGGAAGGCGACCGCGAACAGGCCGCCCGCCGCCTCCGGGTTGGGCACGAGCAGGCCGAGCCACACACCGATCCAGATCAGCGCGAACCGCAGCCACAGCAGCAGCCCGAACGCGGCCAGGAAGCCGAGGCCACCGTCCGGCCGCCAGCCCATGGCGAGCGCGGTGAGCATCATGATGGCCAACTCGGCGCAGGCGGCGATCAGATCGGTGACACCGCGCCCCGCCACCACGGCGGAGGACGCCATCGGCATGGAGCGGAAGCGGTCGATGACGCCCTTGGTGGAGTCGTGGACCACGAGGGTCGCCGTGTTGATGAAGCCGAACGCCATGGTCATCGCGAACATGCCGGGCATCAGGTAGTCCGTGTAGTCCCCGCCGCCCGGCACCTTCATGGCGCTGCCGAAGACATAGCCGTAGAGCAGCACGGAGAGGATCGGGAAGCCCAGCTGCCAGGCGATGTTGACGGGCTGGCGCTGGTAGTGGGTCAGGCCGCGGCGGACGATGTTCCAGCAGTCGGCGAGCAGCCAGTACGCACCGCTCCGCGTGCTCGGGGTGCTCAGGTCGACGGCACTCACGCTGCGGCCTCCTTCTCGGTCCGGTGTCCGGTCAGGCGCAGGAACACGTCGTCGAGGCTGGGCCTGCGCAGCCCGATGTCCTCGACGCGGACGCCCTCGTCCTGGAGGGTCCGCGCCACTTCGGTGAGCGCCGTGACCCGGTCGGTGACCGGGGCGTGCACCCGCAACTCGGTCTCGTCCGCCTCGGGTTCGCCGTCCGTGACCCGGGCGACCACCTTCACCACCCGCGGGATCTCGGCCCGCTCGGCGACCACGACCTCGATACGGTCGCCGCCGACCAGGTTCTTCAGCCCGTCCGGGGTGTCGTCGGCGATGGCCCGCCCCTGGTCGATGACGGTGATGCGGGAGGCGAGCTTGTCGGCCTCCTCCAGGTACTGCGTGGTCAGCAGCACGGTCGTGCCGCCGGCCACCAACGCCCGTACGGACTCCCAGACCTCCCCGCGGCTACGGGGGTCGAGACCGGTCGTCGGCTCGTCGAGGAAGAGGACGGCCGGGGCGAGGATCATCGACGCGGCGAGGTCGAGGCGGCGCCGCATGCCGCCGCTGTACTTGCCGACGCCCCGGTCGCCGGCGTCGGTCAGGTCGAACTGCTCCAGCAGTTCCGTCGCTCGGAGCCTGGCCCGCTTGCCGCCCAGGTGGAACAGCCGGCCGAACATCTCCAGGTTCTGCCGGCCGGTGAGCACCTCGTCCACCGCCGCGTACTGCCCGGTGAGCCCGATCCGGGCCCGCACCTCGCGCGGCTGCCGGGCCACGTCGAGGCCGGCGACCGTCGCACTGCCCCCGTCCAGCCGGATCAGCGTGGACAGGATGCGGACGGCGGTGGTCTTGCCCGCCCCGTTCGGCCCGAGCAGGCCGTGCACCGTGCCCTCGCGTACTGCCAGGTCGAAGCCGTCGAGGGCGCGTTTCTCGCCGTACCGCTTCTCCAGCGCCTCGGCCCGCACCGCGTATCCGTCCATGCCGCCCCTCCCGTGTGCTCGTGCCCTGTGCCGCGAACTGGGTACAGCGTACCCGATTACGCGTACGCCGTACCCAGTTTTTCGCCGGGGACCTAAGCTGGGCTCCATGGAGAGCGGCACGAGCGGTACGAGCGGCACGGGCAGTACGGGCAGTACGGAGACCAGCGGCAGCGGTGATATCGCCCGCACCCTCGAACTGCTGTGGGACACCGGCCGACGCCCCAGCCGCGGCCCCAAACCGACCCTGACCGTGGACCGGATCGTGGAAGCGGCCGTCCAGGTCGCGGACACGGAGGGTCTGGAGGGGCTCTCCATGCGCCGCGTCGCCGCCGAACTCGGCACCGGCACCATGTCGCTCTACCGGTACGTCCCCGGCAAGGGCGAGCTGCTCGACCTGATGCTGGACCGGGTCCAGCGCCCCTCCGAGAATCCGGCCGACCTGGGCGACGGCGGCTGGCGCGCCGCCCTGGAGGCCATGGCCCGCGAGACCCTCGCCCTCTACCGCCGTCACCCCTGGCTGCTCCAGGTCAACCAGTCCCGCCCGATCCTCGGCCCGAGCGCCCTGGACGGCATGGAGAAGGTCCTGACCCTGATCCGCCCCATGGGGCTGACCGACCCCGAGCTGGTCTCCGCGATCATCATGATCGACGGGTACGTCGTCGGGGCCGCGCGCACGCAGCTCTACCAGCAGGAGGCGGAGCGCCGGACGGGCCTGACGGACGCGGAGTTCTGGCAGGCGCAGGTGCCGGTGCTGGAGAAGGTCCTGGCCTCGGGCCGCTACCCGGTCATGGCCTCCCTCTCCGAGGACACCTTCGGGCCCGACTTCGACCACTTCGGCTTCGGACTCCAGCGGATCCTGGACGGGTTGGAGGTGCTGGTGGCGCAGCGCCGAGGCGAGTCGGCCTCGTAAGCCGTCGCCTCCGGCTGCTACTTGCGCCGCCTGAGCCCGCGCAGACCGAGCAGGGCGGCGCAGGCCACGGCCACGGCGATCGCGCCGGTCTTGAGGTTGCCGCCGAGCCCGTCGCCGTCGTCGTCCTTGCCCCCTGCGGCCGAACTTCCGCTGCCGGAGGAGGAATCGGAGCCACCGGGCACGTCCTGCCCCTCCACCGAGCTGTCGGCCCCCTCGGCGCCGTACATGATCCTCGTCCCGTCGGCGGTGTAGGTGACGGACTCCCCCTGCCCGAGGAACGGCACGCCGAGCCGCTCCTTCCGCTTGATCTTCCCGCCGTTCCAGTCGTACGCGATCGCCCCGAAGTAGCTGCGTACGACGAGGTGTTCGCCGTCCGGGGAGAGCGTGGCGTCGGTGGCCTCCAGGTCGGGCACGGCCGCGACGGGCCGGAAGACGTTCGTGCCCGAGGCCGAGAGCTCGGCGGGCCCCTCGTACAGGTGCCCGCCCTGCTCGTTCTTGTCGACGATGTAGACGCGGCCCGTCTTCGGATGCACGACGAGGGACTCGGCGTCCCGCGCCCCGTCGGAGTACTTCACGACGTACTGCGTGGCCCGGATCGTCTGGTCCTTCAGCGTCTTGGGCTCGGGCAGCTCGTAGATCCACACATGGGGCCAGCTGCCGCCGAGGTTGTCGCCGATGTCGCCGACGTAGATCCGGTTGCCCGGGCCGACGGAGACGGCCTCCACGTCCCGGGGCGTGCCGACGCCGGTGAGGGTGAGGCGGGCGACGGTCTCGCCCGTCCTGCTGTCGACGGCGTAGATGTAGGGACCGTCGTCACTGTCGTTGTGCGTCCAGTAGATGCCGGGGTGGAGGCGGGAGGCGGCCAGACCGCTGGACTCGGTGATGCGCGGGTCCTTGATCGTGAAGTCCTCGTCGCCGTCGGCGGCGGAGGCGGGCACGGCGAAGACGCCCACGAGGAGAGCCGCGGCAAGAGTGGCGAACGGTCGGCGCATGCCCCCAAGCCTGCCATCCCGCTCCGCGGTTCATCGCGCGTAACGGATCACGGGCGGACAGATCACGCTGGACCTTCGATGACGAAGAGTGCGGCGAGGGGGTGCCACGGCAGGCGAAGTGCTCGCAGCACGGTGTCGTCGGGCTGGTAGGGGGTGGCGAAGAGCGGCGTGCCGCCGGGGGCGACGGCGTCCAGCAGGCCGCGCAGCGCCGAGTGGCCCGGTCGGCGCAGGAGCGGGACTGGATGGACACACGCTCGTGGCCAACACCCCCAGCGGTTGCGGGGATCTGGCCGATCGCGGCGCGTGGTCCGACTCACATCCCGTCCGGCGGTCTGATCGTCCATGATGAGCGGATGCTCAGGTTCATGCCCGTCGGTGACTCCATGACGATCGGGAGCGCGGGCGAACACACGTGGCGTTACCGGATGTGGCAGCACCTGTGCCGGTCCTACGGCCGCCCCTTCACCCTCGTCGGCCCGCGCGAGACGCTCCACGACAAGCTCGCCGACGCCCCGACCTCGTACGCGTACGCCGACCCGGACTTCCCGCGTGCCCACCTGGCCGGCTGGGGCGAGGGCTGGCTGCACATGGCGCCGTTGATCGGCGAGGCGGTGCGGTCGTGCCGCGCGGACGTGCTCCTGGTCTCCCTCGGCCTGATCGACCTGGGCTTCTACACGAACGCCGAGCAGACCGCCGAGAACGTCCGGGCCTTCGCGGCCGAGGCACGGGCGGCGAACCGGCGGGTGCGGATGGTGTGGCTGCCGGTCACCCCGAACGTGCGGGCCGAGTCCGACCCGGCCTTCGCCGCCGAGGTCGCCCGCTTCAACGAACTGCTGGCGAAGACCGCCGCGGACCTCGACGAGCCCGGCTCCCCCGTCCTCCTGGCCTCGACCCCACCGTCGTACGACGTCCACGCCGACACCTACGACGGCACTCACCCCAACGACAGCGGCGAGCACAAGATCGCGGCGGCCTTCGCCGAGGCGATGTACCAGGCTTGGGACCTGGGCGAGCCCTACGAGGAGTGACTCTCGGTGATCATCCGGGTCAGGAACTCCGCGCAGGGCCGGGGCGCCAGGTCGTCCCAGCGCTCTTCCTCCTCCCCCAGGTAGACGGCCCGGGCGCGGGCGAGGACGGGCCGGTGCTCGGCGGGGAGCCGGTCGAGCGCCCACTCGGCTGCCGCGTCCTTCGAGCGGATGCTCCCGGTGGTGAGGGTGGTCCAGATCCGGGCGAGGGTGAGCAGCACGTTGCGGGTGTCGATGTCCAGTTCCTCCATGAGCTCGGGCACACCGGCGACGATGGCCCGCCTGAGGTCCTCGTGCGGGACGGGGTCGAGGAGGTCGGCGGGCGGCGGCCCGTGGAGCGGGGCGTCGGCGCGCAGGACCATGGTGAGGAGGGGCGCGAGGTCGGGGGTGGGCTCGGGGGCCGGGATCACTCCGCGCTCGTAGTCCGCCCGCAGCCAGTCGCCGTAGAGGAAGTCGCAGGTCGGCGGGTAGCGCCAGGGCCGTACGTCGTCCTGCACGACGACGATCAGCTCGATGTACCGCCGCCCGTCCACGCCGGACACCTTGAGCAACTCCTCGGCCAAGGCCCGGCGTTGGGCGTGCGTCGTGCGGTCCCGTACGACGGCCAGGACGTCGATGTCGCTGTGCGGTCGTAGGCCGCCGAGGGTGGCGGAGCCGTGGAGGTAGATGCCGAGGAGGCTGTCGCCGAGGGTGGTGCGGAGCAGCTGGACGAGGTGGTCGATGTCGGGCCGCTCTGGCATATGCGCTCTTCCTCGTGTCCTGGTCACGGTGCGTATCGTTGTACTGCGCGGCTGCCCACGTCCATGGGGTGGCCGGGGAGGAGCGCCACGATGACCGTCGTAGACGACAGGATCGCCATGGCCGACGCCAACACCAAGCGCCTGGACGAGTGGTTCGAGCGGCTTGAGAGGATGCCCGTCCCCGAAGGATTCAGGGTCGAGATCGTCGGGGGCAATGTCCACATGACGCCGCAGCGCGACACCCACTGGGAGATCATCCGACGGATCGTACGAGCCGTCGAGGACAGGTTCGGGATGGACGTCAGGGTGTTCTCGGACGTACGTATCGACTTCCCCGGCCATGAGAACGGCTTCTGCCCGGACGTGGCCAAGCTCAGCGCCTCCGCGGCAAAGGACGACGAGGGGCGCTGGCGCCACGAGGATGTCGAGTTCGTCGCCGAGATCATCTCCCAAGGCACGGCGGCCAACGACTACGGTCCGAAGAAGTCCGCCTACGCCACCGCCGAAGTCCCCGTCTACCTCATCGCCGACCCCTACCAGGGCCGGTGCTACCTCTACACCCATCCCAAGGACGGCGACTACGCCATGAGGACCAGGGTCGATTTCGGCGCCGACATCGACCTCACCGGAACCGTGGTCGACCTCGTTCTCAAAACCGACGAGTTCCCCCGCGACTGACTTCCGCGCCCCTCGAACCCAACACGTGCTTGCTTGGAGCGCACTTCAAGACGTTGGCTTGGGCAGCATGAAGTACACGCAGCTCGGACGCACGGGACTCAAGGTCAGCCGGCTCGTCCTCGGCACCATGAACTTCGGCCCGCAGACCGACGAGACCGACAGCCACGCCATCATGGACGCGGCGCTGGACGCGGGCATCAACTTCTTCGACACCGCCAACGTCTACGGATGGGGCGAGAACAAGGGCCGTACCGAGAGCATCATCGGCAACTGGTTCGCCAAGGGCGAGGGACGACGCGACAAGGTCGTCCTCGCCACGAAGGTGTACGGCAACATGGGCGCCGACGGCCCGGCCTGGCCCAACCACGACAAGCTCTCCGCAGTCAACATCCGGCGTGCCGTGGACGCCAGCCTCAAGCGGCTCCAGACCGACTACATCGACGTCTACCAGTTCCACCACATCGACCGGGACACGCCGTTCGAGGAGATCTGGCAGGCGATCGACGTCCTGGTCCAGCAGGGCAAGATCCTCTACGTCGGGTCGTCGAACTTCCCCGGCTACAAGATCGCCCAGGCCAACGAGATCGCCGCCCGGCGGGGCGGGACCATAGGGCTCGTCAGCGAGCAGTGCCTGTACAACCTCGCCGAGCGGCGTGCCGAGATGGAGGTCATCCCGGCCGCGCAGGACTACGGGCTCGGCGTGATCCCCTGGTCGCCGCTGCACGGCGGTCTGCTGGGCGGTGTGATCAGGAAGGAGGCCGAGGGCGGACGCCGCACCTCCGGCCGCGCGGCCGACGCGCTCGCCGACCCCGCCAAGCGAGCGCAGATCCAGTCCTACGAGGACCTGCTCGACAAGCACGGCGTCGAGCCCGGCGAGGCCGCCCTGGCCTGGCTGCTCACCCGCCCAGGCGTGACCGGCCCGATCGTCGGCCCCCGCACGGCCGAGCAGCTCGACTCCGCCCTGCGCGCGGCCGAGCTGGAGCTGTCCGAGGAGCTCCTGACCGCCCTGGACGAGATCTTCCCGGGCCCGGGCCCGTCACCGGAGGCCTTCGCCTGGTAGTTCCGTGGGGGCGCATGCCCTTCTTTCAGGGGCGCGGGGAACTGCGCGACCAGCCCCACCGGCCCGCAGCCGAAAAGCGGCCGTCCGCAGTTCCCCCACCGCCCTACTTTCCAAGCACGGAAGCCAAGGCGACGACGAAAAACATCAGCACAAGCACACCGGCCATGATCCGGTTGCGGGTTTTCGGGTCCACGACACCGAGCCTAACCGGCGCCGCCGAGCGGCCACCGGCCGACCGCCTCGTACCGGGGCTGCTCCCCCGGAACCCCCGACGTCGGCAGATTGCTCCGCACCAGCACCAGCTCGTCCACCGTCCAGGTCCGGCCCGTGAATCCCCCCAGGCCGTCCACATACGCTCGCACGTCCCCGGCCTCCCGGCTCCGTGCCACCGACAGGTGGGGCCTGTACCGGCGGTGCTCCCCCATCGGCACACCCGCCTTGCGCCCCGCCGCCTCCGCCCGTTCGGCCAGCAGCCGCAGGGTCGCCAGGTCACCTTCGGCCCCGGCCCACAGCGCCTTGCCGTGCCCGAACTGACCGCCACCCCGCATGGCCAGCGGGAAGGGTGCGGTACGGTGCGCGGCGCGCTCGAGGCGGGCCGACAGCTCGGGGACGAGGTCGTCGTCGACCTCACCGTAAAAGGCGAGCGTGAAGTGCCAGCCGGGACGGCCGGTCCAGCGCATCCCGTCGGCACCGGGCAGCTTGCGCAACTCGTCGACCACTGCGCCGAGTTCACGACGCACCTCGGCAGGGGGCAGCACGGCGGCGAAGAGTCTCATACGGCCAGTCTGCCGCCCCCGCCCCGCCTTACGCCGCCGGAGCCAGTTCCTCCTGCTGCTCCCGGGGGACGAACCGCACGCGTGGGTGTCCGTGGTGCCAGCCGACCGACAGGCGGAGGTTGCCGACGCGGGCCAGGATGAGGCCGATCACGGCCGCGGCGACGGCCGCGACGGCACCGCCGGCCGCGAGGCCGACCCGGGCGCCGTACGTGTCGGTGATCCAGCCGACGATCGGCGCGCCGACCGGGGAGCCGCCGAGGAAGACCATCATGTAGAGGGCCATGACACGGCCGCGCATGGCCGGGTCCGTGGACATCTGGATGCTGGTGTTCGTCGTGACGTTGACCGTCATGCCGAACAGGCCCAGCGGGACCATGAGCAGCGCGAACATCCACAGCGTCGGTGTCGTGGCCGCCACCATCTCCAGCGTGCCGAAGAGCAGGGCCGCCGCGATCAGCAGCCGCAGCCGGGCCGTGCCGCGCCGGGCGGCGAGCAGGGCGCCCGCGACCGAGCCGACCGCCATCAGCGTGTTGAACATGCTGTAGGCGCCCGCGCCCGCGTGGAACACGTCGTCCGCGAAGGCCGAGAGGTAGACGGGGAAGTTGAAGGCGAAGGTGCCGACGAACCCGACCAGGACGATCGGCCAGATCAGCTCCGGACGGCCGGTGACATAGCGCACGCCTTCACGCAGCTGCCCCTTGCCGCGCGGGGCGCGCTCGACGACGTGCAGCTCGCGGGCGCGCATCAGCAGCAGGCCGGTGAGCGGTGCGATGAAGGACAGGCCGTTGAAGAGGAACGCGTAGCCGGTGCCGACGCCGGTGATCAGTACGCCCGCGACGGCGGGGCCGACCAGGCGGGCGGACTGGAAGTTCGCCGAGTTCAGGCTGACCGCGTTCTGCAGCTGCTTCGGGCCGACCAGCTCGGAGACGAAGGACTGCCGGGCCGGGTTGTCGACCACCGTGGCGAGACCGACCGCGAAGGCGGCGACGTACACGTGCCACACCTGGACGTGGCCGGTGAGGACGGCGACGGCGAGGGCGAGAGCGGTCAGGGCCATCGACGACTGGGTGACGAGCAGGGCGGGCCGCTTGCGCAGCCGGTCGACGAGGACACCGCCGTAGAGGCCGAAGAGCAGCATCGGCAGGAACTGGAGTGCCGTCGTTATGCCGACGGCCGCCGAGGAGCCGGTGAGGCTGAGGACCAGCCAGTCCTGGGCGATGCGCTGCATCCAGGTGCCGATGTTGGAGACGACCTGTCCCATGAAGAACAGGCGGTAGTTCCTGACCTTCAGGGAGGAGAACATCGAGGACTTGCGCGGGCGGGTGTCGGAGGTGGGCGGGGAGTCGTGGGGATCAGGTGCGGGGGCGGAAGCTGCTCCGGGTCCCGAACTCAAAAGTGTTCGCCTCCTTGTGACGGCTACGGCTTACAGATGCGCGAGCTTCTCCAGCACGGGGGCGGCGGCGCGCAGTTTCGCCCACTCGTCCTCGTCGAGGTTCTCCACCAGCGAGGCCAGGAACGCGTTGCGCTTGCGGCGGCTCTCGTCGAGCATCGCTTCGGCCTGCTCGGTGCGCGTCACGACCTTCTGGCGCCGGTCCTCGGGGTGTGGCTCCAGACGGACCAGCCCCTTGGACTCCAGCAGCGCCACGATGCGGGTCATCGAGGGCGGCTGGACATGCTCCTTGCGGGCGAGCTCGCCCGGGGTGGCCCTGCCGCACAGGGACAACGTGCCGAGCACCGACATCTCGGTGGGGCTGAGCGACTCGTCGACCCGCTGGTGCTTGAGCCGACGGGACAGCCGCATCACGGCGGATCGGAGGGAGTTCACGGCGGCTACATCGTCGCCGCGGCTGAGGTCCGGCATGTTCTTTAGCGTAACTCATTACCCTCGCTAAAGACCACCCGGGACACGCATGGACGCCCGTGACCCTGGCCACTGAAGCGTGACATCACTCATATGGGTGATCCAGTGGTGGAACGTGACACACCGCACCGAAGGGTGCCGCGACCCTCTGGTCATGGGGACCAGTGTGCTCAGCCTGCGAATAGACCACGAGCTGCTTCAGCGGCTCCGGCACCATGCCGCGAAAAGGGGAATGAGCGTCCAGGACTACGTCGTCCGGACCCTCGTTCGGGATGACTTCGACGAGCGGTTCCAGACCGCCGTCGAGGAGACGGAGAGGTTCTACGGGGGTCACGTGATCCCGTGATCAAGTGGCCAAGCGATCACGCGCCCCGGGCCGGCTCAGGTCAGTCCCAGCGCCGGCATCAGGTAGTAGAACGCGAACACCGCCGCCACCGCGTACATCGCCGTCGGCACCTCCCGGCCCCGTCCGGCCGCCAGGCGCAGCACCACGAAGGTGAGGAAGCCCATGCCGATGCCGTTGGTGATCGAGTACGTGAACGGCATCATCAGCATCGTCACGAAGGCCGGGATCGCGATCGTGTGGTCCGCCCAGTCGATCTCCCTGACCGAGCCGGCCAGGATCAGGAAGCCGACCGCGAGCAGGGCCGGGGTGGCCGCCTGGGAGGGCACCATCGTGGCGACCGGCGTCAGGAAGAGGGCGCCGGCGAAGAGACCGCCGGTGACGACGTTCGCCAGGCCGGTGCGCGCACCCTCGCCGACCCCGGCCGTGGACTCGACGAAGGCGGTGGTCGCCGAGGAGGAGCTGGCGCCGCCGGCGGCGACCGCGAGGCCGTCGACGAGCAGCACCTTGTTGATGCCGGGCATCTGCCCCTGCGCGTCGGTCAGCTTCGCCTCGTCCGAGACGCCCATGATCGTGCCCATCGCGTCGAAGAAGCACGACAGCAGCACGGTGAAGACGAACAGCACACCGGTGAGCACACCGACCTTCTCGAAGCCGCCGAACAGGCTGACCTGGCCGACCAGCCCGAAGTCGGGGCCGGCGACCGGATTGCCGGGCCACTTCGGGGTGGTCAGACCCCAGCTCGGCACCTTGGCCACGGCCTCGATGACCACGGCGACGACGGTCATGGCGACGATCGAGATCAGGATCGCGCCGGAGACCTTGCGCACGATCAGGGCGAGCGTGAGCAGCACGCCCAGGACGAAGACCAGGACCGGCCAGCCGTCGAGGTGGCCGTCGCCGCCGAGCTGGAGCGGGACGGTGGTCTGGGCGGCGTCCGGGATACGGGAGACGAAACCGGCGTCCACGAGCCCGATCAGCATGATGAACAGGCCGATACCGATGGAGATGGCCTTGCGCAGCCCGTAGGGGACGGCGTTCATCACGCGCTCGCGCAGCCCCGTGGCGACCAGCAGCATCACCACGAACCCGGCGAGGACCACCATGCCCATCGCGTCCGGCCAGGACATGCGCGGGGCGAGCTGGAGGGCGACGACGGAGTTCACCCCGAGGCCGGCGGCGAGCGCGATCGGCACGTTGCCGATGACGCCCATGAGGAGGGTGGTGAGCGCGGCCGTGAGGGCCGTCGCGGTGACCAGCTGTCCGTTGTCGAGCTGGTGACCGTACATGTCCTTCGCGCTGCCGAGGATGATCGGGTTCAGCACGATGATGTAGGCCATCGCGAAGAAGGTGGCGAGGCCGCCCCTGACCTCACGGGAGAGCGTGCTGCCCCGCTCGGAGATCTGGAAGAAGCGGTCGAGTGCGCCGTACGTGGGCCCGGCTCCCGGCTGTTCAGGGGCGGGGGCCTTGGCGGGAGCCGAGGAGGACATGTGTTTGGTGTTTCCTACGAAGAGAAGCGGTCAGACACAAACCGTTTCAGTATGAACATATAAGGTCTGGATCGCACATCTCCGCGCGTAGACCTGATCGCCTCGTAAGCTGTCCCCATGGCGAAATGGACCCCCAGACACGAGGCGCCGGAGCCCCTGGAGGGCCCCGTGGTCGCCACCGTCACCGGCCTCACGATCCTCTGGTTCGTCCTCTTCCTGGTCCAGCTCCCCTTCTACGGCTGGTTCGACGACCACGGCTACACGTGGTGGCTGTGGACCTGCCTGGCCGGGAGCGGGCTGGGGCTGATCGGCATCTGGTACGTCCGTAGGCGCGATGCCGCGATCAAGCGGGCCGCGGCGCAGGACCTGACGGCGACTCCCCCGGCCGAACAGGGCGTCTCCGACTGACCGGCGCGCGGATACCGGTCGGCTGAAGCGCCCCACGTCATCACTCCTCCGGGACCGGAAGCGACCGCCGCCCCCTCGCCTGCTCGGACCCGGGCCTGCCCGTCGGACGGCGAGGCCCCTCCTGCCTCCGCGGCGCGCTGCCGGTCCTTCGACGAGAAAGGTGGCCCCCGCGTCCCTACGCTCGAAGAAGCGGCACCGGAAGCCGCCGCGAGGAACACCGCCCAACCGGTGAGGAGCGCAGCCATGACGATGCAGAACAGCGAGGCCGAGGCCGACCGGGCCCTGAAGGCCAAGCACCGGGCGATGTGGGCGCAGGGCGACTACCCGTCCCTGGCCGCCGAGGTCATTCCCGGTCTCGGAGCGGTCCTGGTCGAGGCGTGCGGGGTGCGTTCAGGCCAACGGGTGCTGGACGTGGGCGCCGGCACCGGCAACGCCGCGGTCCCGGCGGCCCTGGCCGGCGCGGACGTGGTCGCCTCCGACCTGACCCCCGAGCTGTTCGAGGTCGGCCGGCGCGTGGCCGAGCAGCGGGGCGCTCGCCTCACGTGGCAGGAGGCCGACGCCGAGGCCCTGCCCTTCGGCGACGCGGAGTTCGATACCGTGCTGTCCTGCGTCGGGGTCATGTTCGCCCCGCACCACCAGCGGTCCGCCGACGAACTCGTCCGGGTCTGCCGTCCGGGCGGCACCATCGGCCTGCTGAACTGGACGCCGCAGGGCTTCATCGGCCGGATGTTCGCCACGATGAAGCCGTACGCGCCACCGCCCCCGCCGGGCGCGCAGCCGCCCCCGCTGTGGGGGGACGAGGACCATGTGCGCGCGCTCCTCGGCGACCGGGTCACGGACGTGCGCGCCGAGCGCCGGACCGTCCGGGTCGAGCGCTTCGAGACGCCCGAGGCGTTCCGCGACTACTTCAAGGAGCGCTACGGCCCCACGATCACCGTCTACAAGAACATCGCCGGCGATCCCGAGCGCACCGCCGCCCTGGACCGCGACCTGACGGACCTCGCCCGCGACGGCGACCTGGCCACAGGCGGGGGCGGGACCGTCCTGGAGTGGGAGTACCTGCTGCTCACCGCGCGCCGGGCGGGCTGACACCGCGGGTGGCACCAGGGTCCGACGGTGGTCCGAGGGCGTACAACTGCCGTACGACCAGGGCACGACGTCCGTCCTTCCCAGGTCGGATCTTCGCCGCATTCGGCAGGTGAAGCGGCAAATCCGCACGTACCGTCGAATGCATGACGCATCTCGACGCGGATGCCCGGCCCGACTCCGCACGGCCGGCGACGGTCACCTCACGCGAGACCGGCCTGACCACGGTTCAGGTCGCCGAGCGGGTGGAGCGCGGCCAGGTCAACGACGTGCCGGTGCGCAGCAGCCGCTCCACCGTCGACATCATCCGCGCGAACGTCTTCACCCGCTTCAACGCCATCATCGGCGTGCTCTGGCTGATCATGCTGGTCGTCGCGCCGATCCAGGACAGCCTGTTCGGCTTCGTGATCCTCGCCAACACCGGTATCGGGATCGTCCAGGAGTGGCGGGCGAAGAAGACGCTGGACTCGCTCGCGCTGATCGGTGAGGTGCGTCCCACCGTGCGCCGGGACGGAGCCTCCGGGCAGGTCGGCACCTCCGAGATCGTCCTGGACGACCTGATCGAGATCGGGCCCGGCGACAAGGTCGTCGTCGACGGTGTGTGTGTCGAGGCCGACGGGCTGGAGATCGACGAGTCGCTGCTCACCGGCGAGGCGGACCCGGTCGTCAAGCGCCCCGTCGACCAGGTGATGTCGGGCAGCTTCGTGGTCGCGGGCGGCGGGGCCTTCCAGGCCACGAAGGTCGGGCGGGAGGCGTATGCCGCGCAGCTGGCGGAGGAGGCGTCCCGGTTCACCCTCGTCCACTCCGAGCTGCGCTCCGGCATCTCCACGATCCTCAAGTACGTCACGTGGATGATGGTCCCGACCGCGATCGGCCTGGTCATCAGCCAGCTGGTCGTGAAGGACAACGCCTTCAAGGACTCCGTGGCACGGACGGTCGGCGGCATCGTCCCGATGGTCCCGGAGGGGCTGGTCCTGCTCACCTCGGTCGCCTTCGCCATCGGCGTCATCCGCCTCGGCCGCAAGCAGTGCCTCGTCCAGGAGCTGCCCGCGATCGAGGGGCTGGCCCGGGTCGACACCGTCTGCCTCGACAAGACCGGCACCCTCACCGAGGGCGGCATGGACGTCACCGAGCTGCGGCCCCTGCAGGGCGCCGACGAGACGTACGTACGCCAGGTGCTCGGCGCCCTCGGCGAATCGGACCCCCGGCCGAACGCCTCCCTCCAAGCGATCATCGACGTCTACCCGGCCGTCGAGGACTGGCGCTGCACCCGGGCACTGCCGTTCTCCTCCGCCCGCAAGTACAGCGGCGCCGCGTTCTGCGAGGCGGGCGGGGAGAGCAGCACCTGGCTGCTCGGGGCGCCGGACGTCCTGCTGCCCGACGACGATCCGGCCCTCGCCGAGACCGAGCGGCTGAACGAGCAGGGCCTGCGGGTGCTGCTGCTCGCCCGGGTCGACCGGGACCTCGACGACCCGGAGGTGGCCGAGGGAGCGAAGCCCACCGCACTGGTGGTCCTGGAACAGCGGCTGCGGCCGGACGCGGCCGACACGCTGCGCTACTTCGCCGACCAGAACGTGGCCGCCAAGGTCATCTCCGGCGACAACGCGGTGTCGGTCGGCGCGGTCGCGTCCAAGCTGGGGCTGTCCGGCACCACCGTGGACGCGCGCCGGCTGCCCGCCGAGCGGGAGGGGATGGCCGAGGCCCTCGACGACGGCACGGTCTTCGGGCGGGTCACCCCGCAGCAGAAGCGGAACATGGTCGGCGCGTTGCAGTCCCGCGGGCACACGGTCGCGATGACGGGCGACGGGGTGAACGACGTCCTCGCCCTGAAGGACGCCGACATCGGCGTCGCGATGGGCTCCGGCTCGGAGGCGACCCGGGCGGTCGCGCAGATCGTGCTGCTGAACAACAGCTTCGCGACGCTGCCGTCGGTGGTGGCAGAGGGCCGCCGAGTCATCGGCAACATCACGCGCGTCGCGACGCTGTTCCTCGTCAAGACGGTCTACTCGGTGCTGCTGGCGATCCTGGTGGTCTGCTCGCAGGTCGAGTACCCGTTCCTGCCGCGCCACCTGACGCTGCTCTCGACCCTGACGATCGGCGTCCCGGCCTTCTTCCTCGCGCTCGCGCCCAACAAGGAGCGCGCGAAGCCGAACTTCGTGCCGCGGGTGATGCGGTACTCGGTCCCGGGCGGCGTGGTGGCCGCGATGGCGACCTTCGCGACCTACCTGATCGCCCGGCAGCACTACACGGGCGCGGGCGCGCTGGACGCGGAGACCAGCGCCGCGACGCTCACGCTGTTCCTCATCTCGATGTGGGTGCTGGCGATCATCGCCCGCCCCTACACCTGGTGGCGCATCGCCCTGGTGGCGGTGATGGCCGGAGCCTTCCTGCTGGTCCTCGTCGTGCCGTGGCTCCAGGACTTCTTCGCGCTGAAGCTGGTCGGAGTGACGATGCCGTGGCTGGCGGTCGGCATCGCGGTGGTGGCGGCGGCCACCCTGGAACTCCTGTGGAGGTGGGTGGACCGCCGCTTCCCGGCGTAGCCGGAGTTACCTCACGTCGACGTAGTCGCCCGTGGCGTTGACCGCCGGCGTGGTCGTCGTGCCGGCGAAGCTGAAGCGCCAGTAGCCGTCGTACTGGGCGGTGGCGGTGGCCTTCAGGTTGCCGTACTGGTCGGAGTACACCGTCTTGACCGTGGTGTACGTGCTGGTGCCGGCCTTGCGGAACTGGAGCTTCACCGGCTGGTTGGTGTAGCCGTGGTACTTGTTGTCGTCCCAGTTGGCGCGGGACAGCTTGCCGGTGGACGTGATGGTCTTGCCCTTGTAGACGGGCTCCGGGCCGGCGTTGACGGTCAGCTTGGAGGCACGCTGGACCTTGGTGGTCTTGTAGGCGTCGCGGATGATGTAGTCACCGTCATTGCCTATCGCGCCGACCCACACCTTCCAGGTGCCGGCCAGGATGTTGCTGTAGATGTTCGTGCTCGGGTCGGCGATGAGCGTCACCTTGCAGGTGGCGGTGGTGGCGCTGGAGTGGGTGCAGCTGCCGACCGTCTCCTCGTCCAGGTTCTCCGGGACGATCGCCCCGTCGGCGTTGTCCACGTCCGGGCCGTGCCACAGGACGGGGTAGGCGTCGTAGATGCCCTCCGGGTCGGTGGCCGTCACGGAGACGGTGAAGGACTTCATGGCGGTCGTGCCGACGACGATGTTCTTGCCGCCGTTGACGGTCACGCTCGTGATCTTGGTGTCGCCCACGCCCTCGTCCGCCGGGGCGGCAGCCGCGAACGGCGTGGCCTTCGAGGTGGACGGGACCAGCGAGGCCAGGTTCGGCATGTGGTCGTCCGCCTGCGCGGCGGGGACGGCCAGGGCGGAAAGGGCCAGGGCGCCGGTGACGGCGGCCACAGTGGCTCGGATGCGCATGCGTTCTCCAGGTGGAGAGGGGCCCCGGCGCTCGTCGTCGGCTCCTGGGGCCCAAGTGATCGTGGAGTCTGTTGACTCAGGTGATCAGATTCGCGAGCAAGGCGTTTGGTTGTACGGCCGGTGAAAAATTTGTGTGGGAGTTTTCACCGAACAACCAAACGCCACCGCATGCTTGCTTCAGCCGGTCAGTCGAACCACCGGTCCCGCGCCAGCTCCTCCGTCCGCGACGGATCCTCCAGCAGCGCCGCCACCTCGAACCGCCGCGGCCACTGCCCGGCCGCCCAGGCCAGGCCCGCGGCGACGCCCTCCAGGGTGGCGGCGTGCAGGACGTCGTCGTCCGTCAGGCGCCAGTCGATCTCCACGCCGTCCACGACGAGTTCCTCGTGCTCGATGTAGGAGGCGGGGGTGCGTGGGCCGAGCAGGACCCGGACCGAGTCCGGGACTTCGTGTCCCGTGCCCTCGGAGGTGACCTGTCCCGTGACCGACTCGCTCAGGCGCCGCACCTGGAAGAGTTCGGCCAGTTCGGCGGCCCGGGACGGGCGGACCGGCAGCAGGGGGACGCCTTCCGTGAAGGGCAGCAGGTCCGGTGAGTCGCACACCACGGCGTCGGCCGCGTCCACGACCTCCACCCGGCCGTCGATGACGGCACGCAGCTCGTCCGGCAGGGTCACCTGCTCCGGGTCCAGCTCGGCCAGGGCCCCGTACAGCGCGTGCAGTTGGGCGTCCGTCACCTCGCGCTCCGGGTCGGCGAGCCGGTCGAGGAGTTCGGCGGCACCGCCGGGCTCGTCCAGCAGCGCGGCCACGGACGTCCGCACGCCCAGCGCCCGCAGCACCTGCTCGTCTTCAAAGCCGGTCGCGTCGGCCTCCTCGTAGAGACCGCGCAGGAGCGGGTCGCCGCCGGCGGCGCGCAGGCCCGCGGGGCGGCGGCCGTCGAGGACCGGGTTCCCGCGCAGCCACCAGGCCGTGTACGGCCGTACGACCTCGTGCGTGCCGTCCGGCAGCAGGACGCGCACGGGCTCGACGATCGCGTCCCGCAGGGGCGGCTGCGACAGCAGGGACAGGGCCTGCGACCACTTGTCCTCGTCGACCAGGTCCAGGTCCCGTACGGCGACGATCTCGGTCGCGACCGGCGGCACCGGGCTGTCCGGGAAACGGTCGAGGACGTCCTCCGCCCACACGTCGACCGCGTCCAGCAGACCCGCGTCGTCGGGTTCGGCGAAGTCGCCCTCGCGCGGCTCCAGTTCGTCGGGGTCGAGGACGACGTCGGTGGCGCGGACGAGCGCGAAGTTCACCAGCACCCCGCAGGCCGCCAGCGGCTGCTCGCCCCACTTCGCGGCCAGCTCGGCGTCCGCCGCGGCCAGTTCGCCCTCGCGCATGACCTGGGCGAACGGGCCACCCGGGAAGACGAGTTCGCAGGCCGGGGCCGGTTCGCCGTCCTCGTCGGGCAGGGCGAGCGCGCCCAGCCAGGGCTCGTCACCGGGCTCCAGGCCGGCGTCCCGCACCAACACGAGCACGGTGTCGGCCAGTTCCTCCGCGTCGAGGGCGTCCTCCTCCCACAGCACACCGCCCTCGTCGTCCAGCGACGCGGCGACGGCGGCCCTGACCTGCGGGGTGGTGAGCACGGCACGGGGCGTCGCGGGCAGGGCGCCCAGCTTCTCCAGGATCGGGTGCGCCGCGTCCGGATGGGCGACCTTCAGTCCGAGCCTGGCCAGGGTCTCCGGGTCGATGCCGGTGGCGTCGGGGCTGGGCAGCAGGACCTGCCGGGGGCCGATCGTCGTACGGCCGTCCGCGAGCGGCACCGGCAGGCCCGACAGCCGGTCCGGGTCGACCCCGGCGAGGCTGTCGTAGAGCCGCCGCCACCAGCCGGGGTCCTTCTCCAGCCCGGCCAGCCGGTCGATCGCGTCGGTCAGCGGCACGCGGGCGACGCCCAGGGTGCGCAGCTCCGCCCGGCGTTCCAGCCCGGCCGGCAGCAGGGTGGGCAGCACCTCGGCGAGCACCCGCACCGTGGCCGCGCCCGCGCCCTCGACGACCTCGGCGTCCCGGGGCCGCAGCGACTCGGGCAGGTCCTCGCCGTCGTGCCCGCGGGGCTCGACGGCGGGCGGCAGGAAGGACGTGCGCGGCAGCCGCTCCAGGATCGCTTGGCGCAGGGCGCCGTCCAGCTCGCCCTTGCCGAGCGGCCCGGGCACGAGGTCGATGAGCCCGGCCGTCACCGGCCGCCAGCCGCCTAGGAGTTCGGCGTAGGAGTCGGCCGCGCGCTGGATCAGGAAGTCGGTCAGCGGGCCGGGGGCGGCGTGCCGGCGGGTGGAGTCCAGCGGGAACGAGGCGATGAGCAGGGCGGGGACGCCGAGCGGCTCGTCGCTGGGGGTGGGGGCGTGCACGACCGGGCTGGTGCGGGGCCGGGCGGGGCTGCCGTCGGAGTCCACGGGCACGGCCCAGGTGACCGACCAGTGGGGGCGCAGCCGCTCCTCGACGGGCCGGCCGGTGAGCAGCTCGGGGGTGAGGGGGCCGTGGGCGGCGGTGGTGCGCCAGTAGGTGACGCCGTCGCCGGAGTCGTCGATGACGGTGAAGGGGCCGTCGGTGCGGCGGGAGATGGTGCGGGGGCTCTCGCCGTTGATCTCGACGACGACCTCTTCGAGGCCGGCGAGGGTGAGCAGGAGCGCGTCGTCGACCGCCCGCAGCAGCCGTTCGGCGAGGTCGGCGGCGGGCGTGTCGCGCAGCGGGAGGATGACGGCGGTGTCGTAGGGGTCGGGGGCGGTGCCCTCGGCGGCGAACGGCAGCCGCAGCAGCGGTACGTGGCCGTCGCGCCGCCGGATCTCGTCCCCGAGGCCGGGGCTGTGCCGGGCGGTGTCGGCGGCCAGTTCCCGGGCCTCGGCGAGGGACCAGCGGACACCGCCGTGCCGGCCGACGACGGCGGGCTCGTCGGTGACGGCGAGGACGGCGGCGAACCCGACACCGAACCGCCCGACGGCCTGCTCGTGGGTCTCCCGCTTCGCCGACGCGCGCAGGGTGGACAGCGACTCGACCCCGGCCGCGTCCAGCGGCGCGCCGGTGTTGGCGGCGACGAGCACACCATCACGGAGTGTGAGCCGCAGCCGCCCCGGCACCCCGGCCCGGGCCGCCGCGTCGGCGGCGTTCTGCGCGAGCTCGACGACGAGCCGGTCCCGGTAGCCGCCGAGGACGAGGTCCTCCTCGGCGTTGGCGTCCTCCCGGAACCGGGCGGGGCTGGTGGCCCAGGCATCGATGACGCCACGCCGCAGACGTGCCGTACCGAACGGGTCGGCACCCTCGGCGGCGGGCCGCACGAACTTGCTGCTCACGTTCCTTCTCCTCATCGACGAGAGGACGAAGGTACCGCCTGGGGAGCGGGGGTGTGCGCGCCGCCCGGCCCCCGGTCAGCTCCCGGACGCGTACGTCACGAAATCCGCCCATGCGGCGGGAGCGACGGCGAGCCGGGGGCCTTCGGTGTGCTTGGAGTCGCGGACGTGGACGGTGGCGGGGGTGGTGGCGACCTCGACGCAGGAGTCGCCCTCGCTGCCACTGCTGTAGCTGCTCTTGAACCACACCAGGTCTATGTTGCGGATCATGTTTCCCCCAGCAGGTGCTCGATGAAGGCCGTCGACTCACGTGGAGTGAGAGCCTGTGCCCGGATGATGCCGTACCGCAGTTCCAGGATACGGAGCTGCCTCGGCTCGGAGACCGGCCTGCCGTTGGCCACCACTGGTGAACGTCCCACTGCCGAACCATCCTCGAACTTCAGTACGTCGATGCCGCCGTCCACACCGGCGTGCTCCTCGCGGTCCATCGGCATCACCTGAAGCTCGACATTCCGCAACTGCCCCGCCTCATGCAGGCGTTCCAGCTGGCGACGCAACACCGCCCTGCCTCCCAGGGGACGCCGCAGCGTCCACTCCTCCAGGACGAAGCTGATCTCGGGCGCCGGATCCCGTTCGAAGACGGCCTTGCGGGCCACGCGCGCCGCGATGAACCGCTCCACCTCCTCCTCGGTGTACGCGGGACGCCGCATCAGGAGCAGCCCGCGTGCGTACTCCGGCGTCTGCAACAGCCCGTGGATGTTCAGCGGGTCGTAGAGCTGAAGCTCGACCGCTTTGGCCTCCAGCTGCGCCAGGTCCCGCACCTTCTTCGGGTACCGGACCTTCTTGACGTCCTCCCACGTCGCCGCGATGAGCCCACCCGCGCCCAACACCTCGTCGGCCTTGACCAGATACTCCTGGCGAGGAATCCGCTTCCCGCCCTCGATCTTGTAGACCATGTCCTCGCCGTACCCGACGGCCGTCCCGAACTGCGCCCGCTGGTCGCGGGACCGCACAACATGCCGGTGCTCACCGACCCGGCCGAGGTCCGCAAAGACCTCGCGCTCGCCACGCTGTCCGCCATCACCCACGTCAGGCATCGGGACATCGGGGCCATACTCAAAGCAGTGGCAACCGTCCTGCGGGACACACCGCACCCCATCGCCGACCCGATCGTCGAGCTCATCGCACAAGGCCTGGGCAAGCACCCGGCCGCGGAACTGTGGAGGAACCTGGTGGCCGTGGACCTCTCCTTCTACAAGTCGTACATCTCCGAGGAAATCCGCAACGAAGGCCGGGCCGAGGGGGAGGCCCGGCGGGCCGCCGAAGACGTCCTGGAGGTCCTGGATGTCCGTGGCATCGACGTCCCCGAAGCGGTCCGCGAGCGCATCGTCAGCTGCGATGACCCCGAGACTCTGCGCCGCTGGCACCGACGCGCCGTGATCGCCCCCTCTGCGTAGTCGATCGGCGGCCGGGCAGGGACACCGCTACGAGTGGCCCAGTTCCTCCGTGTCCTCGTCCGCCGCCACCGGCACCGAGCCCGAGTCCGAGGCCGGGCGCAGCGGGAACGGGTCCACCCGGGTCTCGTCGATGACCGGCGGGGCCGGCTGCGGCGGCTTCGGCATGACCGCGGCCTCGGAGTGGCCGCCGCAGCCGTAGGCCAGGGAGACGACGCGGCCGTCGGCCGGTGAGAACTCGTTGGCGCAGACGCCGAAGGCCTGGCCCAGGGAGCCGCCGATGCGGACCAGGAAGCCACAGCTCACGCAGGCGGCGGGGGCCGCCTGCGCCATCGGGGTCTTGGGTCCGAAGGCTTCCTCCCAGCGGTCGGCGGCGATGTGCAGGCCGTAGCGGGACAGCACCCGGGCACGGCGCACGCCGAGTTCCTCGGCCACCGCCGCGATCGAGCCGCGGGCGGGGACGGCCTGCGGCCCCGCGGTGACCTCCGCGTCCTCGGCCTCCGCCAGTGCGGCCATCTCGTCGGAGACGACGGAGTTCGGCGGCGGCTCGTCCTCGCCGGTCCAGCCGGGCTCCAGGCGCAGATCCTCGGCGTCCGTGGGCAGCAGATCGCCCGGCCCCATGTCGCCGGGGCGCAGCCGCTCGCTCCACGGCACCCACTCGGGCGCGAGCACCGCGTCCGGGCCGGGCAGCAGCACCGCCTCGTCCACCGTGACGATCTTCGCCCGGGACGCCCGGGCCACCGTCACCGCCCAGCGCCAGCCCCGGTACCCGAGCTCCCTGCACTCGAAGAAGTGCGTGACAACGCGATCCCCCTCGGAGACCAGCCCCACGTGCTCGCCGACGATGCCGGGGGCCGCGGCTTCCTCGGCGGCGCCCCGTGCGAGGTCGACGGCCTCGGCGCACAGACGGTCAGGGGTGCGGCTTCGCGTTGTCGCTGCGCTCACAGGTATCGCTTCTCTCCATACGCCGTCTCACGAGTGCGCCACGCCCAGCGCCCGGGGCGGACGGAGCGGACCAGGGGACCGCGTCGACGTCCTTCATCCATTTTGCGGGATGGCTGAGATACGCACGCTACCCTTCCGCCCCACTTCGCGTACACCGACGGTCCTGACCGAGACCTCCGACCACCGTGTCACCGGGCTCCGAATAACCCGGACAGTCACCCCACAGGCCCTATACAAGCGGTAATGGCACTACCCACAGCCATCTCGGGGCACTATGACGTCGTGGCAGCCGCGAAAACACCCCCGGGCGCCACCGGGACCGGTGGGTCGAAAGGGGTCAAGGGAAGCAGCCGACCGAACGGACCGGGCCGTTTGGGCGGCTCCCTCCGCGCGGTCGGCCGTGCCCTGCACCTGCCGTTCACCGGCACCGCCCGCGGCATCCGCAAGGCCACCCACGCGCACGGCGCCGGCGAGTCCGGCCTCGGCAAGCTGATCGAGCTGCACGGCGTGAACGGCGCCGGAGACGTGATGATCACCGTCGCCCTCGCGTCGACCGTGTTCTTCTCCGTGCCGACCGACGAGGCCCGCGGCCGGGTCGCGCTGTACCTCGCCATCACCATGGCGCCCTTCACCCTCCTCGCGCCGGTGATCGGCCCGCTCCTCGACCGCATCCCGCACGGCCGCCGGGCCGCGATGGCCGGGGCGATGCTGGCTCGGGCGCTGCTCGCGCTCATCCTGTCCGGCGCGGTCGTCAGCGGCAGCATCCAGCTGTATCCGGCGGCGCTCGGCGTCCTCGTCGCGTCGAAGGCGTACGGGGTGGTCAGAAGCGCTGTCGTGCCCCGGCTGCTGCCGCCCGGCTTCTCCCTGGTGAAGGCCAACTCGCGCGTCACCCTCGGCGGGCTCCTCGCCACCGGCATCGCCGCGCCGGTCGGCGCCGGACTCCAGCAGATCGGGCCGCGCTGGCCGCTCTACGGCGCCTTCGTGATCTTCGTGGCAGGGACGTTCCTGTCGTTCACACTGCCGCCTAAGGTCGACTCCGCCAAGGGCGAGGACACCGCGCTGCTGGCCGCGGACGAGGAGCACCTGCACGGGCCGCACCGCCGACCGGTCAAGCGCCCCGGGCTGCGCACGGTCGGCCCGGCCGTCACCCACGCCCTGGCCGCCAACGCCTCCATCCGCTGCCTCACCGGCTTCCTGATCTTCTTCCTCGCCTTCCTGCTGCGCGAGCATCCGGTCTCCGGCCAGAGCGCCGCCGTGTCCCTGGGGATAGTGGGCGTGTCGGCGGGCGTGGGCAACGCGCTCGGTACGGCCGTGGGGGCGTGGCTCAGATCCCGGGCGCCGGAGATCATCATCGTGACGGTCGTGGCGTGCGTGCTGGGCGCGGCGATCACGGCCGCGCTGTTCTTCGGCGCGGTCCTGGTGGCCTGCCTGGCCGCGATGGCCGGGTTCGGGCAGGCCCTGGCCAAGCTGTCGCTCGACGCGCTGATCCAGCGGGACGTGCCCGAACCGGTCCGTACGTCGGCCTTCGCCCGCTCCGAGACGCTGCTCCAGATGTCCTGGGTGCTGGGCGGGGCGGTCGGCATCGCGCTGCCGCTCAACGGCACGCTCGGGCTGGCGGTGGGCGCCGCGATCGTCGGCACGGGCTGGCTGACGACCGTACGGGGGCTGATCGGCTCGGCCCGGCGGGGCGGTGCGACACGGCCGCGCGTGGCCTAGGGGGCTTCTGATGGATCTCCGCGGAGGAAGGAGCGGCGTTCGGTGCGTGCTCTCGGCGTGCCGGACGGGCACGCCGTACCCCGCGTGGGCGGCCCGACCGGCAGGCCCGATAGCCTTCGGCCATGAACACGTTGCAATCCGCTGTGCGACGCCGCCGCGCCGTCGCCGCCGCCGGCGTCGTATCCGCCGGACTGCTGGTCCTCTCGGCCTGTGACAAGCCGACGCCGATGGCCACGGTCACCGTGGGCAGCGACTCGGTGAACTCCGAGGCCACCTGTGGCGGCGAGGGGGACGCCCTGAAGGCGTCCGATCTCACGCAGTGCCTGAAGGACAAGGGCGTCAAGAGCATCTCCGTCGACCCGGACGAGACCGTGCGCTTCGGTGTCGACCCGGAGATCGCGGACAAGGGCTGGACGATCCTGATGAACGGTCAGCCGCTGACCGACTCCAGCACGAAGACGTACCGCACCATTCCGGGCAGCGTGTTCTTCAACGCCCAGTACGGTGCGCAGGGCAACTCGACGCTGGTGTCCATCAAGGAAGGCGAGAAGGACACTTCGGGGTTGTGGAACTTCAAGCTGGAGAAGGACGCGTAATCGCTGCCGCTGGGCTGGGCAGGGTGCTTGTCGCCACCGCGGTTGATGTTGAACGGGACGCGGTGGCGAAGGCGCTCGGCGCATTGTCGCCGGGGTCCGATGGAACGGCACTCGGCGTTGCAGGCCGTGCCCACCCTCCCCCAAGCTCTCGGCTCCGCTCGAGCAGGGGGGACACCCATCGCCCCGGCGGAACGACTGCCCACGGCGGTAGCGGTATCGACCTCCTCGCCGTCGGTGTGGGCCCCGCCCTCGCCGCTGCCTCCACCGCCTCCGCCCTGACCGCCGCCGCCCTCGACGGCAACCCCTACGGCCTCGTCGTCTCCGCCGGGATCGGTGGGGGGTTTCAGCCCGAGGCGAGGGTGGGGTCGCTCGTCGTCGCCGATGAGATCGTCGCGGCCGATCTGGGGGCCGAGACCGAGGACGGGTTTGTGCCGGTCACGGAACTCGGGTTCGGGACCGTGCGTCACCACCCGCCCGAGGACCTCGTACGGCTGGTCGGCGACGCCGTCGGGGCCCGTGCCGGGGCCGTGCTCACCGTGTCCACCGTGACCGGGACCGCCGAGCGGGCCGCTGCGCTCCGGGAGCGTCATCCCACCGCCCTCGCCGAGGCCATGGAGGGCTTCGGTGTGGCCGAGGCCGCTGCCGCGCACGGGGTGCCCGTGCTGGAGGTCCGGGCGATCTCCAATCCCGTCGGGCCGCGCGACCGCGCCGCCTGGCGCATCCCCGACGCCCTGGCGGCCCTCACCGAGGGTTTCGGGAAGCTCGTGCCCGTACTGGAGAGTTGGAACCGGCATGACCAGTGAGCAGCTGAAGATCGCCTACTCCCCCTGCCCGAACGACACCTTCGTCTTCGACGCCCTGGCCCACGGCCGCCTCCCCGGCGCCCCCGCCCTCGACGTGACCTTCGCCGACATCGACATCACCAACGGCATGGCCGAGCGCGGCGAGTTCGACGTGCTGAAGGTGTCGTACGCCGTGCTGCCGTACGTCCTCGACGAGTACGCCCTGCTGCCCTGCGGGGGTGCGCTGGGGCGGGGCTGCGGGCCGCTGGTGCTGACGCGGGAGGCGGACGTCGACCTCACCGGTCGTACGGTCGCCGTGCCCAGTGAGAAGTCCACCGCCTATCTGCTGTTCCGGCTGTGGGCCGCGGACAGGCTGAGCGACGGGGTCGGCGAGATCGTCGTCATGCCGTTCCACGAGATCATGCCGGCCGTGCGGGACGGCAAGGTCGACGCGGGGCTCGTCATCCACGAAGCGCGCTTCACGTACCGCGGCTACGGCCTGCACAAGCTCGCCGACATGGGCGAGCACTGGGAGAACACCACCGGGCTGCCGATCCCGCTGGGCGCGATCATCGCCAAGCGGTCGCTGGGCGAGCAGAAGCTGCGGCTGCTCGCCGACTCCATCCGGACGTCCGTGCGCGCCGCCTGGGACGACCCCGAGGCGTCCCGCCCGTACGTCATGGAGCACGCCCAGGAGATGGACCCGGCCGTCGCCGACCAGCACATCGGGCTGTACGTCAACGAGTTCACCGCCGACCTCAGCGAGGACGGCTACGCCGCCGTACGCGGGCTGCTGACACGCGCGGCGGCCGAGGGGCTGGTGCCGCCCCTCGGCCCGAACGCGCTGCGTTTCCCGTAAGCGGTTTACACGTCCAACTGGTCGGCGACCGCGCGCAGCAGGCCCGCGATCTTCTTGCCGGCGGTCTTCTCGGGGTAGCGGCCCCGCTCCAGCATCGGAGTGATGTTCTCCAGGAGGGTCGTCAGATCCTGGACGATCGAGGCCAGCTCGTCCGGCTTCTTGCGGGTGGCGGCGGCGACCGAGGGGGTCGGGTCCAGAATCGTCAGGGACAGCGCCTGGTCGCCGCGCTGTCCGGCGACGACGCCGAACTCCACTCGCTGTCCCGGCTTGAGCGTCTCGACTCCGGCGGGGAGGACCGAGGAATGGACGAAGACGTCACCGCCGTCGTCGCGGGAGAGAAAGCCGAAGCCCTTCTCACTGTTGAACCACTTGACCTTGCCGGTAGGCACGTCTGTCCTCGTCCTCGTACTCGTCGGAAAACTGCTTCTGAAACGGCTCTGGATAGCACTCGGGCGGGTCGTACGGACCCGCCGGTACCAAGGCTAATGCTCTTCAGGCCGGTGACAAGACGTCACCCGGTTGTTCCTTCGCGCTGGGAACTACCCTGGTCGGGTGCGTGACAAAACCCAAACGAATTCCGCCGCTCCCGGTGACCGTCTGGTCCGTGCCGGTGGCATCGTCTTCTTCATCGGCGCCGTGGCCACACTGGTCACTGTCGCCCCGCTGTTCCTGGGGACGACACCCTTTCCGACGTACATGTTCGGCCTGAGCATGCTCATGGCAGTCGGATTCCTGATGGCCGGCGCGGGAGTGCTGCGTTCCGTGGCGGCGGGCCGGCGTCAGGCGCGTGCGGGACGGTAGTCCGAAAGCCACCCGGGGAATTCCGTCAGGTCGGTGAGGACGACGTCCGCGCCCGCCGCGCGCAGTTCCTCCGGGAGGCAGGGGCCGGTGGCCACCGCGACCGACAGCGCGCCGGCCGCCCGGGCGCCGCGTACGTCCCCGACGTGGTCGCCGACGTAGACGCCCGCGTCGTGCTCGCGCAGCGCCTCCGCCTTCTGCTCGGCCCACAGGTCGCCGATGACGGCGTCGGGCTCGATGCCGAGGTGGGCGAGGTGCAGTTTGGCGTTGGGCTCGTACTTGGCGGTGACGACTATCGCGCGTCCGCCGGCCTCCCGTACGGCCGCGATGGCCTCCCGGGCGCCGGGCAGCGCCGGGGTCTCGGCGATCGCGATCGTCGGATACATCTCCCGGTACACGTCGGCCACGGTCTCGACCTCCTCGGCCGGGAACCAGTTGATCAGCTCCTCGGCCAGCGGCGGCCCGAGCCGCGTGACCGCCAGATCGGCGTCGATGTACGTCCCCGTCCGCTCGGACAGTTCCTGGTAGCAGGCGCGGATGCCGGGGCGGGAGTCGATGAGGGTCATGTCGAGGTCGAAGCCGACGGTGATTGCCATATGGGCCATTGTGCCCAGGCGGTGTGAACGGCAGACGTCAGCCTGTGATCGGCTAGCGAGAGCGCTGTGAGCGCCATACCAGGAACAGCGCCGACGCCACCGCCGCGCCCCTGACCACCCATGGCCAGGTCTCCGCCACCGCGTCGTTCATGTGGCCCTCGGCGATCGGGGTGCCCCAGCGGTCGTTCATCCTGCCCCACAGCCAAAGAACGCCGGCCGCGACCGAGAGGCTGGGGAGGATCACGACCGCCCACTTGGTCTCGGCCGGGCTCAGGCGACGTGAGGCGTAGGCGATGAGCCAGCCGAGGATCAGCACGAACCAGTTGCCGAGCACCGCGCCCGCGACGAGGAGACCGGCGGCGATGAGGAGGAGCGGGTTGCTCCAGCCGCCCGCGGGCAGGCGCGGAAGACGCCGGCGACTGGCCTTGCCGGCCGTCTCCTCCGGCTCCCCGGCGGCCTCGACAGCCGGGGCCGCCTCCTCGTCGGCCGCCGCCTTCTCCAGCTCCGGCTTCCTCGGCCGCGGCGGCTTCAGCAGGTCCGGCAGCTCCACGCCGCCCACGAAGCCCGGCACCTCTTCGCCCGCCCCGAAGGGGCTGCTGTCCACCCGCCACCAGTCCGGCTGGACCGCGCTGTCCCCGAGCTCGTGCCCGGCGGCCAGGTGCGGCGGGGCCGCGCCCTCGGCGGCGGCGGGACGTGGCTCCTCGGTCGGCCGGGCCGGGCGGGGACGCGGCACGACGCGCCGCAGGACCCCCTTCGGCCGCCCGTCCGGCTCGTCCGGTTCGCGGGCCTCGCGCCGTACGGGCACGGCGGCGGGAGCGCTCTGCGCCGTACCGCCGCCGCCCGTGCCGTCCGCGGCCGCCGCCACGACGTCGTCGGGGCTGCCGAGGCGGGACAGGATGCGGCGGACGGCGGCGGGCGAGTCGACGGTGGCCTTCGCGCGGCGCTGGTCGATCTCGTTGCGCAGGTCGGCGACCAGGCGCATGCGGGTGGCCGACGACAACTGTCGTTGCTGGGCCACGTCTCCGACCCGGCTCAGATACTCGTAAACGACCTGGTCGCTCTCAATCCCCACGAAGTCCCCTCCGGGGCGTGTGCGTTGGCTGACGCCGTCGGTCGACGGTACCGCGAGTACGAGCGGGTGCCCCACATGCCCGTCCGGCACCGGCCCCCGCCCACCCGCGCACAGTCGGCTCGGCCGCCGGAGGCGACCCGCTACCGTGGGCCGGATGAGCACCGAGGACAGGCCTCCGGCCCCCCGTTCCCTCGCGGAAGCGCTCCGCGGGCGGGACGACGTCTCGCTGGGCGCGCTCCTGCGCAGCCGTCCGGATCTCATCACGCCCGTGCCCACCGACCTCACCCAGCTCGCGACCCGCGCCGGCACCCGGGCCTCGGTCGTGCGGGCCCTGGAGCGGCTGGACCGGTTCACGCTCCAGAGCGCGCAGGCACTGGCCGTGGCGGCGGATCCGGCGACGTACGACGAACTGCTCGGGCTCATGGCCGGGGACGACGCCGACCCGGCCGTCGCCCAGGCCCTGCCGCACGCCCTGGGCATCCTGCGCGAGCAGGCCCTGGTCTGGGGCGGGGACGACCGGCTGCGGCTGGTGCGGACAGCACGTGAGCTGCTGGCGCCCTCGCCGCAGCACCCCTCGCCGACGGGGCTCGGCCCCACCGTCCAGGAGGCCACCGCCGGGATGTCCCCGGGGCGGATCCAGGAGATCGTCACGGCCGCCGGGCTGCCCTCGACCCACGACTCGGTCTCCGCGGTGACCTCCCTGACCGAGCTGTTCACGGACCGGGGCCGGATGGCCGCGCTGCTCGCCAAGGCCCCGGCCGACTCCCTCGACGTGCTGGAGCGGCTCGTGTGGGGGCCGCCGTACGGGCAGGTCACGGCCGATCCGGCGCCCCGGCTGCGCTGGCTGCTGGACCGGGGGCTGCTGCTGCCGACGGCGCCCGGGACGGTCGTGCTGCCGCGCGAGGTGGCCCTGCACCTGCGGCGGGGGCTCGCGCACCGGACGCCCGAGCCGGTGCCGCCGGCGGTCGAGGCCGCCGCCGTTCATCGTCCACAGGTTGTGGACAGCACCGCGGCCGGGCAGGCGTACACCGCGCTGGCGACCGTCGAGGAGCTGCTGAAGGACTGGGACGAGGGCGGGCCGGCGGTGCTGCGGGCCGGTGGGCTGAGCGTCCGGGACCTGAAGCGGACCGCCGTCGCCCTGGACGTGCCCGAGCCGGTCGCCGCGTTCTGGGTGGAGCTGGCGTACGCGGCGGGCCTGATCGCCCCGGACGGCGAGGCCGACGAGCGGTACGCGGCGACCCCCGCGTACGACGAGTGGCGGGAGCTGCCCGCCGCCGAGCGCTGGTCCCGGCTGGTCACGGCGTGGCTCCCGGCGACCCGCACGGCCGGGCTGGTGGGCGGGCGGGACGCGAAGGACCGCACGTTGTCGGCGCTCGGTCCGGGTCTGGACCGTTCGGCGGCGCCGGAGGTACGGCACCGGGTGCTGGCGCTGCTGGCCGGGCTGCCGGAGGGCACCGCGCCGGCCGCCGAGTCGGTGCTGGCCCGGCTGCGCTGGGAGCGCCCCCTGCGCGGCGCCCAGCCCGAGGACGACCTGCGCAGCCGGCTCGCCCGGTGGGCGCTGTCCGAGGCGGAACTGCTGGGCGTCACGGGCAGAGGTGCGCTGTCGGCCCACGGCAGGGCCCTGCTGGGTGCGCCCGCGGCTCCCGCGAAGAGCCCGGAAGCGGAGCCCTCCGGCCCAGCCGAGCCCTCCGGCCCGGGGGACAAGCTCCCGGTCCACCACCGGCCGGCTCCCCTCACCCCCCTCTCCCCCGCCGAACAGGCCGTCGCCTCCGCCGCCGCGGCCCGGCTGCTCACGCCGCTGCTGCCCGAGCCGCTGGACCACGTGCTGCTCCAGGCCGACCTGACGGCGGTCGCGCCCGGCCCCTTGCAGCGCCCGCTCGCCGACATGCTGGGCGTGCTGGCGGACGTCGAGTCCAAGGGCGGGGCCACCGTCTACCGGTTCACGCCCGGCTCGGTGCGGCGCGCCCTCGACGCCGGGCAGAGCGCCTCTGACCTGCACGCCTTCCTTGCCACGCACTCCCGTACGCCGGTGCCGCAGCCGCTCACGTACCTGATCGACGACGTCGCCCGCAGGCACGGGCATCTGCGTGTCGGCGCGGCCTCGGCGTACGTCCGCTGTGACGACGACGCGGTGCTGGGCGAGATCCTCGCCGACAAGCGGGCCGCCGGGCTCGGGCTGCGCCGGCTCGCCCCGACCGTGCTGGCCGCGCAGACCGACCCGGCTGGGCTGCTGGAGGGCCTGCGGGCGATGGGGTTCGCACCGGCCGCCGAGTCCGCCGAGGGCGATGTGCTGATCACCCGCGCGCACGCGCACCGCACCCCGCCCCGTACGGCGCCCGAGCCGGTGCCGGAAGGCCCGCCGGTCCCCGACCACACCCTCCTCGCGGCGGCGCTGCGCGCCATCCGGGCCGGCGACCTCGCCTCCACCGCCCCGCGCAAGCCCGGCACGGCTCCCGAGGTCAACGGCGAACTGCCCCGCACCGGTTCCGCCGAGACCCTCGCCACCATGCAGGCCGCCGTCCTGACCGGCGAGGCCCTGTGGATCGGCTACGTCAACGCCGAGGGCGCCGCCAGCCAGCGCGTCATCGCCCCGATCCGCGTCGAGGGCGGCTTCGTCACGGCGTACGACCACACGGCGGACGAGGTCCGCACGTACCCGCTGCACCGGATCACCGGGGTCGCGGAACTCGCGGACGACGCGGGCTGACGGCCCGTTCCGCTGGGGCGTCGTCTCACCCGTTCGGGTGCACGCCGGCGTTCATGCACGCCACGCCGGGGATTTCCCACCCTTGGGCGACATTGCCGGGCGTGCCGCATTCCGCCGTTCGGGCGGGGGCAGCCACCGGGTGTCCCTGTGAGCCTTGTCGAAAGGAAGTCCCAGCATGCGCGCTGTCCGTCGAGTCGCCGCCGTCCTGGCCGCCGCCGCCCTGATGACGTTCGGTGGTCTCGCCACGCCCGCCGCGGCGGTGAGCATCGACGTCGCCGGCCTTGTCGTCGAGACGCCGCAGGTCTGATCCGCCTGGCCGCGCACCATCGGGCCGGCCCGGCGTCCCCGGGCCGGCCCGCGGCGCGGCGTCCCCCATCTCTCAGTCCGTGAAAGGCCCTGTCGTCCCCATGCGTGAAAAGCTCCCCGCCGTCGCCCTGTGCGCCGTCGCCCTCGCGGGCGTGATCGCGCCCTCCGCCGCAGCGGCCCCGCCCGCGCTGCCGCTGCCCCTGCTGGCCGCCGGTGCCGAGCCCCTGGTCTCCGAGGGGATCGGCATCGAAGGGCCGCTGGTCAACAACGTCAATCTGCCCACGCTGAAGTAGCGCGGCGCATCCGGTAGCTGTCCCCGTCCAGCCGCACGACGTCGGCGTGATGGGCGAGGCGGTCCACCAGCGCCGGGGCACTGGCGCCGAAGACCTCGTCCCAGCGGCCGAACGGGCGGTCGCTGGTCACGATCAGCGAGGCCCGCTCGTAGCGGTGCGCGACCAGGCGGAAGAACAGTCCGGCGGTCGTCGCGTCGAAGGGCGTGTAGCCGACCTCGTCGACGATCAGCAGGGGGTACTCGTCGAGGGCGGCCAGTTCCGCGTCGAGCCGGCCGGCGGCCCGGGCGTCCAGGAGCCGGGCGGCCCACTCGGCGGCGGTCGCGAACAGCACCCGGTGCCCGGCCTGGCAGGCGCGTACGCCGAGGCCGATGGCGAGGTGGGTCTTGCCGGTGCCGGGCGGGCCGACGAGGACCGCGTTGCGCCGGGCGCCGACGAACTCCGCCTTGCCCAGGCGGGCCAGGGTCTCCCGGTCGAAGCCCCGGGGGTGCTGCTGGTCGAAGTCCTCCAGCAGCTTGCGGGCCGGGAAGCGGGCCGCAAGGATCCGGGCCTCGGCGTCCGCGTCCGGGGCGGGCTGCCGGGGCACGGCCGGCGTGGCCACCGGCGCCTGCGGTTCCGGCGCCCCGTGCCGCTGGTCCGCGTGGTCCTGCTCCGCCTGGTCGGGCCCCGCCCGCCCGGGCCCGGCCGGCGCGGCGTGTCCGCGATCCCCGTGCGCGGCCATCGGCCCCGACATGTACGCGAGGATCGCCGCCGAGACGATGAACGCCATGTGGATCACCGTCCCCCACAGCAGGGCGTGCCGGGAGGTGTGGTGGACGTCCACGAACATCTGGAGCAGATGGACGGAGGAGATGCCCACGATCGCCGTGGCGAGCTTGACCTTCAGCACGTTGGAGTTGACGTGCGAGAGCCATTCGGGCTGGTCACGGTGGCCCTGGAGGCCGATGCGCGAGACGAAGGTCTCGTAGCCGCCGACGATCACCATGATCAGCAGGTTGGCGATCATGACGACGTCGACCAGCTTGAGCACCGCGAGCATCACGTACGTCTCGGTGGCGTGCCCGCTCACGCACATCAGGATTAAGGTCCAGAGCTCCTTGAAGAACTTGTAGACGTAGACGCCCTGGGCGGCCACCAGCCCGAAGTAGAGGGGGGCCTGGAGCCAGCGGGTGGCGAACAGGGCGTATCCGAGCGTGGTGGTGGTTGGGTTCCGCACGGTTGGCCATTCTTCGGGGCCGACGTGGAAAAACTGAATTCACACCACACGTTGGGATGAAAAGGCATTCAGTAGGACCGGAGCCGGTCCGGTCCCGCGCAGATCACACCCTCGGGACGGCGACGATCAGGCACACTGGACGTTTGGCCGAGTCGTTCGAAGCCGTCCGAGCCGTCCGGCCGTGGGAAAGGGTGCCGCGCGTGAATGGTCCGCTGATCGTCCAGTCCGACAAGACCCTGCTCCTGGAAGTCGACCACGAGCAGGCCGACGACTGCCGTCGGGCCATCGCCCCGTTCGCGGAGCTGGAGCGGGCGCCGGAGCACATCCACACCTACCGGGTGACCCCGCTGGGCCTGTGGAACGCCCGCGCGGCGGGCCACGACGCCGAGCAGGTCGTGGACGCGCTGGTGCAGTACAGCCGCTACCCGGTGCCGCACGCGCTGCTGGTCGACATCGCCGAGACGATGGACCGCTACGGGCGGCTCACCCTGTCCAAGCACCCGGCGCACGGGCTGGTCCTGACGACCACCGACCGTCCGGTGCTGGAGGAGGTCCTGAAGTCGAAGCGGATCGCGCCGCTGGTCGGCGCCCGCATCGACCCGGACACGGTCGCCGTGCACCCCTCCGAGCGCGGCCAGATCAAGCAGACGCTGCTGAAGCTGGGCTGGCCGGCCGAGGACCTCGCCGGGTACGTCGACGGCGAGGCGCACGCGATCGAGCTGGCCGAGGACGGCTGGGCCCTGCGGCCGTACCAGAAGCAGGCGGTGGAGAACTTCTGGCACGGCGGGTCGGGCGTGGTCGTCCTGCCCTGTGGCGCGGGCAAGACGCTGGTCGGCGCAGGGGCGATGGCGCAGGCCAAGTCCACGACCCTGATCCTCGTCACGAACACGGTCTCCGCCCGGCAGTGGAAGCACGAGCTGGTGCGGCGCACGTCGCTCACCGAGGACGAGATCGGCGAGTACAGCGGGACGAGGAAGGAGATCCGGCCCGTCACGATCGCCACGTACCAGGTGCTGACGACCAAGCGGAAGGGCGTCTATCCGCACCTGGAGCTGTTCGACTCCCGGGACTGGGGCCTGGTCGTCTACGACGAGGTGCATCTGCTGCCGGCGCCGGTGTTCAAGTTCACGGCGGATCTCCAGGCGCGGCGGCGGCTGGGACTCACGGCCACGCTGGTGCGTGAGGACGGCCGCGAGTCGGACGTGTTCTCCCTGATCGGGCCCAAGCGGTTCGACGCGCCGTGGAAGGAGATCGAGGCGCAGGGCTACATCGCGCCCGCCGACTGTGTGGAGGTCCGGGTCAATCTGACGGACGCGGAGCGGCTCGCGTACGCCACGGCCGAGGCGGAGGAGAAGTACCGCTTCTGTGCGACGACCGACACCAAGCGGAAGGTCACGGAGGCGATCGTCCGCCGCTTCGCCGGGCAGCAGACCCTCGTCATCGGCCAGTACATCGACCAGCTCGACGAGCTGGGTGAGCATCTGGACGCACCCGTGATCAAGGGTGAGACGTCGAACGCGCAGCGGGAGAAGCTGTTCGACGCGTTCCGGGAGGGCGAGATCAGCGTGCTCGTCGTGTCCAAGGTCGCGAACTTCTCGATCGACCTGCCGGAGGCGACGGTCGCGATCCAGGTGTCCGGCACGTTCGGGTCGCGCCAGGAGGAGGCCCAGCGGCTGGGGCGGGTGCTCCGGCCGAAGTCCGACGGCCACCAGGCGCACTTCTACTCGGTGGTCGCGAGGGACACCATCGACCAGGACTTCGCCGCGCACCGCCAGCGCTTCCTGGCGGAGCAGGGGTACGCGTACCGGATCATGGACGCGGACGAGCTGCTCGCGGAGAGCTGAGGCCGGCCGGCTGCCCGCGCGTGGCTGGGCCGCTCACTTGCGGCGGACCAGGCCCGCTTCCTCGCCGTACTGGCCAAGGATGATCACGTCGAAGGCGGCGCCCGCGAACACCCTGACGGCGCGCAGGGCATCGCCGAGGCGGTGCTGGTGGTGGCTGCCGGCCACGGCGGTGGCGCCGGGCAGGCGGCCCGGTGCCGAGGCGGGGGAGAAGGTTGCTGCGCTCATGTCTCCATGGTGCGTTTCCGGTCGTGAAGTCCGCGTCGGCCTGAGGGCCGAACCCGCGTACTCCCCACGTACGCCTGCGGACCGACCCCTGCCCCTCAGGGATGAGGCCCTCGTCCCCTAGGGGATGAGAAACAGGGGACGAGAAAACCGTTGGCGGTCGCCTCCCCCGCTCCTCTAGGATCTCCGCTCTTGCCCGCCTCCCTCACGGAGTGCCGCCGACCGGACGGAAACCGGCCGGCATCTCACCGCCATCCCTTCAGCAGGTCCTCCGGAGGCACCCCCTTGTCCACGCCCGTCGACGACCCGCTCTCCCGTGAGCGCTCCCACCTCGCCGCGTCCCGTTCGGCCCTGCGTGCCATGCGCGAGGACGTCGAGGCCCTCGACATCAGCGACGTCACCGCGAACTGGGTCAACGCCGAGGTGCTGGCCCACCAGATCGGGGAGCGCATCAAGGCCCTGGCCGACCTCAGCGACACCCCGCTGTTCTTCGGCCGGCTCGACTATCGGCACGCGCCCGGCGCCGAGGGGGCGGAGGGCGCGGAAGGGGAACGCCCGCAGCCGGAGGCTGCTTATCAGACACTGCACATCGGGCGGCGGCATGTGCACGACGCCGACGGCGACCCCATGGTGATCGACTGGCGCGCACCCGTGTCGCAGCCGTTCTACCGGGCCTCCAAGAAGGACCCGATGGACATCGCGCTGCGCCGCCGCTTCGGCTACACCGGCGGCGACCTCACGGCGTACGAGGACGAGCACCTGTCGGACCCGGGCGAGGCCGAGCGGACCAGCAAGCTCCTCCAACAGGAGATCGAGCGGCCGCGCGTCGGCCCGATGCGGGACATCGTCGCGACGATCCAGCCCGAGCAGGACGAGATCGTCCGGTCAGGACTCTCCGGCACCGTGTGCGTGCAGGGCGGACCGGGCACCGGGAAGACCGCCGTCGGCCTGCACCGGGTCGCCTACCTCCTCTACGCCCACCGCGAGCGCCTCGCCCGCACCGGCACGCTGGTCATCGGACCGAACCGGTCCTTCCTGCACTACATCGAGCAAGTGCTGCCCGCCCTTGGTGAGTTGACGGTCCAGCAGGCCACGGTCGAGGACCTGGTGGCACACGTGGAGATCAAGGGGACGGACGACGCGACGGCCGCGGTCGTCAAGGGCGACGCCCGCATGGCACAGGTCCTGCGCAGGGTCCTCTACTCACACGTCACGATGCCCACCGAGCCGGTCGTGGTCGTGCGCGGCTCCCGCCGCTGGCGCGTCCCGGCGTACGAACTGCAGGACATCGTCCGCCAGTTGCTCGACCGCGACATCCGCTACGGCGCCACCCGCGAGGCCCTGCCGCAGCGCATCGCGCACGCCGTGCTCGTGCAGATGGAGCGGTCGGGGGAGGCGCCGGACGACCGGGTGCAGGACGCGGTGGCCCGCAACAGCGCGGTCAAGGCGGCCGTCAAGGCGGTCTGGCCGGCCGTCGACCCGGCGAAGCTGGTGCTGCGCCTGCTGTCGGACGCGGACTTCCTCGCGGAACACGCGGCGGGGATTCTCGACGAGGAGGAGCAGAAGGCGGTGCTGTGGACGAGACCGGCGCGCAGCGTCAAGTCCGCCAAGTGGTCGACTGCCGACGCCGTCCTCATCGACGAGGCCACCGACCTGATCCAGCGCACGCACTCCCTCGGTCATGTCGTCCTCGACGAGGCGCAGGACCTCTCCCCCATGCAGTACCGGGCGGTCGGCCGCCGCTGCACGACCGGCAGTGCGACGGTCCTCGGCGACCTGGCGCAGGGCACCACGCCGTGGGCGACCCGGGGGTGGGAGGAGGCGTTGACCCACCTGGGCAAGCGGAACGCGGTGGTGGAGGAGCTGACGGCCGGTTTCCGCGTGCCGACGGACGTCATCACGTACGCCTCCCGGCTGCTTGCGCACATCGCCCCGGGGCTCACGCCGGTGGTGTCGATCCGTGAGAACCCGGGCCACTTCGAGGTCCGGGAGGTCACCGGCACCGCCGACGTGGTCGACGCCTGCCGCGAGTCGCTGCGGGGCGAGGGCTCGACCGGCCTGATCGCGGCGGACGCCCGGATCCCGGAGCTGGCGGCGGCCCTGACGGATGCCGGTCTCCCCTACCTCGGCCCGGGCGAGGAGACGACCCGGGAGACCCGCCTGACCCTGGTCCCGGCGTCGCTCGCGAAGGGTCTGGAGTACGACTACGTCGTCCTGGACGAGCCCCGGGCCGTGGTCGACGGCGAGCCGGACGAACGGACTGGTCTGCGTCGCCTGTATGTGGCACTGACGCGAGCGGTGTCGGGGCTGACGGTGACGCATGCGGCGCCGCTGCCGCCGCAGTTGATCGCTTGACTGGGGGTCATCAGCTGCGGGCAATCGTGCCGCTAAGGGCGATGGGGGTCCCCCCTGCTCGAGCGAAGCCGAGAGCTTGGGGGAGGTGGGCGCAGCGGCACCCCGCACCGCCGGGTTGCGGACCCACCCGGCCCCGGCAGCGACGCCCAGTTGCTCTCAGGAACCGTCCACCGCAGCCCGCCACTGCGCGACCGCCTCCGCCGACACCGGCTCGGCCCATCCCCCCGGCCGAGCCGCCCCACCGATGTGAAAGCCGTCGACCCCGGCCTTCACCAACGGCGGCACATGATCGAGCCGCAACCCGCCCCCCACCAGCAACCGCTGCTCATACCCCGGCTCCCCGGCCCGCCCGGCCTCCGCGAGCAGCACGGCCAGCCCGTCGTCGACCCCGTCCGCAGACCCGGCCGTCAGGTACGTGTCCAGCCCCGGCATCCCGTCCAGCTGCTTGCGCAGGGCGTCCCGGTCGGCGGCCCGGTCGATCGCGCGGTGGAACGTCCAGGGGCAGCCGTCCAGCACCCCCACGACCCGCTCCACCGCCGCCAGATCCACCCCGCCACCCGCGTCGAGGAACCCGAACACGAACTCCTCCGCCCCGGCCTCCCGCAGCTCCGCCGCCACCCGGACCAGCCGGTCGATGTCCCCGGCCGCGAAACCGTCGGCGAGGCGCAGCATCACCCGCAGCGAGATGTCGACCGCCCGGCGGATCCCGGCGACGGTGGCGGCCGACGGGGTGAGCCCGTCGGCCGCCATGTCGGTGACCAGCTCGAGGCGGTCCGCGCCTCCCGCCTGGGCGGCGACCGCGTCCTCGACGCCGAGGGCGATCACCTCCAGGACTGCACGCTTGCTCATGGGGCCCCTTCGTCGGCTTGGCGTCGGCGTTCGGCGACAGGTCTAGTCCAATCACAGACTACGCTGCCCGCTCCCGCCGAATCCCAAGCACCCTGCCGGGCCCGGAGCCCCTCATCCGAAGATGTTCAGGTCCTTCGCCTCCACCCCGACCAGCTCGAACGCGGGCGCCCCGTCGACCGGCCGCCCCGTGTACAGCCGTACGAGGGTCGGCCCGTCCCCGATGAAGCGCCCCGGGGGCCGCTCCCCGCCGCTCTCCCCGAGCCGCAGCGGTTCGTCCAGGTCGTCGAGGTCGGCGTGCAGCGGCACGTGCCCCCGCTCGTGGGTGATCCGGGCGAGCAGCGCGAGCGCGTCCGGCAGCCCGGCCCCGCCGTACGCCCCGGGCTCGCCGAAGGCCTCGCGCACGTCCCCGGCGTGCACCCACTCCCCCAGCGCGAGAACGTCCAGCTTCCCGTCCGCCCGGGCGATCACCGGCCCGGCCTCCGTCATCCCGCGCTCCAGCTCGTCGACCACCCGCGCGTTGCTCCAGCCGTCCCGCTCGGCGATGTCCCGGTCGTTCGACTCGGGCGAGAACACGCCCGGCTCGAACCTGCCCTCCGCCACCCGCGTCAGGGCGGCCGAGCAGTGCGCCAGCACGTCTCGCACCGACCAGCCCGGACACGCGGCGACGGACCGTGCGAAGTCCTCCTCGGCCCTGCCCCGCAGCAGCGGAATCAGCGCGTCACGCTCGATCGTCAGCAGCCGCCCGGGCTGCTCGGGGTCCCGTACGTCGTGTACATCAGCAGGAGTCGTCATGGGACCCACGCTAGGTGCCGCGCCCGTTCAGCGGGAGAATGACCCCATGGCCGATCCCGACGCCCTGCGCGCCCGCTTCGTCCGCACCCTGGAAGCGGCCCGGGGCCCGGCCGGTGGCCCCGACCCGGTCCCGTACGCCGACGACCTGCTCGGCCGGTGGCAGGAGCCGCAGCGCCGCTACCACACGGTCGGGCACCTCACGGCGGTTCTGGACCACATCGACGCACTGGAGAAGTACGCGCACGACCCGGACGTGGTCCGGCTGGCCGCCTGGTTCCACGACGCCGTCTACCTGCCCGACCGCTCCGAGAACGAGGAACGCTCCGCCCGCCTGGCCGAGCGCGCCCTCCCGGAGGCCGGCGTGTCCGCCGCACGGACCGCCGAGGTGGCCCGCCTGGTCCGCCTCACCGTCGGCCACGACCCCGCCGACGACGACCCCGACGGCCAGGTCCTGTGCGACGCCGACCTGGCGATCCTCGCCTCACCCCCGTCGGCGTACGCCGCCTACACCGCCGCCGTCCGCGAGGAGTACCACTTCGTCCCGAACGACGCCTTCCGCACGGGCCGCGCGGCGATCCTGCGCCAACTCCTCGACCTGCCGAGGCTGTTCAGAACGCCGTACGGAGCGTCGGAGTGGGAGGCGACGGCCCGCTACAACCTCACCGCCGAGCTGGAAATGCTGTCGCTCCCGGCCGACGACCCCTCGTAACCTGCCCGGCATGTGGACAACGGGTGCGGAACAGGTGGAACAGGCCGTCGCCGAGTGCGTGGGCCTGCTGGAGGCGGTCGTCGAGCGGGACTGGGAGGACGTGCGGGCCGGGCGGCTGGAGTGGAGCTGTCGGGAGACGGCCGTGCACATAGCCGAGGATCTGATCGGGTACGCGGGGCAGCTGGCGGGGCGGGAGCCCGAGGGGTACACGCCGTTCGAGATCTCGCTGGAGGAGGGGACCGACAACGCGGGTGCGCTGCGGGTGATCAACACGATGGGCGCCCTGTTCGCCGCCGCGATCCGCACGACGCCGCGCGAGGTCCGGGCCTTCCACCCGTATCCGTTCCGCAGCGCGAACCGCGAGGGCTTCGCCGCGATGGGCGTGACCGAGGTGCTGCTGCACACCCACGACATCGCCGAGGGGCTGGGGGTGGCCTACGAACCGGCTCCCGAGCTGTGCGAGTTCGTCCTCACCCGGATCTTCCCGCACGTCCGGCCCGGCCCCACCCCCTGGCAGACCCTGCTGTGGGCCACCGGCCGCGGTGAGCTGCCCGGCCGTGCCCGGGTCACCGAGTGGCGCTGGAACAACAACCTGGTGATCGAGACCGAGCGGCTCACCCTTCAGGGCGTCACCCCGGCGGCGGCCACCGACCTGTCCACGGTCGGCGCCGGCGGCTTCGAGTGGCTCGTGGGCGGCCCGATCGAGGGCACCCGGGTGGGCGCCGGCCTGGTGTACAAGCAGTACGAGGACGGCGTCCACCGGCCGGAGTGGGGCATGTACGTGCTCGTCCGGCGCGAGGACGGCCGCGCGCTCGGCGCCATGGGGTTTCACAGCGTCCCGGACGAGGCGGGGCGGGTCGAAGTCGGTTACGACCTCGTCGAGGCCGCTCGCGGTCAGGGGTACGCCACCGAGGCGCTGCGCGCGCTGTCGGCCCTGGCGCTGTCCCGGGACGAGGTACGGACCGTCGTCGCGAACGTCGAGCGGGACAACGCGCCCTCGCGGGGCGTCCTCGCCCGCGCCGGATTCAAGGCCGTCGCGCAGGACGTCGAGCAGGTCACCTACGAACTGCGCGAACCCGACCGGTAACGCCCCTTCGGCCGCCGCAGCCCCGCCCCGTGCAGCAGCCGCACCACCTCGCGGCTGCTGACCTCCACGGCCCCGGCGTCCACGGCGTCCGCGTACCGCTGGGCGGGGATGTCGTAGTGGTCGCGTTCGAAGGCCCGCCGGGGCACGCCGAGGCGTTCGGCGAAGGTGTGCAGTTCCTCGTACGAGACGTCGCTGATCAGGTGGGACCACATGCGGCCGTGGCCGGGCCAGGCCGGCGGGTCGATGTAGACGGTCACGAGGGCGCCGTCCCGCCGAGCGCCTCGCCCAGTGATCCCAGCGCCGCGACCTTCACGCCCGCCTCGCTGCACACCCAGTGCGGGTCGGGCCCCAACTCCGGTTCCACTTCCAGCGCGTGCGGGTCGCCGGTGCCGCACACCGGGCACAGCGGCCAGCGGCCGTAGCGCTCCAGCAGGGCGTCCTGCACGTCCTGCGCGACCAGACCGGCCACGTACTGCGCGCCCTCCGGCCACTGCTCGACCCACCACCGCCGCTGCACGACGGACTCCTCGACCAGGGACACGACATCCGCCTCGGCGACGCGTCCCGCGACGAGGTCGGCCAGCACGAGGGCGCGCGCGGCGTGCAGCGCCTGCTCCAGGGGGCTGATGGGGTCCATGCCCCCATTGTGCGCACTCTTGACCGCAACGCCGAGCCGAAAATATCTTTCAGAGGTGACCCGAAGAGTGAAGGAAAGTTTCGCCGACGAACGCGGCGGCGCGAGCAGCACCGGCGGCACGGGCGGTACCGGCGGCACGGCTGCCATGGCCGGCACGCTCGGCACCCCGCCCGCCCCCGCCGCCCTCGCGGCCAAGGTCCGCACGCTGGGCCCCTCGATGACGCGCTCCATGCAGCGCGTCGCCGAGGCCGTCGCGGGCGACCCGGCCGGCTGCGCGGCCCTCACGGTCACCGGCCTCGCCGAACTCACCGGCACCAGCGAGGCCACCGTCGTACGCACCGCCCGGCTGCTGGGCTATCCGGGTTACCGGGACCTGCGCCTGGCCCTCGCCGGCCTCGCCGCCCAGCAGCAGTCCGGACGCGCCCCCGCCATCACCACGGACATCGCGGTCGACGACCCGATCGCCGACGTGGTCGCGAAGCTCGCCTACGACGAGCAGCAGACCCTCGCCGACACCGCCGCCGGCCTCGACACCGTCCAACTGGGCGCGGCCGTCACCGCGCTGACCAGCGCCCGCCGCACGGACGTGTACGGCGTCGGGGCGTCCGGGCTGGTCGCCCAGGACCTCACGCAGAAGCTCCTGCGCATAGGACTGGTGGCGCACGCGCACAGCGACCCGCACCTGGCCGTCACCAACGCCGTGCAACTGCGCGCGGGCGACGTCGCGATCGCCATCACGCACTCCGGGTCCACGGGGGACGTCATCGAGCCGCTGCGGGTCGCCTTCGAGCGCGGGGCGACGACGGTGGCGATCACCGGCCGCCCGGACGGCCCGGCCTCGCAGTACGCCGACCACGTCCTCACCACGTCCACGGCCCGGGAGAGCGAGCTGCGTCCCGCGGCGATGTCGTCCCGGACCGGTCAGCTTCTTGTGGTGGACTGCCTGTTCGTGGGGGTGGCGCAGCGGACGTACGAGACGGCGGCGCCGGCGCTCTCGGCGTCGTACGAGGCACTGGCCCACCGGCATCGTTCCTGAGCCGGCCCCGGCCAGCACCGGAAAGACACGGAAAGAGCCGTCCCATGACTTCCACCTCCAATCCCCGTGGTCTCAGAGCCGAGTTGGAGTCCCTGACCACCGAGGCGTTCCGGCCGGAACTCGCCGGCATCGACCGGCTGCCCACCCTCGACATCGCGCGGCTCATGAACGGCGAGGACGCCACCGTGGCCGGGGCGGTCGCGGCCCGGCTGCCTCAGATCGCCGCCGCGATCGACGCCCTGGCCGAGCGGATGGCCCGGGGCGGCCGCCTGGTCTACGCGGGTGCCGGCACGGCGGGCCGGCTGGGCGTCCTGGACGCCTCCGAGTGCCCGCCCACCTTCAACACCGACCCCTCCCGGGTCGTCGGGCTGATCGCGGGCGGCCCGCAGGCCATGGTCACCTCGGTCGAGGGCGCGGAGGACTCCCGGGAGCTGGCCCATGCCGACCTGGAACCCCTCGGCCTGACCCCGGACGACACGGTGGTCGGCATCTCGGCCTCCGGCCGCACCCCGTACGCGATCGGCGCCGTCGAGTACGCCCGCGCCCACCGCTCCCTCACCATCGGCCTCGCCTGCAACTCCGGCAGCCCGCTCGCGGCCGCCGCCGAGCACGGCATCGAGATCGTCGTGGGCCCCGAACTGCTCACCGGCTCCACCCGCCTGAAGGCCGGCACGGCACAGAAGCTCGTCCTCAACATGCTCTCGACGATCACGATGATCCGCCTGGGCAAGACCTACGGGAACCTGATGGTCGACGTCCGCGCCTCCAACGACAAACTGCGCGCCCGCTCCCACCGCATCGTCGCCCTGGCCACCGGCGCCGGCGACGAGGAGATCGAACGGGCCCTGGCCGCCACCGACGGCGAGGTGAAGAACGCGATCCTGACCATCCTGGCCGACGTGGACGGTCCGACGGCGGCGCGCCTGCTGGAGGAGTCCGCCGGGCATCTGCGGGCCGCGCTGGCGGCGGCAGCCCGCTGACCCGAGCAGCTTCACCTCGGCTTCGACTCCCGGTTGACGTGCCTGATCCGAGCCCGCAGCGTCTCCCCCACGGGCAGCGAGCGCAGCACCTCGGTCAGGTGCTCGGCCGTCCGTACGTTGCACCGCCCCAGCTCGACCAGGGCGAACGGCTCCTTGCTCGCACCGGTCACCGGGTCGACACCCAGAGACGGCAGCACGACACCCACTCCCGCGAGCGCGTCCCGCAGCGACTCCACGTGTACGACAGGGAGTTGCCCATGCCCGGATCCAGGGACCTCGACCCGTCCTCCTCCCCTCGGGCTCTCCTGGGCGCCGAACTCCGCCACGCCCGCGAGAAGGCCGGCCTCAGCCAGGAGGAACTGGGGCAGCGGCTGTTCGTGAGCGGGTCGTTCATCGGGCAGCTGGAGAACGGGACGCGGCGGATGCTGCCGGAGTATGCGCGGATGCTGGATGAGGAGCTGGGGACGGGCGACTTTTTCCAGCGGAATTGCAGGGCGGCGGCGAAGTCCAGGTACCGCGAGCACTTTGCGGAAGCAGCAGAGGCGGAGACGCAGGCAACGGCAATCAGGGACTACGCGTCGATGCTGATCCCCGGTTTGCTCCAGACACCCGCCTACGCACGAGCCGTCAGCCGCGCATACCAGCCCTCAGCGACAACAGAGGCCATCGAGGAGCTGGTGACACGCCGGATGGAGCGAGCACGGATCCTCAGCGATCCAACAGAACCCCTGTTGTGGACGGTGATTGACGAAGCCGCACTGCGCCGTGTGACCGGCGGGCCCAAGGTGATGGCGGGGGCTCTACGCCACCTCATCAGCCTGATCCGCCAGAACCGTGTCATCGTTCAGGTTCTGCCGTTCGATGCGGGAGCCCACCCGGGGATGCAGGGTTGCGTCAGGCTGATGGACTTCGCCGACGCCCCTCCGCTGGTCTACCTCGAAGGAGTCGACACCGGACGGCTGGAGGACGACCCCGCCACCGTCGCGCGCTACAGGCTCTACTTCGAATTCCTCACGGCTTCGGCACTCTCGCCTGAGAAGTCTCTGGCTCTCCTCGATGCGATGACGCAGGATTACGGCCATGAGGAACATGCCTGAGTACGACCTGAGCACGGCCAACTGGTACAAGTCCAGCTACAGCGGCGGCACTGGCGACAACTGCCTGGAAGTCACCCAGGCACTCCCCGCCCTCGTCCCCGTCCGCGACTCCAAGACCCCGCACGGCCCGAAGCTCGTGTTCCGGACCACGGCGTGGGCGGCGTTCGTCGCGAACCTCAAGGACGGCACCGCCTGAGCTTCGGGATCCGGGCTTCGAGCCCTCTTCTCAAGGAATGGGTAGAGGGCCTCAACCCGCCCTCCCACCCCGCGTGTTGACTTGACGCGTTCGGCTTGCCACGGACGGTGACAGGCCTCTGACGTGCCTGCATACGCAACAGCCCCCGCCAGGTGCTACCAACACCTGCGGGGGCTTGACCACATAGATCGAAGGACAAGTTCGATCCCATGGCTGACGCCCAGCTTAGTGCTGTCCTCCCGTCCGCGCACCCAATGGCGAACCCGGGCTACGGCAAACGCTCCGCCCCAGACCAACTCACCCGCACCATCAGCGACTTCGCGCACCTCCCACCCCGCGAAGCCGCCATCGCCGCCTACCTCGACCGGCTCCCCGACGGCGCCGACATCTCCGTAAAGACGCTGGCCAAGCACCTGCCGTACGGACAGTGCGCTCTCGGCACCGCCCTCAATCGCATCCAGGAGGCGGGCCACCTGCGCCGGGGCAGGGAGTGCGTGACGGCGGACGACGGCAGGTCCCGCTGGATCACTCGATCGTGGTTCTCCCGCACCGCCCGGGACGACGACTGGTGGGTGGCCTTCACGCGCGGCGATGTACCGAAACAGCAGCGTCCCACCCGCTCCCGCGCCCACATCCTCCTGGCCGCCCTCGGCCGCACAGCGTCGTCCTGTCCCTCTCCCAGGCCGACTGCGCGACGCTCGCCCCGCTGGTGACGGAGTGGTTCGAGCGAGGCGCCTCGGAGGAGGACGTACTACGTGCGCTCACCTGCCGACCCCTGTCCACCACGCCGCCGCCCTGGTCCGCAACCGCCTGACCAGCAAACTCCCGCCCCCGTCTGCCCCGCGTCCGGCATTGCGGGTCCTGGAGTGCGCGAACTGCGGCGTCCCGGGACGTCCGGAAACCCTGCCAGGGGGCCGTTGCAGCGCTTGCCGGGGCAAACGCGCGCCCGCGCAACCCCCTGCACCTCTGTTCGCCTCCACGATCCACGACCGTGCGGCCGAGATCCGCGCCGCAATGTCCCAACGACGCCAAGAGAAGGCATCCACATGACAGCTCCTACGGTGCGACGTCACTCCCCCAGGGCACGATGGAAGGGAGGAGGCACCATGACCCCTGGTACCGCTGACCGCCCGCTGATGCCCATTGAGGACTTCGAGGATCTGGCCGAGGTGGCCCCGAAGGGCGTGCGCCTCGAGTACATCGACGGTCGCGTCCGGACGAAGGACGCGCTCAGCGTCGAGGACTTCGAAGAGCTGGAGCGCCGCGCCCCGGAGACCGTGCGGCTTGAGTACATCAACGGAAAACTAGAGGTCAAGGCCATGCCGGACGGCAACCACAGCGAGATCCACATGTGGCTGCTTGAGCAGTGCCTGCAGCATCGGCCGGACCTGCGCCTCCATCACGAGCGAGGCGTCCGGACCGAGGCCTACCGCAAGGGCCGTGCCCGGGCCGACGGGGCTCTCGTACGACGGGGGCACTTCAAAGGGCACGGTGAGTGGTCCGCTGCCAACGGCGTCCTCATGGTCGTCGAGATCACCTCCCACGACCGTGACACCAACCAGCGGGACCGCATCGACAAGCCCGTCGGATACGCGGCAGTCGACATCCCCGTCTACCTGCTCATCGACCGCGACAACAACACGGTCGTCGTTTACAGCGAGCCCAAGGACGGCCGATACCAGCAGGCCGCAGCCCACCCGTGGGGCACCCCGGTGGAGCTCCCTGCCCCTGTCGGCTTCACTCTGGACACGGAAGAACTCAAGGACTACGCCGACTGACGACAATGGACCCATGAACCACGCCCAGCTCACCGCCCTAGGCCGTGCCCTCCGTCTCCTCGGTGAGCACGGGGAGTCCCTCACCTCCGACACTCCGGACGGCAAACTGCACGAGGTCAGGGCCGACCTGAAGCGCGCCCTGGACCTGCTGGAGGACAGCGTCACCACGGCGGCTCCCAGCACCCGCTGCCCGGAGCACCCCACCGGCCCGGTCGACGAGGGCGCCCCCGACCTGTGCCTGCTGTGCGAGACCCGGCGCCGGGCCGCCCGCCGAGCGGAGTTCAACGGTCCCGCCCCGCACACCCCACTCACCGAGCCGGTCCAGTCCCGCTACGGCGTCAGCGGTGACCGCCCCCAGCCCCAGCAGCGCTGGCTGCCGGAGCTGTGGACCGGCCAGACGTGGCAGCTGTGCGGCACCCCCCGCCGGGACCGCCGCGAGGCCGAGCTGTACATCGCCGCCCAACGCAAGGCTCCCCGGGCGGCCATGGCGTACCGGCTCGTGCACGAGTTCACCGACTACGAGGTGCTGCGCGTGTGGGGTACGCCGGTCAGGGTCGACATCGAGCCGATGGGCAACCTTTAGCTCACAGCAGGGGCAGGGCCTGGAAGCCGTAGCCCTCCCACAGGCGACGCGAGGCCTCCTCCGGGTACGCCCTCACCACCGGCTCCGCGTCCAGTACCTGCACGAGCCGCCGTTCGTGCTCGTACGCCGGCCAGCCCGGGTCACCCGTCCTCGCGAACGCCGTCCAGGACGACCGGAAGCGGGAGGACAGCGCCTCGGCCTCGGCGGACGGCTCGGCGCCCGCGAACAGCAGGGCCCCGAGGTCCGCCCCGAACGTGCCGAAGAGCAGGGGAATGTCCAGGCCGTGACAGGCGCCCATCGCGCCGCCGCCCCCCGGCGCCGGCCAGGTCAGTTCGTAGAGGTGGGCACGGCCGCCACCCGCGTGCTGCGCCTCGGCCAGGTGCAGGGAGGGCATGTTGAACAGCCAGTCCGTCTGGACGCGTTCGTAGAGCTCGCCGGGGGAGGCGTCGGGGAAGGCCGTGCGGTAGGCCCGTTCGCCGTCGGGACCGGGGGCGAACAGGCGGAGGGCCGCTGCCGCCCTGTCCTCGGTGATCTGGTCCAGTGGGCCCGCCATGGCGACGAAGAGGCGGTACTCGTCGCGGTTGTGGCCGACGAGCAGTTCGACGTCCTTCGCCGCACCGGCGGCCAGGGCCTGCCAGGGGGTGGTCGGCAGGACCTCCCCGTCGACGACCGGCGAGAAGGGCGTGACCGTCGGCGCCACCTGGCCCCAGCGGTCGATGTACCGGGGCATCTTGGCGCTCAACGCCTCACCCGCCGAGGTCAGTTCACGCGGGGAGATGGCCGCCAGTTCGGCGACCGTGGGGCGCAGCCCCACCTCGGCGGCGAGAGCCGCACCGATGTCACGGGCCAGGGCGCCCGAGAAGAACGTCCCCGGCACGCTCTGCGCGATCGCCCGCCGGAACAGGCCCGCCGCCCTCGGCATGGCGAGCAGCGAGGCGATCGAACCCGCGCCCGCCGACTCGCCGAAGACGGTGACCCGGCCGGGGTCGCCGCCGAACGACTCGATGTTGTCCCGTACCCACTCCAGCGCGGCCACCTGGTCGAGCAGGCCGCGGTTGGCGGGCGCCCCCTCGATGTGCGCGAAGCCCTCCATGCCGACGCGGTAGTTGAGGGACACGACCACGAGGTCGCCGTCGGTCGCGATGCGCCGGGCGTCGTAGCCGGGGCTGCCGGAGTGGCCGAGCTTGTAGGCGCCGCCGTAGATCCACACCATCACCGGGCGGCGGGCGCCCGGGTCGGGTTCGGGGGTCCAGACGTTGACCGTGAGCCACTCGTCGCCCTCGGGCACGTCGAGCAGGCCCGGGCCGCCCAGGTTGCCGAGGTCCTGCGGGGGCGGCGGGCCGAAGGCGTACGCGTCCCGTATGCCGTCCCAGGCGGGGGCGGGGCGCGGTGCCATGAACCGGGCCTCGCCCACGGGGGGTGCGGCGAAGGGGATGCCGCGGAAGACGGCGAGGCCCTCCTCCCTGCGGCCGCGTACCGCACCGGCGGTGGTGCGCACCACCGGTGCGGGCTGCCCGGCCGAGGCGCCGGTCGGGGGGTGGGGCTCGGTCGTCGTCATCCTCTGGGTCTCCTCACGGGGTGCCGGTGAACAGGCGCTCGGCCAGTGTCCTTGACTGACGCAAGCAAATCCAGGGCATCCCGTGCGCGGACCCTGCGGGGTCAGCTGAGCGTCTTAAGCGCTGCCGGGTCGTACGGCGCCAGCTCGTCCAAGCTGCCGGACAGGACCTTCCGCGCCCACTGCGGGTCCTGCAGCAGCGCGCGGCCGACGGCGACCAGGTCGAACTCGTCGCGCTCGAAGCGGTCCAGGAGGTTGTCGAGGTCGCCGACCTCGGCGCCCTCGCCCTGGAAGACTTTGAGGAAGTCGCCGTTCAGGCCGACCGAGCCGACGGTGATGGCGGGCTTGCCGGTGAGCTTCTTGGTCCAGCCGGCCAGGTTCAGGTCGGAGTCGTCGAACTCGGGGACCCAGTAGCGGCGGGTGGAGGCGTGGAAGGCGTCGACACCGGCCGCGGCGAGCGGGGTCAGGATGGCCTCCAGCTCCTCGGGCGTCTCGGCGAGGCGGGCGTCGTAGGCGTCCTGCTTCCACTGCGAGTAGCGGAAGATGACGGGGAAGTCGGCGGAGACGGTCTCGCGGACGGCCGCGACGATCTCCGCCGAGAACTTGGCACGGGCGACCGGGTCGCCGCCGTAGGCGTCGGTACGGCGGTTGGTGCCGTCCCAGAGGAACTGGTCGAGCAGGTAGCCGTGGGCTCCGTGGATCTCCACGCCGTCGAAGCCGATGCGCTCGGCGGCGGCCGCGGCCTCGGCGAACGCGCCGATGACGGCGTCGATGTCGGCCTGGGTCATGGCCTTGCCGGTGGGCTCGGCGGCGCCGATGCGCAGGCCGGAGGGGCCGACGGCCGGGGCGTCCGCGACCGGCGGCTCGCCCTGGTTGCGGACCATGCCGATGTGCCACAGCTGCGGCACGATCGTGCCGCCCGCGGCGTGCACCGCCTCGGCGACCTTCGCCCAGCCCGCGAGCTGCTCCTCGCCGTGGAACCGCGGCACGCGGTCGCTCTGACCGGCCGACTCGTGGCCGACGTAGGTGCCCTCGGTGACGATCAGTCCGACACCGGCGGCGGCGCGGCGGGAGTAGTACGAGATGACGTCCTCGCCGGGTACGCCGCCCGGGGAGAACATGCGGGTCATCGGCGCCATCGCGATCCGGTTCGGGACGGTCAGGCCGCCCAGCGAGACGGGCCGGGACAGGATTTCGGCGGCACGGGAGGCGGCGGAGGTCACGTGGGAGGCTCCCCTTCGGATACCGGACAGTATGTGCATACGCATAGGACGTACGTTTCAACCATCCGGCCCCGCCCAGGCCATCCCAGCCGCATTGTGATCCCGGACACGCCCGAGGGCGGCACTCCCTGTCGGAACAGGAAGTGCCGCCCTCGGCAAGGACGTTGATCGACCAGGTCGATCAGAAGTCCATGTCACCGCCCGGCATGCCGCCGCCGGCGGGCGCGGCGTTCTTCTCCGGCTTGTCGGCGATGACGGCCTCGGTGGTGAGGAACAGCGCGGCGATGGAGGCGGCGTTCTGCAGAGCGGAACGGGTCACCTTCGCCGGGTCGATGATGCCCTCGGCGATCATGTCGACGTACTCACCGGTCGCGGCGTTCAGGCCGTGGCCGACGGTGAGGTTGCGGACCTTCTCCACGACGACGCCGCCCTCGAGACCACCGTTGACGGCGATCTGCTTCAGCGGGGCCTCCAGGGCGAGCTTCACGGCGTTGGCGCCGGTCGCCTCGTCACCCTCCAGCTCCAGCTTCTCGAAGACCTGGGAGGCCTGCAGCAGGGCCACGCCACCACCGGCGACGATGCCCTCCTCGACGGCCGCCTTGGCGTTGCGGACGGCGTCCTCGATGCGGTGCTTGCGCTCCTTGAGCTCCACCTCGGTGGCGGCACCGGCCTTGATGACGGCCACGCCGCCGGCCAGCTTCGCCAGGCGCTCCTGGAGCTTCTCGCGGTCGTAGTCCGAGTCGCTGTTCTCGATCTCGGCGCGGATCTGGTTGACCCGGCCCTGGACCTGCTCGGCCGAGCCGGCACCGTCGACGATGGTGGTCTCGTCCTTGGTGATGACGACCTTGCGGGCCTTGCCCAGGAGGTCGATCGTGGCGTTCTCCAGCTTGAGGCCGACCTCCTCGGAGATCACCTCGCCGCCGGTGAGGATGCCGATGTCCTGGAGCATCGCCTTGCGACGGTCACCGAAGCCCGGAGCCTTGACGGCGACGGACTTGAAGGTGCCACGGATCTTGTTGACGACCAGGGTCGACAGGGCCTCGCCCTCGACGTCCTCGGCGATGATCAGCAGCGGCTTGCCCGACTGCATGACCTTCTCCAGGAGCGGGAGCAGGTCCTTGACGTTGGAGATCTTGGAGTTCGCGATCAGGATGTACGGGTCGTCGAGGACGGCCTCCATACGCTCCATGTCGGTGGCGAAGTACGCCGAGATGTAGCCCTTGTCGAAGCGCATACCCTCGGTGAGCTCCAGCTCCAGACCGAAGGTCTGGGACTCCTCGACGGTGATGACGCCTTCCTTGCCGACCTTGTCCATGGCCTCGGCGATGAGCTCGCCGATCTGGGTGTCGGCGGCGGAGATGGAGGCCGTGGAGGCGATCTGCTCCTTGGTCTCGACGTCCTTCGCCTGCTCCAGCAGGGCGGCGGAGACGGCCTCGACGGCCTTCTCGATACCGCGCTTGAGGGCCATCGGGTTGGCGCCGGCGGCTACGTTGCGCAGGCCTTCCTTGACCAGGGCCTGGGCGAGGACGGTCGCGGTGGTCGTACCGTCACCGGCGACGTCGTCCGTCTTCTTGGCGACTTCCTTGACCAGCTCGGCGCCGATCTTCTCGTACGGGTCCTCGAGCTCGATCTCCTTGGCGATGGAGACGCCGTCGTTGGTGATCGTGGGCGCGCCCCACTTCTTCTCGAGGACGACGTTGCGGCCCTTGGGGCCGAGCGTCACCTTCACGGCGTCCGCGAGCTGGTTCATGCCGCGCTCGAGGCCGCGCCGCGCCTCCTCGTCGAACGCGATGATCTTGGCCATGTGAAGTGGTCCCTCCAGGACTGGGGGTGATTACTTCGGACCGCGCCCGCGCCCGCGACGGACGGCTCGCCTGCCTCGTGGTTCCTTCCCACCCGGCCTGCGGGCCTCACCGACCCGGTCCTTACGTTGTCACTCTCACCTTCAGAGTGCTAACGCAATGATTAGCACTCGGGCATGGCGAGTGCAAGCGGCTCCCGAGGTTCGGGCGGGGCGCTCAGCCCCCGGCGAACGGGCGCACCCGGCTCGGCCACAGGCCTCGGGCAGCGCCACGGCGGATCGGGCGGGCCGGGAAAGGCCTGGCCACGGCCCACCACGGCGGCGAGGCCGATGCGAGCCGGCCGGAAACGCCTGCACCGACGGCCCACGGCGGCCGCGATGCCGGCGCGAGCCGTCCGGGCGCGAACTCGCGCCCCCTGCACCCGGTCCCCGAACAGGCCGAAGGGCCCGCACCCGGGGGGTGCGGGCCCTTCAGAGAAGACCGGTCGCTTGCGCTTGGTCGTGGTGCGCGTTCAGGCAGAGACGCGAACCATGTCGGCCTGCGGCCCCTTCTGGCCCTGCGAGATCTCGAACTCGACCCGCTGGCCCTCTTCCAGGGTGCGGTAGCCGTCCATCTGGATCGCACTGTAGTGGACGAAAACATCCGCACCACCGTCGACCGCGATGAAGCCGTACCCCTTCTCCGCGTTGAACCACTTGACGGTGCCCTGAGCCATGCCTAACTCCCCTATTACTGGCCCTTGCACAGATCCACACTTCGCGGACCCGGGTCAGACCTCACCCCCCACGGTTGGGGGCGTGCGCCGGAACGCGTCGACCGCGGCTGAATGTATCTGTCCAACTGCCCTCTGCAACAGGTCAATCGGACGAGAATTCTGGACGCGCAGGGTCCGGAATGTAGGGAGAATTCGCCCGACTTCAGGGCAAGTCGGGCTACACAAAAGGAACAAAAGCCGCGAAAGGCACACACACTTTGGCTACATCTTGTCGGGCGCGCGGCAGGAATTCAGGGCTCCCGATCAGAAGATCGGCGCTGCGTTCCCCAACTGTACCGCGCTCAATCACACAGAATTACCCCCTCCGCTTCTCTCACGGAGGGGGCAATTCGATGAACTCTCAGTAACCGCCGTTACCGAAGGTAATAATCAAGCCGGTCGACCGGTTAGCCACCCGCGACGGCCGGGATGATCGACACCCCGGCACCGTCCGGCGTCGCCGTCTCCAGGCCCTGCTCGAACCGCACGTCGTCGTCGTTGACGTACACGTTGACGAACCGGCGCAGCTTGCCCTGGTCGTCCAGCACCCGGGCGGCGATCCCGGTGTGGTTCTTCTCCAGATCGGCGATGACCTCGCCGAGGGTCGCCCCCTCGGCGGCGACCTCGGCCTGGCCGCCGGTGTAGGTGCGCAGGATGGTGGGGATGCGAACGGTCACGCTCATGCGAGGCCAGCCTCTCGGAAGGAGTCCAGGTTCGGGCGGATGGTGGCGGTGAGGCCGGTACCGGCCACCGCGTCGAGGGTCTTGAGGCCGTCCCCGGTGTTCAGGACGACGGTGGTCTTCGACGGGTCGAGCACCCCGTTCTCGACCAGCTTCTTCGCCACGCCCACGGTCACACCACCGGCGGTCTCCGCGAAGATGCCCTCGGTCCGGGCGAGGATCTTGATCGCGTCGACGACCTGCTCGTCGTTCACGTCCTCCACCGCCCCGCCCGTGCGACGCGCGATGTCGAGCACGTAGGGGCCGTCCGCCGGGTTGCCGATCGCCAGCGACTTGGCGATGGTGTCCGGCTTCTGGGGGCGTACGACGTCGTGGCCGGCCTTGTAGGCCGTCGACACCGGCGAGCAGCCCTCGGCCTGCGCTCCGAAGATCTTGTACGGCTTGTCCTCGACCAGCCCGAGCTTGATCAGCTCCTGAAGACCCTTGTCGATCTTCGTGAGCTGCGAGCCGGAGGCGATCGGCACCACGATCTGGTCCGGCAGCTGCCAGCCGAGCTGCTCGCAGATCTCGTACGCGAGGGTCTTGGAGCCCTCGGCGTAGTACGGCCGCAGGTTGACGTTGACGAAGCCCCAGCCCTCGCCCGCCGGGTCGCCGATCAGCTCCGAGCAGAAGCGGTTCACGTCGTCGTAGTTGCCCTGGATGCCGACGAGCTCACCGCCGTAGACCGCGGCCATGACGACCTTGCCCTGTTCCAGGTCGTGCGGGATGAACACGCAGGAGCGGAAGCCGGCGCGGGCCGCCGCGGCACCCACGGCGCCGGCGAGGTTGCCGGTGGAGGAGCAGGACAGCGTGGTGAAGCCGAAGGCGCGAGCGGCCTCCAGGGCCTGGGCGACGACACGGTCCTTGAAGGAGTGCGTCGGGTTGCCGGAGTCGTCCTTGATGAAGAGCTTGCCGGCGTCGACGCCCAGCTCGCGGGCGAGGTTGTAGGCCTTGACGAGCTGGGTCCAGCCCGGGTTGATGTTCGGCTTGGTCGCCACGTCGGCCGGGACCGGCAGCAGCGGGGCGTAGCGCCAGATGTTCGCGGGGCCCGCCTCGATCCGCTTGCGGAGCTCCTCGGTGTCGTAGGCCGAGAAGTCGTAGGCGATCTCCAGCGGGCCGAAACACTCCTCGCAGGCGAAGACCGGGCCGAGGGGTACGCGGTGACCGCACTCGCGGCAGCTCAGGGCGGCGGCGGGGCCGAGGTCTACGGTGGAGTCAGTGGTGCTTGCAACAGTCTGCACAGCCATGTGAGGCGAGGCCCTTTCTCCTCATCTTCCTCACGACGCATCTCGCCGTGAGACGGATTTGGCACCTTCCCGAGCCGGAGCCTCGCGGAGCGGTCGACAGTGACCTACGAGTATCGGCTGGAGGGTTGCCGGGGCTTCATCGGGCCGTATCCCTCTGCCCCTCTGGATGAGCTGTATTCGGTTGTTGACGACGGTTGACCCCGGACATGCGATGGTCATCCGCGTTGTTCAAGACTGTAACCGACGACCAGGACAGTTGAGATAGTCGTCCGAACCGCGAGATGGCTCACAGTCCGTCCCGCCGAGAGTACGCAGAGGAGCCGCCACGGTGCTGGAAGAAGTCGAGCGCTGGCTGAGCACCCGTTCCTGGTCCGCGACCGATCGCCCGCTCCACCAGATCCTCGCCGCCAAGCAGCGCACGGGCCGGACGGTCAGTGTCGTGCTGCCCGCGCTCAACGAGGAGGAGACGGTAGGCGACATCGCCGCCGTCATCCGCCACGACCTGATGCGGCAGGTGCCGCTCGTCGACGAGCTGGTCGTCGTCGACTCGGGGTCGACCGACCGAACGTCGGAGGTGGCCGCCGCCGCGGGCGCGAGGGTGGTGCACCGCGACGAGATCCTGCCGCGAATCCCGGCCGTGCCCGGCAAGGGCGAGGTGCTGTGGCGATCCCTCCTCGTCACCAGCGGGGACATCGTCTGCTTCGTCGACGCGGACCTGAGGGACTTCTCGTCCGACTTCGTCTCCGGGATCGTCGGCCCGCTGCTCACCGACCCGGACATCGACCTGGTGAAGGGCATGTACGACCGTCCGCTCGGCGGCGCCACCGGGCAGGGCGGCCGGGTCACGGAGCTGATGGCCCGCCCGGTGCTCAACATGCACTGGCCGCAGCTGGCCGGCTTCGTGCAGCCGCTCGGCGGCGAGTACGCGGCCCGCCGCTCGCTGCTGGAGCAGCTGCCCTTCCCCGTCGGGTACGGCGTCGAGCTCGGCATGCTGGTCGACGCCCTGCACCTGGTGGGCCTGGACGCCCTCGCCCAGGTGGACATCGGCGTGCGCAAGCACCGGCACCAGGACGGGCAGGCGCTGGGCCGGATGGCCGCCGCGATCTACCGCACGGCCCAGCTGCGGCTGGCCCGCGGGCATCTGATCCGGCCGTCCCTGACGCAGTTCGAGCGGGGCGGGGACGGCTTCGAACCGCGCACCTACTCCGTGGACACCGAGGAGCGTCCGCCGATGGTGGAGATCGCCGAGTACCAGGCTCGGAGGGCGGCCTGACCGGGGTCGTTTTCGGCCGGGTGGGTCAGGTCCGTACGTTTGAGCGTTTCCGGGCCGGGCTAGGTTGAGGGCTATGGCTTCAACGTACGGTGCTGCACAGGTGCTGGTGGCCTCCAACCGCGGCCCGGTCTCTTACGCGGTGGGCGAGGACGGTTCGCTGAACGCCAAGCGCGGCGGCGGCGGGCTGGTCTCGGGGCTGTCCGCGATCGGCTCGGACGCGGACGCGCTGTGGGTGTGCTCGGCGCTGTCCGACGGCGACCGCGAGGCGGTCCGGCGGGGCGTCGGCGAGGACGGCGTGCGGATGCTGGACATCCCGGCCGACGTGCACGCGGACGCGTACAACGGCATCGCGAACTCGGTGCTGTGGTTTGTCCACCACATGCTCTACCAGACGCCGCTGGAGCCGGTCTTCGACACGGAGTTCCGGCGCCAGTGGACGTCGTACGAGACGTACAACCGGGCGTTCGCCGAGGCGCTGGCCGAGGAGGCGGCGCAGGGCGCGGCGGTGGTGGTGCAGGACTACCACCTGACGCTGGTGCCGGGCATGCTCCGCGAGCTGCGGCCGGACCTGAGGATCGGCCACTTCTCGCACACGCCGTGGGCGCCGCCCGAGTACTTCCGGATGCTGCCGGACGACGTGGCCGGGCAGGTGCTGCGCGGCATGCTGGGCGCGGACCGGCTGGGCTTCCTCACGCAGCGCTGGGCGGACGCGTTCACCGCGTGCGCCGAGCAGTTCGCCGGCGGGCTCGGCGGCACGCGGATCGGCGTGCACGGGCTGGGGGCCGACGCGGACTTCCTGCGAAAGCGGTCGCACGAGCAGGACGTCGAGGAGCGGATGGCCGCGCTCCGGGAGGAGATCGGCGAGGGCCGCCGCACCATCGTCCGGGTCGACCGCACCGAGCTGTCGAAGAACATCGTGCGCGGCCTGCTGGCCTACCGTCGGCTCCTCGAGACCCACGCCGAGTGGCGCGAGCACGTGGTGCACGTGGCGTTCGCGTATCCGTCGCGGCAGGACCTCGCGGTGTACCGGGACTACACGGCCGAGGTGCAGCGGGTCTCGGAGGAGATCAACGCCGAGTTCGGGACGCCGGGGTGGACTCCGGTCGTACTCAACCTCAAGGACGACTTCGCCCGCTCCCTGGCCGCGTACCGGCTGGCCGACGTGGCGCTCGTCAACCCCATCCGGGACGGCATGAACCTCGTCGCCAAGGAGGTCCCGGTCATCTCCGACTCGGGCTGCGCGCTGGTGCTGTCGCGGGAGGCCGGGGCGTTCGAGGAGCTGGGCGAGGACGCGATCGTGGTGAACCCGTACGACGTGACGGGCACGGCGGCGGCCCTGCACGAGGCGCTCTCGATGGGCCCGGAGGAACGCGCCGAGCGCAGCAAGCGGCTGGCCGCGGCGGCGACCGCGCTGCCGCCTGCCCAGTGGTTCCTTGACCAGCTCGACGCGTTGAGGGGCTGATCGCCGATGACCGGTCCCACGGACTCCCCACTGCCGGCGCCCAGCACGAAAGCCGGACGGGAAGGTCTGGACGCTCTCCTCACCCACCCGGGCAAGGCCCTGATCGGCCTCGACTTCGACGGGACGCTCGCGCCGATCGTGGCCGACCCCGACAAGGCCCGGGCTCACCCGGGGGCCGTCCCCGCGCTGGCCGCGCTCGCGCCGAAGGTGGCCGCCGTCGCGGTGATCACCGGCCGGCCGGCCGAGGTCGCGGTGCGCAACGGCGGCTTCGCGGATGTTCCGGGCCTGGAGCACCTCGTGGTCCTCGGCCACTACGGCACCGAGCGCTGGGACGCCCGGACCGGCGAGGTCAGCGCCCCCGAGCCGCATCCCGGCGTCGCCGCGGTCCGCGCCGAGCTGGCCGAGCTCCTCGAACGGTTCGGCGCGTCGCAGGGGACCTGGATCGAGGACAAGGGCCGGGCCGTCGCCGTGCACACCCGCCGGGCCTCCGATCCGCAGGCCGCGCTGGACTCCCTGCGCGAACCGCTCGCCGGCCTGGCCGGCCGCCACGGCCTGGTCGTGGAGCCCGGCCGCATGGTCCTCGAACTGCGCCCGCCCGGCATGGACAAGGGCGTCGCCCTCGCCGGGTTCGCCCGGGAGATCGGTGCCGGGTCCGTCCTCTTCGCCGGCGACGACCTGGGCGACCTGCCCGCCTACTCGGCCGTCGACAAGCTCCGCGCGGACGGCACCCCGGGCCTGCTGGTGTGCAGCGGCAGCGACGAGGTGACCGAGCTGAGGGAGCGGGCGGACGTGGTGGTGGACGGCCCCGAAGGCGTCGTCCGCCTGCTGCACACGGTGGCGGCCAGGCTCGGCTGAACCCGTCGGCGACCGCCTGCGTGCGCGGGGCCTGGCCGGCCGGGGTGGGTTCTCAGCGGGAGCTCCCCCGGGCCGTCGTCACACGTCAGCGTTCGGCCCGGCGCGTCTGCCGTATCCGCCGCAGCCGGTTCACCGTCACCGGGTCGTGGGACAGGGCCCGGGGGTCGTCCAGCAGGGCGTTGAGGAGCTGGTAGTAGCGCACGGGGGCGAGGCCCAGCTCCTCCCGTATGGCCCGTTCCTTCGCACCGGGCCCGGAAAAACCGCGGCGTTCGAGGGCGAGGATGTCCCGCTCCCTGCGCCCGAGCCGCTCCTCACCCGTGTCCTCGTCCATGCCAGGCACCGTAACGCCCGCCACCGACAGCGCTACTCCGCGCTCTCCGCCCGGGTCGCCGCCGCCTGGAGGTGCCCCAGGACGCCCGAGGGGCTGCCTGAGGGGGCGACGGCCTTGCCGATCTGCTTCTTGACCTGGGCGCTGACGTCGGCCCAGGAGGTCTTGCCGACCGGGTAGAGCTCGGAGGCCGTCAGCTCCTCCAGGAACGGCTTGAGGTGCCGGTCCTGCTCGGAGGCGGCCATGGCCTCGGACGCGGAGCTGGTGACCGGCAGCAGGTCGTACTCGCGGGAGAAGGCCAGCACGTTCTTCTCGCTGTAGACGAAGTCGAGGAAGTCGCCGACCTGGTCGCGGTGGCCGTTCTTCCGGAAGGCCGTCATCCAGTCGGCGACACCGAGCGTGGACTTGCTCGTCCCCTCCTTGCCCGGGGTCGGCACCATGCCGTACTCGACGCCGTTCTTGGCGGCGATCTTCATCAGGGAGGGATGGCCGTTGAGCATGCCGACCTCGCCCTTGGCGAAGGCGGAGAACGCGGCTGCCCGGTTGAGCTCGCCGGGCGCGACCGGCCCGGTCAGGTCCTTGCCGACCAGTTCGTTCTTCAGCCAGGAGAAGGTGTCGACGTTCTCCGGGGAGTCGATGCCGTAGCTGCCGACGGTGTCGGCGTAGCCGCCCCCGCCGCTGAGCATCCACTGCATGGTCTCGGCCTGGGCCTCCTCCGGGCCGAGGGGCAGCGCGTAGGGGTACTTCACGCCCTCGTCCTTGAGCGCCTCGGCGTCCTCGGCCAGGTCGTCCCAGGTCTCGGGCGGGGTGATGCCGGCCTTGGCGAAGAGGGTCTTGTTGTAGAAGAGCACGCGGGTGGAGGAGGCGAACGGCATGCCGTACTGCACGCCCTTGACCTGTCCCGCGGAGGCCAGCTGCCCGACGAAGTCGGCCTGCACGGGTATGGAGAGCAGGTCGTCGGCCTTGTAGAGCTGGTTCCGCGCCGCGTAGTCGGCGTACGCGCCGATCTGCGCCATGTCCGGCGGGTCACCGGCGGCGACCATCTCCCTGACCTTGCGGTCGACGTCGTTCCATGAGTAGACGCTGACGTCGATCTTCACCCCGGGGTTGTCGGCCTCGTACTCCTGGACGAGCTTGTCCCAGTATTTCCGGGAGCTGTTGGCCGCACTGTCGCCGTAGTCGGCGGCGACCAGCTTCAGGGTCACGTCGGCGGAGCCGCCCGTCATCCCGCAGCCGCCGAGGACCGCCGTCATGCCCAGTGCGGACACCACCGCGATCGTTCCTGCCATCCGCCGCCGCTGCACCGCTGTTCTTCCCCAACCCTGGCGTCGCCGCCAACGAAAGTTTTCGATATTCGGAACAAGGTCTACACCACGTGAGTGGACTAGACCTCTTGCGGGTCCCCGGGTCACACTGTTCTCCGTGAGACATGTCATCGCCCTCGACGTGGGCGGCACCGGAATGAAGGCCGCCCTGGCCGGACCGGAGGGCGAGCTGCTGTACCAGGCCCGCCGGCCCACCGGACGCGAGCAGGGACCGGACGCCGTCGTCGCGGGCATCCTCGACTTCGCCGCCGAGCTGCGCGCGTACGGCACCGAGCACTTCGGCACGCCCGCATCGGCCGCCGGCGTGGCCGTCCCCGGCATCGTCGACGAGGCGCGGGGCATCGCCGCCTACGCGGCGAACCTCGGCTGGCGCGACGTTCCGCTGCGCGACCTGCTGGCGCAGCGGCTGGGCGTCCCGGTCGCCCTCGGCCACGACGTGCGCGCCGGCGGCCTCGCCGAGGGCCGGGTCGGCGCGGGCCGGGGTGCCGACCGGTTCCTGTTCGTGGCGCTGGGCACCGGCATCGCGGGCGCCATCGGCGTCGACGGCCGGGTCGAGGCGGGCGCGCACGGCTTCGCGGGCGAGATCGGCCACATCGTCGTACGCCCCGGCGGGTCCGAGTGCCCCTGCGGCCAGCGCGGCTGCCTGGAGCGCTTCGCCTCGGCGGCGGCGGTGAGCGAGGCCTGGGCGACGGCCTCCGGCGACCCGGGCGCGGACGCGGCGGACTGCGCGAAGGCGGTGGACTCCGGTGACCCCAGAGCCCGGGCGGTCTGGCAGGAGGCGGTCGACGCCCTGGCCGACGGCCTGGTCACGGCTCTGACCTTGCTGGACCCCCGCACTCTGATCATCGGTGGCGGGCTGGCGGAGGCAGGGGAGACCCTGTTCACACCCCTGCGGGAAGCGATCCGCAGCCGCATCACCTTCCAGAAACAGCCGTTGGTCGTCCCCGCAGCACTGGGGGACGGTGCCGGTTGTCTGGGAGCGGGCCTGCTGGCCTGGGATCTTCTGGCATCGACCGACCGTTCGGAGGTAACCACCTGATGGCAACGCCCCCAGGGGCGCGGGGAACTGCGCGACCAGCCACCACGCACCCGCACCCCGCAACGGCCGGACACCCCACGGTCCTCACCGGCGCAACCGTCGTCCTCCCCACAGGAACCGTCGAAAACGGCAGCCTCACCATCCACGGCACCCGCATCGCCCCGACAGCCCCCAAAAACGCCCAGGCCATCGACGTAACGGGCCACTACCTCATCCCCGGCTTCATCGACCTCCACAACCACGGCGGCGGCGGAGCCTCCTTCACCTCCGGGTCGGTCGACGACATCCTCAAAGGCATCCACACCCACCGGCTGCACGGCACGACCACCCTGGTCGCCTCGACCGTCACCGGCGACATGGACTTCCTCACCCGGCGCGCGGGCCTGCTGAGCGAACTGGCCGAGCAGGGCGAGATCGCCGGCATCCACTTCGAGGGGCCCTTCATCTCCCCCTGCCGCAAGGGCGCCCACTCCGAGGAACTGCTGCGCGACCCGCACCCCGCGGACGTCCGCAAGCTGGTCGACGCGGCCCGGGGCCGGGCGAAAATGATCACGCTGGCCACCGAACTGCCCGGCGGCCTCGACTCCGTACGCCTCCTGACCGACCACGGCGTGATCGCGGCGATCGGCCACACGGACGCGACCTACGAGCAGACGGTCGAGGCCATCGACGCGGGAGCCACGGTCGCCACCCACCTCTTCAACGCCATGCCGCCCCTCGGACACCGCTCCCCCGGTCCCATCGCCGCACTCCTGGAGGACGACCGGATCACGGTCGAGCTGATCAACGACGGCACGCATCTGCACCCCGCCGCACTCCAGCTGGCGTTCCACCGCGCGGGAGCGCACCGGGTGGCGTTCATCACGGACGCGATGGACGCGGCCGGTTTCGGCGACGGCCGGTACTGGCTCGGCCCGCTGGAGGTGGAGGTCGCCGACGGCGTGGCCCGCCTGCTGACGGACGGCACGATCGCCGGCTCGACCCTCACCCTGGACCGCGCCTTCAAACGGGCGGTCACGGTCGACGGCCTGTCCGTCGAGGACGCGGTGCAGGCACTCTCGGCGACCCCCGCCCGCCTGCTCGGCATGGCCGACCGGATCGGCTCCCTGGATCCCGGCAAGGACGCGGACCTGGTGCTCCTGGACGCGCACTACGACCTCAAGGGCGTGATGCGCCGGGGCGAATGGGTGGTCGGTCCCCAACTGCACTGACTCATCCCGCACTCGAGAGACGGTGGCCGACTCCAGGACTGGGCCGACCGCCGTCTCTTTGGCATGATCGAGCTCCGGAAAGTCCACGGCAGCAAGCGCATTCTCGAGGGAGGTCGGCCCAGGTGATCCTCACGGTCACGCTGAACACCGCTCTCGACATCACCTACCGCGTACGGTCCCTCAGGCCGCACGCCTCCCACCGCGTCTCCGAGGTGACGGAACGCCCCGGTGGCAAGGGCGTCAACGTGGCCCGGGTGCTCGCGGCGCTCGGGCACGAGGTGACGGTGACCGGTTTCACGGGCGGTGCGACAGGACGGGTCGTGCAGGAACGGCTCACGTCGGTGCCGGGCGTGGTGGACGCGCTGGTCCCGGTCTCGGGCGCCACCCGCCGCACGATCGCCGTGGTCGACGAGCAGACCGGCGACACGACGCAGCTCAACGAACCGGGCCCGATGGTCACGCCCGCCGAATGGTCGGCCTTCCAGGAGGCCTACGAGGACCTGCTGGCGTCCGCCTCGGCGGTGGCCCTCTGCGGCAGCCTGCCCCCGGGCGTGCCGGTCGGTGCGTACGCCGACCTGGTCCGTACGGCCCGTACCGCCGGAGTCCCGGTCCTCCTGGACACGAGCGGCGAGCCCCTGCGCCGGGGCGTCGCGGCCCGCCCGGACATCATCAAGCCGAACGCCGACGAACTGGCGGAACTCACCGGCTCCCACGAGCCCCTGCGCGCCACGCAGGACGCCCGACGCCGGGGCGCGGGCGCGGTGGTCGCGTCCCTCGGCCCCGAGGGCCTCCTCGCCGCCACCCGAGAGGGCCGCTGGCGAGCCACCCCACCGACCTCTGTGCGAGGAAACCCGACGGGCGCGGGCGACTCGGTGGTCGCGGGCCTGCTGTCGGGCCTGGTCGAACACCTCCCCTGGCCGGACCGCTTGGCCCGGGCGACGGCCTTGTCGGCGGCGACGGTGCAGGCGCCGGTGGCCGGGGAGTTCGACCGCGGGATGTATGAGGAGTTGTTGGGGCGGGTGGCGGTGACGGGGGAGGTCAGTGCCGCGTGAGCGGGGCCGTCACTTCTGGAGCCAGAGCTGATCGAGATTCGCGTCGCACTGGTTGCCCTCGTTGCAGGCGAGCTCGATCGTGTTGGTGCCCTTGGTCAGGGTGACGTTGGACCACGTCTCCTTCCAGCCCTTTTCCCAGTCACCCTTCGGCGTCCCGCCGAAGTTCTCCATGTTGACGGGCCGGTCCTGGGCCTCGCCGTTGACGACCAGCGTGGCGTTGGCGTCCACGCCCGGGATGCCATAGCGCACGTACAACCGGTAGCTGCCGGCCTTCTTGATGCCGTCGACGGTCCAGGTGACTTTCGCTCCGACGTGGTTGAAGCCCGTCACATAGACGCCACCGTCGGCCTTCGAGCCCTTGATGTCCGACGCCGTCGAAACGCCCGGCCCGAGCCGCAACGCCTTCGCGTCGGTCTTGGGCAGCTCCACCTCGCTCTGACCGCCCTTGCTGGGCGACGGGCTCGGCTTCGCGTTCTGGGACTGGGTCGGGGTCGTCCCCGCCTGGTCGTCGGTGTTGTTCTGGTCCTTCTCGCCGCCCAGCATGGCCACGCCGATGCCGATGACGACCGCGGCGACCACCGCGATCGCGCCGATCAGCAGACCCTTGGTGTTCGGCCCGCGGCCACCACGTCCGCCACCACCGCCCGGCACCTGCTGCTGCGCGGTGGGCGCACCGCCGGGCAGCGTCTCCGGTGCCGCGTAGTGCGCGTTCGGTCGGCCGGGAGCACCCTGATGCTGCGGGACCTGGCCGTACGGTGCGGTCTGGCTCGCCTGCGGCTGCTGGCCGTACTGGCGTGTGCCGACCGCTCGCACCCGGTTGACCGAGTTCGGGTAGCCGTAGCCCCCGGACGGCGGCTGGGCCCCGTTGGCCTGCCCGTCGGCGTAGAGATAGCCGAACGGGTCGTCGTCCTCGGGCGTGCTCGCGCCGTTGTTGCCGGGCGTCATCCCTTGGTCTCCTCAGTCAGGTGCGGTGCAATGCGGTACATGGAGCAGAGGGCGAGCCTACCCGCTCCTAGTGACCCAAACGGGTGACTCAGACCGCATCAACTCGCTGACCTGGGGTTCACCCGGCGCGTCTGTGTTGTTTGGGACGAGATCGTTTCTCGACGTACATACGCTCGTCAGCGGATTTCAACACTTCGTCCGCCGTCATTCCACAGTGTGCCCATCCGATGCCGAAGCTGGCGCCGACCCGGACGGCCCGCCCCTCGGCGCGGATGGGCTGGATGATCTCGTTGCGCAGGCGGACCGCGAGGTCCTGGGCGTCGGCGCGGCCGAGCCCGTCGGCGAGGATGACGAATTCGTCACCACCGAGCCGGGCGACGGTGTCGCCGTCGCGGACGCCGTTGCTCAGCCGGCGGGCGACCTCGATGAGAACCGCGTCACCCGCGTTGTGCCCGAACCGGTCGTTGATCGACTTGAAGCCGTCGAGGTCGCAGAAGAGGACGGCGAGGCCCTTGGTGCCGTCGTCGTGGTCGCCGTCCGGGGCGACGGTGTGCACATGGTGGTCGTAGGCGTCGAACGGCTCGGTGCTCGGCCCGAAGTCGAAGGCGTGGCCGATCGCGTCGAAGGCGGGGTGGCCGTAGGCCGCGTCGTGGGACTCGACGACGCCGGGGTGCGAGGGCGCCGCGCGCTGGCACAGCCGGGCGGACAGGCGGGAGCGCAGCTCCGCGGAGTTCGGCAGGCCCGTGAGCGAGTCGTGGGAGGCGCGGTGGGCGAGCTGGAGCTCGCGGCGCTTGCGCTCCTCGATGTCCTCGACGTGGGTGAGGAGGAAGCGCGGGCCGTCGGCGGCGTCCGCGACCACGCTGTTGCGCAGGCTGACCCAGACGTAGGTGCCGTCCCGGCGGCCGAGGCGGAGCTCGGCGCGGCCGCCCTCGGCGGAGGTGCGCAGCAGCGTGCCTATGTCCTCGGGGTGGACCAGGTCGGAGAACGAGTAGCGGCGCATCGCGGAGGCGGGACGGCCCAGCAGCCGGCACAGGGCGTCGTTCGTCCGCAGGATCCTGCCGTGCTGGTCGCCGCCCATCTCGGCGATGGCCATGCCGGACGGGGCGTACTCGAAGGCCTGCCTGAAGCTTTCCTCACTGGCCCGCAGCGCCTGCTGCTCGCGCTCCAGCCGGACGAGCGCCCGCTGCATGTTGGCGCGCAGCCGGGCGTTGCTGATCGCGATGGCGGCCTGGAAGGCGTACATCTGGAGCGCCTCGCGGCCCCAGGCGCCTGGGCGGCGGCCGTTGCGCGGCCGGTCCACGGACAGCACGCCGATCAGCTCGCCGCACGCCGCATTGCCCTGGGGGCCGGGCGCGTACATCGGCGCGAAGAGCCGGTCGGACGGGTGCCACTCGTCCTCGAAGCGGGGGGCGGGGCCGTCGGTGTACCACTGCGGGACGTCGTCGTCGTCGAGGACCCAGCCCTCGGTGTGCGGTATGAACACCAGGTCGCCCCAGTGCTCGCCCATGCCGAGGCGGCGCTCCCAGGACTCGCGGGAGCCGACGCGGCCGGTGATGAGGGCCTCGGCGGCGGGATTCCCGGCGAAGGCGGCGACGACGAGATCGCCGTCGGGCCGTACGAGGTTCACGCACGCCAGCTCGTACCCGAGGGCGGCGACCACGCCCTCCGCGACGGTCTGCAGGGTGTCCGCCAGGCTGCGGGCCGTGTTCATGTCGGCCATGACCTGGTGCAGTTGCCGCAGGGACGCAAGGCGGACGTAGGGCTCCGACTCGGTCTCCATGCTCGCCCTCCCCCCGAGACCTCGCAGCGAATCAAGGGTTCTCATCGGCGTATCGTCCTGGCAGCTTCCCAGCCACTGAATCACAGCGCGCTGCCCACTCGGTACACAGGGTCAACAATTCCTGCCCCTTGTGACTCAAGTCACAGGAGAACCTGAACAATTGAGTGGAGTTTCTGCGTTCTTCACGTGCGTCTACGAACGCAGACTTTGTCGCGTTGCGCACAGCTTTTCCCGGGAGCCCGTCGCGAGTCCTAAGACCGTGATCGGGCGGGAGCCCGATGCGGGGTGGCCGGGACGCAGATTAGCGTTTCAGACGTGCCGAACACTCCCACTGCCACGTCCCCGATCATTCCGCCGCCCGCCTCCGGGCATGCTGAGGGGGTGAGCAACGACGAGTTCCGCGCCGCCATGTCCCGGCTGGCCTCAGGCGTGGTCCTGGTGACCGCGCAGGAGCCGCCGCTCGACCCGGACGACCCCTCGGCGCCGGGCAGTGAGGACGTGGGCATGACGGCCACGGCCTTCATGTCGGTGTCCCTGGACCCGCCCCTGGTGCTGGTGAGCCTGCGCGAGGGCTCCCGCATGGACGATCTGCTCGACGAGCAGCCCCTGTGGGCGGTCTCGGTCCTCTCCGAGAGCCAGCGGCACATCGCGGGCCGTTTCGCCATGAAGGGCCGCGTCAGCGACCGTCTGCTCTTCGCGGACATCCCGTACACGCGCGGCGAGTACACCGACGCGCCCCTGGTCGGCGGCGCCCTGTCCGTCCTGGAGTGCCGCACCGAGCAGCGGGTACGGGCCGGCGACCACACCCTGGTCATCGGCCGCGTCCTGACGGCCCGCGTCCCGAGCGCGGACGGCGGACCGCTGACGTACTTCCGGGGGCGGTACCGGCACCTGAGGTGAGGCGGAAATCCGGTGACCCGGGGTGATCGGCGCGCCTAGGGTGCGCGCATGACAACGACGGGCCCTCGCCTCGAAGAGCTCAATGCCGGGAACCTCGACGCCGCGCTCGGCATCCGCGTCCGCCCCGACCAGGAACACGCGGTCTCCCCGGTCGTGAAGTCCCTGGCCGAGGCCTATGTGCATCCCGGCGTCGCCTGGCCCCGCCTGATCGTCGACGGCGACCGCCCGGTCGGGTTCCTCATGGCCTTCCTCGACATCGACTGGTACGAGGACGGCAGCGTGCTCCGCTCGGGCCTGTGGCGGCTGAACATCGCGGCCGGGGAGCAGGGCAAGGGGTACGGCCGTTTCGCCGTCGAGTCCGTCGCGGAGGAACTCCGTCGGCACGGCACCAAGCAGCTCTACGTCACCTGGCATCCCGGCCCCGACGGCCCGGAGGGCTTCTACCTGGGGCTCGGCTTCCGCCCGAACGGGGAAACCAGCGAAGGCCAGACGGTCGGGGTCCTGGGCCTGGCCTAGCCCCAGTTGCGCGGGGAGCGGCCCCGCTTGGTCTCCGAGCGCTGCTTCTTCTCGCGCAGCCGCCGCTCGTTGATACCCCGGGGGATCCGGGTCGGCCTGCGGGGCTTGGGCGGGGGTGCGGTGGCCTCGGCCAGGAGCGCGGCGAGGCGCACGGCGGCGGCCTCGCGGTTGCGCCACTGGGACCGGTGCTCCGAGGACCGTACGGTGACGACTCCGTCGACCAGGCGCCCGGCCAGCCGCTCCAGCGCCCGCTGCTTCCACACCTCGGGCAGCGCCTCGGTCCGCGCCAGGTCGAAGCTGAGCTCGACCTTCGAGTCACTGGTGTTGACGTGCTGCCCGCCGGGCCCCGACGACCGCGAGAAACGCCACATGAGCTCGGCCTCGGGCAGGGAGACGGAGCCGCGGATGACATGGGGACCAGACATGCCGTACATGTTCCCGCTCCTGTCCCGTCCACGTCATCCGAATAATCGCGGGTAAAGAAAGTAAAGGACCTGGAACCTCGTGTGCCCCTCTCCACGTTGATGGGGGTAGCTGTAGCTTCTTTGCCGTACGTACACGAGGGAAGGGACTCCCAACAATGGCTGTAAGCCTGTCCAAGGGTGGCAACGTCTCGCTCACCAAGGAGGCTCCGGGCCTGACCGCTGTCACCGTGGGCCTCGGCTGGGACGTCCGCACCACCACCGGCACGGACTTCGACCTCGACGCGTCCGCGATCGCGGTCAACAACCAGGGCAAGGTCTACTCGGACGCCCACTTCGTCTTCTTCAACAACAAGCAGACCCCGGACAACACGATCGTCCACACCGGCGACAACCGCACGGGTGAGGGCGCCGGCGACGACGAGGCGATCAACGTCAACCTCGCCGCCCTCCCGGCCGACATCGACAAGATCGTCTTCCCGGTGTCCATCTACGACGCCGAGAACCGCTCGCAGAACTTCGGCCAGGTCCGCAACGCCTACATCCGCATCGTCAACCAGGCCGGCGGCGCCGAGATCGCCCGCTACGACCTGTCGGAGGACGCCGCCACGGAGACGGCCATGGTCTTCGGCGAGCTGTACCGCAACGGCGCGGAGTGGAAGTTCCGCGCGGTGGGCCAGGGCTACGCCTCGGGCCTGGTCGGCATCGCCCAGGACTTCGGCGTGAACGTCTGACGGACGCCCCGGTCGTTCTGACTGCTGCGGAGCCCCCCGGCCTTTGCAAGAGGGCCGGGGGGCTCCGGTCCTTCAGGGAGTGCTCCGGGCCTTCAGGCTCGCTCCGGCTTCCCCTCCCCGTACAGCCAGTCCTCCCAGATGGCCTCGAAGTCCTTCCCGGGCGCCCGCTTCTCGACGTACGCCGTGAAGTCGGCCGTGTCCGCGTTCCCATGGCGACGGTCCGCCGCCCAGCCCCGGAGGATGTCGCCGAACGCCTCGTCGCCGACGGTCTGGCGGACCTTGTGGAGGACCATGGCGCCGCGCTGGTAGACGGGGGCTCCGGAGATGTGAGCGGCGTCCACGGGTTTCGCGGGCGGGAAGGACCAGAGGTCCTCGTAGGTCTTCTCGCCGTGGTCGTACAGCGCGTCGAAGCTCTCCTGCGCCGTCTCACCGCCGTGCTCCTCCTCCCACAGCCACTCCGCGTACGTCGCGAAGCCCTCGTTGAGCCACATGTCCCGCCAGCTCTGCGGCGTCACGGAGTCGCCGTACCACTGGTGGGCGAGTTCGTGGACGAGGAGCGTGATGTCGGGGGCGCCGGGGAAGACGGGGCGGCTCTGGGTCTCCAGGGCGTAGCCGATGTCCGACGCGCGGTCGACGATCGCGCCTGTGGAGGAGAAGGGGTACGGGCCGAATCGCCGCTCCGCCCAGCGCAGGACCTCGGGGATGCGCGCGAGCACCGCGCGGCTCCCCTCCTTCTCCGCCGGGTCGACGGCCGTGTACACGGGCAGACCGTCCCGGGCGGTGGACCGGCTGATCCCGAAGTCGCCGATCGCCAGTGTGGCGAGGTAGCTCGCCATCGGCTCGGCGGTGCGCCAGGTGAAGGCCGTGCGTCCTCGCGCGGTCGTCTCGCTGCGCAACTCCCCGTTGGACACGGCCCGCAGCCCCTGCGGCACGGTCACCGTGAGGTCGTACGCCGCCTTGTCGGAAGGGTGGTGATTGCCGGGGAACCACGCCATCGCCCCGGCGGGCTCGCCCAGCGCGAGCGCCCCGTCCGTCGTGCGCAGCCAGCCCTCCTGGGAGCCGTCCGGGTCGGTGACGGTCTCGGGCGCCCCGGAGTAGCGGACCGTCACGCGGAACGTCTCGTCCCGGTCGATGTCCTCGCCCGGCCGGACGGTGAGCTCCTGCCCGGCACGGTTCCAGCGGGCGGTCTCGCCGCCGACGGTGACGTTCCCGACCTCCAGGCCCAGCAGGTCGAGGTTGAAGGCGGACAGGGCCTTGGTGGCCCGGGCGGTGAGGGTGGCCGTGCCGGTGAGGCGGTGTGCGTCCGGGGCGTAGTCGAGGCGCAGGCCGTAGTGGGTGACGTCGTAGCCGCCGTTGCCGGCCTTCGGGAAGTACGGGTCGCGTACGCCGGAGCCGCCCGGGGTGCCGTGGACTCCGCCGCCGCACGCGGTGAGGGCGAGGGCGCCGACGAGCAGGGTAGGGACAAGACGTACAGATCGGGCCACGATCGCGATCCTACGGGCGCGTGACACCATCACATCCGTGCTCGACATCGGCTACGCCCTCTCCAACCGCTTCCCCGACCCGCCGCAGACCGACTACCGCCGCGCGGACGTCCACGCCCTGCGGCACGACCTGTTCTGCGGTGACGTCTACCTGGCGGACACCGAGCAGGACCGGGAGGTGTCCACAGCCTGGGGATGGGTGCCGGTGCTCGACTTCGCGTGGGCGCTGTGCGACATCGTGGAGCGGATCGACCGGGACCCGGCGGGCTCCCGGGCGTCCCGGCCGCAGCGGGCGGAGCTGGACTTCACCGAGTCGACCGACCGGATGCTCTTCGAGCGCCGCTTCGGATGGGTGGACATCGAGGCCGACTGGATGCCGGCGGAGGAAGCTCCCCTGACCTTCTCCCACGCCGAACTGCGCCGCGAGGCCCGCGACTTCCTGCACGACCTGCTGGCCGACCTCACCGACCTGCACGAGGGCCTCGCCGAGAACCCGGCGATCTGGACACTGCAGGCGCGCTTCCCCAGGGTCCCGTGACAGCTGCCGACGACGGCGGTGCCGCTCGCTGCGGGGCTGTCAGTCCTCCACCCGGATCCCCCACTGCATCGCCAGCACCGGCGCCAGGTCCAGCAATTGGGTCGTACTGATCACCGCCCCGGCCAGCCGGTCCAGTCCCCGGCTGATCTCCAGTGACACGGCCCCGCGCAGGTCGACGTCCTTGAGGGTCGCCGCGTGGAGGTCGGCGCCCTTCAGCACGCAGTCCACGAACTCCACGCGCTCCAGGCGGGCGCCGCCGAAGTCCGGTTCGACGAGGACGCAGCCCTCGAAGACGACGTCTCTGAGCCGGGCCATGCGCAGGTTCAGGTAGTCGATCTTGCCGCCACGGATCAGCACCCGCTCCAGCACCGCCGCGTGCATCTGGGTGCCGCCGAGGCGGGCGTCGATCAGCTCGACGTCGCGCAGCGTCGCCTCGGCGAGGTTGGTGCCGACGCCCCGCACACTCGTGAGGGACGAGTCCAGGACGGAGGCGTGCCGCAGCCGGACCTCGTCCAGCGCGCACTCCGTCAGGGCGCAGTCCATGAAGCGGGACCCCGATCCGTCCTGCCCCGCGAAATCCGCCTCCCGGAACTCCAGCCCGTCGTAGTCCCCGTCCGGCGCCAACTCGCCGCCCGTGAACGGCTCCAGCTTCGGCAGCCGGATCTCCGGCCGCCGCGCGGCCTTCACCCCCGTACCGCCCGCACCCCTACCGCCCGCCGTACTCCTCGCCATGCGCCCATGCTGCATCACACCACTGACAACAGCCCCTGACCTGCGAGGTAGCGGGCCATGTCACATTCCGGGGCCGTCGACCGGTCGTACTCCCACAAGCGTGTCGTCGAACCCAGGGAGACCTCAGCCATGCACCGCATCACCGTCATCGGCGGCGGCTTCGCCGGACTGACCGCCGCCATCACCGCCGCCGAGGCGGGCGCCAAGGTCACCGTCCACGAAGCCCACCACACCCTCGGCGGCCGGGCGCGCACCGCCGAGGGTCCGTACCGCACGAACGAGGGCCCGCACGCCCTCTACAGCGGCGGCCCGCACTGGGCCTGGCTCAAGCAGCGCGGCCTCATCGGGCCGCTCGCCCCGATCCCGCCCCTGGAGGCCGCCCGGCTACGGCTGCGGCACCACGGCGTGCTGCGCCGCACCCCGCCCTTCCCGATGCTGAAGCTGCTGCGCCGGACCGCCGAGCAGGTGCCCGTGGACGTCGACTTCCTGACGTGGGCGACCGGCATCGCGGGCGAGGAGGGGGCCCGGGCCGCCGCCCACTACTCGGCCGTCGCCCTCTTCCACCACGACCCCGGCTCCCTGTCGGCCGCGTTCGTGCAGGAGCGCCTGCGCCGCGCCACCAAGCTGCCGCCCGAGGCGCACTACCCGCGCGGCGGCTGGGCCAGCCTCATCGACCGGATGGCCGCCCGCGCCTGGAACCTGGGCGTCCGGATAGAGACGCTGTCCCGGGTCGACAGGCTCCCCACCGACACCCCGGTCGTCGTCGCCACCTCCCTCGACGCCGCCCGGCGCCTGCTCGGCGACGACTCCCTGACCTGGCCGAGCGGCCGTTCCGTCCTCGTCGACCTCGCCGTACGGACGCGGCGCGGGGACGCGTTCGTGGTCTGCGACCTCGACGCGACCGGCTGGCTCGAACGGTTCACCGCCCAGGACCGCGGGCTCGCCCCGGCCGGCGAGCAGCTCATCCAGGGTCAGATCCCCATCGCCCCGCACGAGTCCAAGGCCGACGGCACCGCCCGCGCCGAGCAGCTGCTCGACCTGGGCTTCCCGGGCTGGCGCGAGCGCGTCACCTGGCGGCGCGAGGCCGTCGCGAACGGCCGTACGGGCGCGGTCGACCTGCCCGGCACCAGCTGGCGCGACCGGCCCGCCGTGGACCGGGGCGACGGTGTCTACCTCGCCGGCGACCAGGTCGCGGCCCCGGGCGTGCTGTCGGAGGTCTCCTTCAACAGCGCCCTGACGGCGGTGTCGTTGGCCCTCGGCCGACGGGAGCTTGACCTCAAGCAAGCTTGAGGTTGAAGGCTGGACTCAGACCACCACGACATGGGGAGCCCCGATGCACGCGATCCGCCTGCACGCCTTCGGCCCGGCCGAGAACCTCACCTACGAGCAGGTCGAGGACCCCCGGCCGGGCCCCGGCCAGGTCCGTGTCGCCGTACGGGCGGCGGGCGTCCACCTCCTGGACACGGCCCTGCGCGAGGGCATGCAGGGGCCGGCGCCCGAGCCGACGCCCCTGCCCACCATCCCCGGCCGCGAGGTCGCCGGGGTCGTCGAGTCCCTGGGCGAGGGCGTCGCGGACCTGTGGCTCGGCAAGCGGGTCGTCGCCCACCTCGGCTTCGTCCCCGGCGGCTACGCCGAACTGGCCGTCACCGAAGTCGAACGCCTGCACGAGGTCCCGCAGAACCTGGACTTCGGCGAGGCCGTCGCCATGATCGGCACGGGCCGTACGACGATGGGGATCCTCCAGTTCGCCGAGCTCGGCCCCGACTCGGTGGCCATCGTCCCGGCCGCGGCCGGCGGCATCGGCACGCTCCTCGTGCAGTACGCCAAGAACGCCGGCGCCACCGTCGTCGGCCTCGCGGGCGGGCCGGAGAAGGTCGCCCGGGTGCAGGCGGGCGGCGCCGATCTCGCCGTCGACTACAAGGACCCGGCCTGGCACGCGAAGGTCCGTGCCCACCTCGGCGGCCGGGCCGCGACCGTGGTCTTCGACGGCGTCGGCGGCGACGTGGCCCGCGAGGCCGTCGCCCTGCTCGGCCCCGGCGGCAAGCACGTCGTCTTCGGCTGGTCCGCCGAGGGCATCCACGACGGCGAGCCCTACCTCGTCGACGGCGTCTCCGAGCAGGTCCTCGGGCCCGTCATGCTTCAGAAGGCCGGCGGCCCCGACCCCGTACGCACCCTCGAACTGCGCGCCCTGGCCGAGGCCGCCGCCGGCCGGCTCACCCCGGCCGTACAACGCTTCCCGCTGCCCGAGGCCGCGGCCGCGCACCGCGCGCTGGAGACTCGGGGGACGATCGGAAAGGTCGTCCTGGAACCATGACCCGAGGCCCCACCGGGGACCCCACGGGGCGTCGGGTCCCTCCTCCTCACCAGGGCCGGCCCGGACGGATCAGCGGGCGACCGCCTTCGTCGCCTCGCTCAGCGCCGACCCGTCCTTGTGCCCGGTGCGGTGCGCGATCACCTTCACGGTGATCTTCTTGCCCTGCTGCGCCGCCTTCAGCACGAGCGAGGACTTGGCCGCCGCGCTGATCGCCTTGCCGTCCGCGTACCACTGGTAGCCGTACGAGGACGCGGCCGGGCTCCACGTCCCGGTGGACGCCTTCAGCGTCCGGCCGACCTTCGCCGTCCCGCTGATCACCGGCGGCCTGGTCGCCTTGGGCGCGTCACCCTTGGCCACGGTCACCGCCGCCGAGGACGCCGACCCGCTGCGCCAGCCCGCCTTGACCGCCGTCACGGTCACGGTGAGCTTCCTGCCGGCCTGCGCCGCGGGGATCGTGTACGCCGACGCGGTCGCGCCGCCGATCGCCGTACCGTCCGCCTTCCACTGGTACGTGTACGAGGACGGGGTCGCCGACCAGGTGCCCGGCGCGGCGGTGACCTTGGCGCCCACCTTGGGTGTGCCGGTCACCTTCGGGGCCGCCGTGTTCTCCAGCGCGGGCTGGGGGGTCACGGTGAAGGTGCCGCGCTGGAACTCCCAGCCGCGCGTGTACACGCTGACGTTCCAGGTGCCGGTCGCCGCGGCCGTCAGGTCGACGGTCGCGGTCACCGACCGGTTGTCCGCGGAGACCGACTCCGCCGCCGCGTTGATCGTCTTTCCGGCCTGGCTGAGCTGGACCCGGACGTCCGGCCCGAGCGCGGTGCCGGTGACGGTGAGCTTCACCTTGGTGCCCGCGGCGCCGGTGTCGGGGCTGACGGCGGTGACGTTCGTCTTCTCCGTGCCGCACGGCGTGGCGGAGCAGGTGAGCTCGGCGCTGTAGGCGGTGCTGGACGCCTTCTCGGGCAGGCCGAGCAGGAACAGTGACGGCGTACTCGCGGACGACGAGCCCAGCACGTCACAGTCGTAGCCCTCCGGAACGAAGTGCGTGCAGCCGTTCTTCCAGGTGGACGTGTTGTACAGCACGGGCACCGCGGTGGTGGCAGCGCCGGCGGTGTCCTTGATGTCGGTCTCGAACCGGTCGAACCCGGCGGTGGGCAGCGCCGCGCACATCGCGGTGCGCGACTCGTTCAGCGCGCCGGTGACCGGCCCGTACCCGAACGCCACGGACGGCACCTTGGCGCACTCCGGGGCGGGCCCGTCGGCGGTCGCGATGCGCAGGGCGTCCAGGCGGTACTCGGGAGCCGCCTGCAGACGGGTCGGCGTCTGCACGAGGACCTGGTGGGTGGTCGAACCGCTCACCGCGCAGGGCGAGTTGCGGAAGGAGCACTCCACCCGGCCGTCCCCGGCGACGACCGCGCTGTTGGCGGTGCCAAGGGCGTCCCGCACATTGACGTGCACGACGTCGGTCGCGGCGGCCGTGGTCACCTGGTGGCAGGTGATTGTGCCCCGCGCTCCGGAGGCACTCGCCAGGGACGCCCCGCCGACCTTCACCGCGGCGGTCTTCGCACAGCCCGCGGCGGAGGCGCTCGCGGTGACGTCCCGCCGGGTCAGGGCGTACGTGGCTGCCTCGTCCCGGCCGGTCACCAGCACGGTGTGGGCCTTGCCCGGGGTCAGGGAGCAGACCGACCAGCCGTCGGTCGTGGCGTAGCGGTCGCAGACACGCTTGCCGTCGGAGTCCAGCACCGAGAACCCGGCCGGGGCGGTCCCCGAGGTCGCGGTCAGCTGAAGCAGCTCGGTGTTCGAGTGCGCGCCGGCCGGGATCCCCAGGCAGTGCGAGAAGACGCCGTCGCCCGTGGTCAGCGTGGCCTTCGCACCGCCCGCGGCGAAACTGCCCGCGGGCAGGACGGGGCAGCCCTCGGCGACGTCGGTGCGGTGGAAGGCGATCGCGTACGGGCCCGTGGCCGTGTCGCCGCTGTCCTCGGTGCGCACCAGCGCGCGGAACGGCGCCTCACCCGTGAGCGCGCAGTCACCGCCCCGGAGCGCCTCCCCGTCGCACTGCGGGGCGCCGTCGCGGTCCAGGACCTCCACCTCGGGGGTCAGCCCGGCCGAGGTCTGCGAGGTGAGCGCGGCGATCCGGCCGCCCTTCGGCACGGGCAGGGTCAGGCAGTCGTACTGCCCGACCGTGCTCAGCTCCCCCTTGTACAGGCCGGTCCCGATCGTGACACAGCCGGCGTCGGAGGCACGGTCGAACACCACCAGCCGGTCACGGGACGGGGCGAAGGCGTTGGTGCCGAGCACCGCCGTGTAGGTGCCCGCCTCGCGGATCCGGCACGGGTCGGTGCCGGACTCGCACACGGTCCGGCCGCCGGCGTCGTACACCCGGACCGCCCCGGCCGACCGGTCCTCGTCCACGTAGTGCACGGTGTACGGCCCGGCCTTCGCGGCGGAGAAGGTGTAGCAGGCGTCCGTGCCGAAGTCCCGCGGCTCGATCGGGCCGTAGGGCAGGACCGACGCGGTCGCGCAGCCCTGCGGGTCGTTGAGCCGGCGCACTCCAAGCGCGTACTCGGCGGGGAAGCCGCTCTCCGCGCCCGAGACGCTCGACAGCACCCGGTAGGGGCCGTCGCCGGGCAGGACGCAGCTGTCCTCGCCGTCCTCCGGGAAGTGCTCGCAGATGCGGGCGCCGGTTTCGTCGGTGATCCAGGCGACCGACTCGCCGTACACCTTGGTGCCGACCGTCAGCCGGATCCGCTCACCGGGCCGGCCCTCGAAGGCCTGGCAGTCCACGGCCAGCGGGCTCGCCGCGCTCCGGATCACCGCCGGCCGGTCCCAGCCGGTGCCGACCGGCTCGGAGCAGCCGCGGGTGCCCGAGCCGAGCGGGACGACGGTGAGCTCGGTCTGCTCGTCGTCGACCCAGCCGCTGTTGACGACCTTGACGGTGTACGTACCGGCCGCGGGCACCTGGCACCAGCCCTCGGCGCGGTAGTCGTCGTCGAAGCAGTCGACCTCGGTGCCGTCGGCGTCGGCCATCTGCGCGTAGGCGTTGTTCTGGCTGTCGTCCAGCCTCACCAGATGCAGACCGGCCGAGGCGGCCGTCACCGTGAAGCAGGCGCTGCTCTGGGCCGGGACGGTCGCCTTGCCGACGGCGTCGCCCGGATCCCCGAACGGCGCGAGCGCGAGCGGCGCGCACTCCGGTTCGGCGGCGGCCTGGGCGGAGCCCGCCCCCGCCAGGCTCAGCAGCGAGGCGAACAGCGAGACGACGACGGCGGACGCGCCGGCCCGCCCACGTCTCGCTCGCGATCTGGAGCCGGGTCTCGGTCTCGTTCTCGGGCAGGCGTCCGTGTCCGACATGGCAATCCCCCCTGGATCAGTGGTCGTTGGCGAGATGCTCGCACACAGGTGCGACACAGCGCCCGCGAGAAAGCCGAGACCCCGAGCTGGGCCCTGTTCCGGCCCGACCCGGCCCGGAGTTAATTCACATGACCCGCCCGCCCCACCCCACTACCGTGCCGAAAGTGATCGACATTCCCCGGGAGCTGGCGGCATCACAGGAGAAGTACAACGGCGAGGCGGGCCGCGCCTTCATCGAGGAACTGCCGGACCTGACGGCCGGATTCCTCGACCGCTGGGCACTGAAGCCCGACGGACCGCCCATGCACGGCGTGTCCGCCCTGGTCCTCCCGGTCGTCCGCGCCGACGGCAGCCCCGCGGTCCTCAAGCTCCAGATCCTCGACGAGGAGAGCGAAGGCGAACCGGTCGCGCTGCGCGCCTGGGACGGCGAGGGAGCCGTCCGTCTCCTCGACCACGACGAGCCCACCGGCACGATGCTGCTGGAACGCCTCGACGAGACCCGCATGCTGTCCCACGTCCCGGACACCCACCAGGCCGTCGTCACCATCGCGGAACTCCTGGCCCACCTCACCTCCTTCCCCGCCCCGCCCGGCATGCGCCGCCTCGGCGACATCGCCCGGGCCATGCTCGATCAGACCCCGTGGGCACTCGACCGCATCCCCGACCCGGAGACCCGCCGCCTCGTCGCCGACTGCGCCGCCGCCGTACGCGAGGTCGTCGACGAACCGGGCGACCGGCTCCTGCACTGGGACCTGCACTACGAGAACGTCCTCGCCTCCGACCGCGCCCCCTGGCTCGCCATCGACCCCAAGCCCCTCGCCGGCGACCCCGGCTTCGAACTGTGGCCGGCCATCGACAACCGCTACGACCCCGACGACATCCTCTGGCGCTTCGACGCCATGACCGACGTCCTCGCCCTGGACCGCCCCCGCGCCCGCGCCTGGACCCTCGGCCGCCTCCTGCAGAACGCCCTGTGGGACATCGAGGACGGCCGCCCCCTGGACGACGACCAACTCGAGATCGCCCGCCGCCTGCGCGGACACGCCGTCTGACCCATGCCCCCCTTCCTCCCCGGCCTGGAGCTCTCCCGCCGCTTCTACACCGAGGCCGTACGCCCACTCCTGGACGAGGCCCTCCCCGGCATCCCCCACTCCGCCGCCCGCCTCGGCAGCGGCTCCGAGGTCCTCGGCTACGACACCCCACGCTCGGCCGACCACGAGTGGGGCCCACGCCTCCAGCTCTTCCTGCGCCCCGAGGACGCCGGGACACACGGCCCCGGCCTCACCGCCCTCCTCTCCCACCGCCTCCCGAAAACCTTCCTCGGCCACCCCACCCACTTCGCCCGCACCGGCGACGACCCGGGCACCGACATTCGCGTCATGACCGGCACCGACGGGCCGGTCCACCACCGCGTCGACATCACGGCCCCCGGCACCTGGTTCACGTCCCAACTCGGCTTCGATCCGGCCCAGGGCGTCACCACGGCGGACTGGCTGGCCATCCCCACCCAACGCCTGGCCGAGGCCACCGCGGGCGCCGTCTTCCACGACGGCCTGGACCGGCTCGCCCCGGCCCGCACCGCCCTGCGCTGGTACCCGCACGAGATCTGGCTGTACGTCCTGGCCTGCCAGTGGAAACGCGTCTCCCAGGAGGAGGCCTTCGTAGGCCGCTGCGGCGAGGTGGGCGACGAACTCGGCTCCGCGATCGTCGCCGCCCGCCTGACCCGCGACCTGATGCGCCTGAGCCTCCTCATGAACCGCCGCTACCCGCCCTACAGCAAGTGGCTCGGCACCGCCTTCACCGCGACCCCCCGGGGCGCGGCGCTCACCCCCACCCTGACCGCAGCGCTGGCGGCCCCCGACTGGCACACCCGCGAGCACCACCTCAAGCACGCCTACGAGGCGATCGCCGCCCACCACAACGACCTCGCGATCACGGACCCCGTCGACCCCACCACCCGCCCGTACCACAGCCGCCCGTTCCAGGTCCTCCACGCCGAACGCTTCACAGCGGCACTCCGCGCCCGCATCACGGACCCGGACCTCCGCTCCCTGCCCGACACCGGCGCGATCGACCAGTGGGTGGACAGCACCGATGCCCTCAGCGATGTCCGGAACAGGAAAGAGCCCAGGTCGGAGACGATCTGACCTGGGCTGTCGAGCCCCCTGTCGGATTCGAACCGACGACCTACGCATTACAAGTGCGTTGCTCTGGCCAGCTGAGCTAAGGAGGCACGCGCACTATGACGCCGTACGCGAGGCGGCACCACTGTACACAGAGCCCGTTACCCCGAGCCACGAAGTTCCGGTCCGCCCGCTCTCACTCCACCTCGTACTCGAACCGGTACGCCACGGCCGCCTCCCCGTGCCGCGCGGTGAACCCGCCCTTCCCCTTCAATCCGGACAGCTCCCCGTTCCCGGAGCCCTCCACCACCTCGAAGGCGCAGTGCACGGTTCCGTCCTCGTCGAACGACCCCCGTTCCTCGACGGCGAAGCTCCCCTCCCGCCCGTCGAGGCGGCCGGTGAGCAGCTCCATGCCGGCGAAGGAGCCGGTCTTGGGGGTGACGTAGACGATGGTGTACTCGCAGATCGTCCCGGCCGCCTCGATGCCGCCGTTGAAGGTGTTCCGGACGGAGGCGTGGGCGACCCGTGGGTTCGTGTCCTCGCTCGGGCCGATCACACGTTCCTGCCAATCGGCGAAGGTGAAGTGACCGGTGGTGGTCCGGGTTCCGGGCATGGGTGGTCCTCTCGATCAGGGGCCGGACGGGCCCGTGAAGGCGTCTGGAGACCACCCTGATCCCCGTACCTGACATCTTCTGTCAGGTACGCCGCCGGACGCCGGACAATGGCATCCATGCGCGCCGACCGGCTCCTCTCCCTGCTCCTGCTGCTCCAGAACCGCGGACGCATGACCGCTCCCGAGCTCGCCGCCGAGCTGGAGGTGTCGGTGCGGACGGTCTACCGGGACGTCGAGGCGCTGGGCGCGGCGGGTGTGCCGGTGTGCGCGGACCGGGGGCCCGAGGGGGGCTACCGGCTGGTCGACGGGTACCGGACGCGGCTGACCGGCCTGACCGACGCCGAGGCCGGGTCGCTGTTCCTCGCCGGGATGCCCGGCCCCGCGCGAGACCTGGGGCTGGGGGCGGTGCTGGCCAGTGCCCAGCTGAAGGTGCAGGCCGCTCTGCCCGCGGAACTGGCCGGGCAGGCGCGGCGGGTCCAGGAGCGGTTCCACCTGGATGCGCCTGCCTGGTTCCGGGAGGCCGATCCGGTGCCGTGCCTTGAGGCGGTGGCAGCGGCCGTGTGGGAGCAGCGGGTGCTGCGGATGCACTACCGGCGGTGGCGCGGCGAGGTGCACCGGGAGGTGCGGCCGCTGGGGCTCGTCCTGAAGGGCGGCATCTGGTACTTGGTCGCCCTGGCGCAGGGGGCCGTACGGACGTACCGGGTGTCGCGCGTGCTGGTCGTGGAGGACACCGGGGAGACCTTCGACCGTCCGGCCGGCTTCGACCTGGCCGCCCATTGGGAGGAGTCGTCCCGGCGCATGGAGGCCGCTGTGCAGCAGGGTGTCGCGCGGGTGCGGCTCTCCCCGCGCGGGCAGCGGCTGCTGCCGATGCAGTTCGGGGCGGCGGGTGCACGGGCCCTGGAGGGCGTCGGGGCGCCGGACGGGGACGGCTGGGTGGAGGTGGAGCTGCCCGTGGAGGCGGAGGCCGTGGCGGTCGGTGATCTCCTCCGGCTGGGGGCGGAGGCGGAGGTGCTCGGGCCGCCCGGACTGCGGCAGGCCGTCGCCCGGGCGGTGGCGGTGCTGGCGGGCCGGTACGAGGAGGCATGACCGCCGCTTCGAAAATTTCCGCGAAGTTCACAGGCCCGGAGGTACTGACAGACAGATGAACGCCGGGTACCGTCCTGAGCCAGTTCACACGCGTGGACTACACCACAACGGAATACCCGTCGTGGCACCGCCTTCCTACTCGGATCGTCCGGCACGTTCCTGCCGGTAGAAGGGGTTCACTCATCATGGCCACTGTCTCGTTCGACAAGGCGACCCGGATCTACCCGGGTTCCACCAAGCCCGCTGTTGACGCGCTGGAGATCGACATCGAGGACGGCGAGTTCCTCGTCCTCGTCGGCCCGTCCGGCTGCGGCAAGTCCACCTCGCTCCGCATGCTCGCGGGGCTCGAGGACGTCAACGCCGGCGCCATCCGCATCGGCGACCGCGACGTCACCCACCTGCCGCCGAAGGACCGGGACATCGCCATGGTGTTCCAGAACTACGCGCTCTACCCGCACATGACCGTCGCCGACAACATGGGCTTCGCGCTCAAGATCGCCGGCGTCAACAAGGCGGAGATCCGGCAGAAGGTCGAGGAGGCCGCGAAGATCCTCGACCTCACCGAGTACCTGGACCGCAAGCCGAAGGCGCTCTCCGGTGGTCAGCGCCAGCGTGTCGCCATGGGCCGCGCCATCGTGCGTGAGCCGCAGGTGTTCCTCATGGACGAGCCGCTGTCCAACCTGGACGCCAAGCTCCGTGTGTCCACGCGTACACAGATCGCCTCGCTCCAGCGCCGCCTGGGCATCACCACCGTCTACGTCACCCACGACCAGGTCGAGGCCATGACGATGGGCGACCGCGTGGCGGTCCTCAAGGACGGTCTGCTCCAGCAGATCGACACCCCGCGCAGCATGTACGACAAGCCCGCCAACCTCTTCGTGGCCGGCTTCATCGGCTCCCCGGCGATGAACCTCGTCGAGGTCCCGGTGACCGACGGCGGCGTGAAGTTCGGCAAGTCGGTCGTGCCGGTGCAGCGCGACGCGCTCGCCGCCACCACCGACAAGACCGTCACCGTCGGTGTCCGCCCCGAGCACTTCGACGTGGCCGGTCCGGACGCCGAGCTGGGCCTCGCGGTCACCGTCAACGTCGTCGAGGAGCTGGGCGCCGACGCCTACGTCTACGGCACGGCGAAGGTCGGCGACGACTCCAAGGACCTCGTGGTCCGCGTCAGCGGCCGTGACGTCCCGGAGAAGGGCAGCACGCTGCACATCGTCCCGCGCTCCGGCGAGACCCACGTGTTCTCGACCTCCACGGGCGAGCGCCTGTCCGACTGACCCACCAGCAAACGCACAACCCCGGGTGAATCACCCAAGTGACGAAGAGGGCCCCGCAGCGCGCTGCGGGGCCCTTCTCGTTGTCGACAAATACCCCGGCAGACCGGACGTTTCGAGTCGTGTGCGTCAACGCGTTACCCAAAAATGGGCACTCTCTCATCCCCCGAACCGGTGACTCAATGTCTATAAACCATCACTCCGCGCTACCCTCACACGCGTGAAGCACTCCACTAACCAACAGACGCGACGCGGCCGGGGCCCCGCCCGCCGGATCGGCCGCACCCTCGCTTTCGTCCTGCCCGTCGTCCTGGTGCTCTCCGGGACCCTCGCGGTCACCCGAGTCAACTGGTCGGGAAGCCCCTCCGACCCGGTGCTCACCGCCGCGGACACCAGCACGTCCACCGGCACCGCGCGGGCCGCCAAGCGCGCCCCGCAGGACGTCCTGCGCGACACGCTGCTCACCGAGCTCCAGGAGGAGAACCCGGGCGTCGCCCTCACCCACCTCCAGCAGGCCGTCAACGGCCGTCCGTCGCTGGCGAAGCACTGCGCCTCCATCGCCCGCGCCCTCGGCCAGGCCGCCGTCCGGGTCTACGGCCCGACGCGCGCCCAGTCCTACGCCCGCCCGGTCTGCGACACCGCCTTCGCCACGGGCGTCGCGGCCGCGCACAGCTGAGCGCACCGCCCCGCCGCCGAACGAGAGGGGTGGGAAGCCGGCAACGACTGACGCGAGTACCTTCCTCCACCGCGGTCCCGGGCGGGACGCCACGTACAGTTCGGTCTCATGAGCGATCCGAGCGCCGCGTCCCGCCCCGTTCAAGCCGTCGTTCTGGCCGGTGGCCAGGGCTCCCGGCTACGTCCGTACACCGACGACCGGCCCAAGCCGATGGTCGAGATCCCCGGGACGGGGACCCCGATCATCGGCCATCAGCTGTCCTGGCTCGCCGAGGAGGGCGTGACGGACGTGGTGGTCTCCTGCGGCCACCTCGCCGAGGTGCTCGAGAAGTGGCTGGAGACGGCCGATCTGCCCGTCTCCGTCACCACCGTCGTGGAGTCCGAGCCCCTCGGCCGGGGCGGCGGCCTCAAGTACGCCGCCGCGCATCTGCCCCACCCGGACCAGCCCTGGTACGCCACGAACGGCGACATCTGGACCCGGTTCTCGCTGCGTGACATGGCGGACTTCCACACCGAGCGGGACGCCGTCGCGACGCTGGCCCTGGCCCGGCCGCGCCTGCCGTGGGGCGCGGTGAAGACGGACGGCTTTGGCCGCATCACGGACTTCATCGAGGCCCCGCCGTCGACCTTCGAGATCAACGCGGGCGTGTATGTCTTCTCCCCCGAGTTCGCGGGGCTGCTGCCGGACCGGGGGGACCACGAGCGCACGACGTTTCCCCGGCTGGCCCGCGAGCGGAAGCTGGCCGGGTTCACGATCCCTCAGGGGTCGTATTGGCGTGCGATCGATACGGCGAAGGATCTGACGGAGGCCGCGAAGGAACTGTCGGCTATGGGGCGCTGAGGGCCGTACAGCCCCATGCCCCTTGAGTCCGCTGCCCCTCGGCAACAGAAGGGCCCCGCACCTTCGACGTGCGGGGCCCTTCTGTTGCCTGGCTCTGCCGGTTAGCCCAGCAGGCCGCCCACCAGGCCCGGTCGGCCCGTGGACGAGGAGCCGCCGTCGCCCCCGCCGGAGCCCGAGCCGCCGGTCGCCGTGCCTCCGGAGGGGCCGCCGGAGGTGGGGCCGGAGCTGGTGCTCGGGGCCTGGCCGACCGGGGAGGACTGCTGGGGCGGGGCCTGGCCCGCGCTGCCCTGGGTCTGGCTGGGCGAACCGCCGGTGACGGTGCCGACGTCCCGCGTGGCTCCCGGCCTGGTCGTGGTGCCCGCGCTGGGGCTGGCCGAGCCGGCCGTGGCGCCCTGGGTGGGCGAGGTGGGGGCCGACGGGGTCCGCCTGTCCTGCCGCTTGCCGGGTTCGCCCGGGAGCGGGGAGCCGGGCAGTTCGTTGCGCGGGGCCTCGCCGGGGCCGGGGACGACGACCCGGTCGTCGTCGCGGACGGCGCCGCCGAGCAGCGAGCCGACGAGCAGGGTGAGGCCGACGGCGACGGCGGTGACGAGGGCGCCGCGGCGCAGCACGTAGCGGCGCAGGTCCCAGATGTTGGAGCGGGGTCCGAGGCGGCGCCAGGCACTGCCGGCCAGTCGGCCGTCGACGGAGTAGACGGGGGCGCCGGCGATGATCAGCGGTGACCAGGCGGCGAGGTAGATGATGTCGGGGGTCTGGTAGGCGGGGACGCTCTTCCAGCTGACGGTGACCAGCAGCGCGGCCGAGAGCAGGGCGCCGAAGAAGGCGGCGACGCGCTGCCAGCAGCCGAGGACCGTCAGGACGCCGACGATGACCTGGGCGAAGGCGATGACCAGTCCGGAGCCGACCGGGTGCTGGAGGGCGAACTGGCGCAGCGGCTCGGCGACTTCCCAGGGGTGCAGGGTGTTCAGCCACGTGACCATGGAGCCGCGCTTGCCGCCGTCGAAGTAGACGGGGTCGCACAGCTTGCCCATGCCGGCGTAGATGGAGATGGAGCCGAGGAAGACGCGCAGCGGGAGCAGGACGACGCCGAGGTTCATCCGGCGGCCCGGGTAGTAGGCGTGCCGTGCCGGGTCGTCGCCGTGGCGCTTGACGGGCCGCTCGGTGTCGTCCGCCTCGGCGGGGAGGTCCTCGAACCCCCCTTCCTCGTAGGCGGGTTCGTCGTAGGCGCCGGCGACCGTGCGCATGGGCGGCAGCAGTCGGGTGCCGTCGGCGGGCTCGTGCGTGCGCTGCGGGCCCACGACGGGGGTCTCGACCGTCTGGGTGAGGTCGTCCTGGTAGCCGCCCTCGTAGCCCGTGCCGCCGTAGCCGCCGTCCTGGTATCCGGCGCCGTAGCCCGGGGCCTGCGGGTCGGTGCCCACGCGGGAGATGACCTGGGTGGCCCCGGTGTCGGTGGCGGGCTCGTCGGGGTGGCGGACGCTCTCGTGCCGGATGGCCTGGAGGAGCCGGTGGGCGCCGGTGTCGTCGGGCGCGGACTTGCCGCTCCAGACGACGGGCCGGCGGCGGGTGGCGGCCCCGTCCGCCGCGGTGACGGGGATGCGGGCGGTGTCCTCGGCGGCGGTCAGATGCCGTGCGACCCGTGGGGACAGGGTGCGACGCGTCGAGACGCCCAACTGCACGCGGAAGCTCGCGTGGTTGACGATGACCTGCGCCGGGTCGCTCGGCACCTTCACCATGCTCAGCGCGGGAGCGTCGTCGAGTCCCGACGAGCGGTCCCCCGTGGGTGTGCGGGGTGTTCTGGTGTCCACACTCATCTAACCGAGTGACGTCGGGATAGGACACTGCTTTGACTCGCCGGATCTGTCCGGACCCCGTCAAGCTTGTCCTCGTCGCCCCGATGTTCCCGGAATTAACCCGTACGGGTGAGGTGGCGGATGCCTGTTCAGCTGCGCCGGCGGACCGCCTCGTACAGCACGATGCCCGCCGCCACACCGGCGTTGAGCGACTCGGTGCCGCCCGGCATCGGGATCCGCACCCGGAAGTCGCAGGTCTCCCCGACCAGCCGGGACAGCCCCTTGCCCTCGCTGCCGACGACGATGGCGACTGGCCCGCCCAGGGCCTCCAGCTCACCGAGTTCGACCTCGCCGTCGGCGGCCAGACCGACGACCACGATGCCGGCCTTCTTGTACGCCTCGAGGGCGCGCGTCAGGTTGGTGGCGCGGGCGACGGGCGTACGGGCGGCCGCGCCGGCGGACGTCTTCCAGGCACCCGCCGTCATCCCGGCGGCCCGCCGCTCGGGCACGACGACGCCGTGCCCGCCGAAGGCGGAGACGGAGCGGACGACCGCGCCGAGGTTGCGCGGGTCGGTGACACCGTCGAGCGCGACGATCAGCGGGTCCTCGCCGTCGTCGAGGGCGGCGTCGGCGAGGTCCTGCGGGTGGGCGTACGTGTACGGCGGGACCTGGAGCACGAGCCCCTGGTGGTTCAGCCCGTTCGTCATCCGATCGAGCTCGGGGCGCGGGGCCTCCATGAGGTTGATGCCGCCGCGCTCGGAGGCCAGTTGCAGCGCCTCGCGCACCCGCTCGTCGCTGTCGATGAACTGCTGCACGTACAGCGTGGACGCCGGCACGCCCTCGCGCAGCGCCTCGACGACGGGGTTGCGCCCGACGACGAGCTCGGAGGTGCCCCTGCCTCGCGGGCCCTTGGTGCGGCCCTGGGCGCGGCGCGACTTGGCCTGGGCCGCGCGCTGCTTGGCGTGGCCCTTGCGCATCTCGGCGGGGGGCGTCGGCCCCTTGCCTTCCAGGCTCCGGCGTCGCTTGCCGCCACTGCCGACCTGCGCGCCCTTCTTGCCGGACATGCGGCGGTTGTTCGCGGCCATGAGCTACCCGTCTCCGTGAAGTGGTTCGTACGTACGTCTGTTACGTCTGTGCAGTGTGCCGCCCGGAGGCCCGGGCGGCACAATCGATCAGCTGCAGATCTCGTCCCGGCGCTGATCTCAGCGCGGTCCGAGGCTCCAGCGCGGCCCTTGCGGGCTGTCCTCGATGACCAGGCCGGACTGGCTCAGCTGGTCGCGGATGGCGTCCGCGGTGGTCCAGTCCTTGCGGGCCCGGGCGGCCTCGCGCTGGTCGAGGACCATGCGGACGAGCGTGTCGACCACGCCGTGCAGATCGGCGCCGCGGTCGCTCTCCCCGGCCCAGTGGGCGTCGAGCGGGTCGAGTCCGAGGACGCCGAGCATGGCGCGGACCTCGGCGAGCCGGGCCACCGCGGCTTCCTTGTCGTCGGCGGCCAGCGCGCTGTTGCCCTGCCGGACCGTGGTGTGCACCACGGCGAGCGCCTGCGGCACGCCCAGGTCGTCGTCCATCGCCTCGGCGAAGGCCAGCGGCACCTGTGCGGCGGGCTCGACGGCACCGGCCTTCTCCACCACGCGCTGTACGAAGCCCTCGATCCGCGCGAACGCCGACTCGGCCTCGCGCAGCGCCTCCTCGCTGTACTCGATCGTCGAGCGGTAGTGCGGGGTGCCGAGGTAGTAGCGCAGCACGATGGGCCGCCAGCGCTTGACCATCTCGCCGACCAGGACCGAGTTGCCGAGCGACTTGGACATCTTCTCGCCGCTCATGGTGACCCAGGCGTTGTGCACCCAGTACTGGGCGAAGTCGTCGCCGTAGGCCTTGGCCTGGGCGATCTCGTTCTCGTGGTGCGGGAAGACCAGGTCGAGGCCGCCGCCGTGGATGTCGAAGGCGGTGCCGAGGTACTTGTGCGCCATCGCCGAGCACTCCAGGTGCCAGCCCGGGCGGCCGCGGCCCCACGGCGTCTCCCAGTCCGGCTCGCCGGGCTTGGCCGCCTTCCACATGGCGAAGTCGCGCGGGTCGCGCTTGCCGGTGATGCCCTCCTCGGCGGGCTGCCGCATCTCGTCGAGGTCCTGCCGGGACAGCTCCAGGTAGGAGGGCCAGGACCGGACGTCGAAGTAGACGCTGCCGTCGGCCTCGTAGGCGTGCCCGCGCTCGATGAGGCCGCGCATCATCTCGACCATCTCGGTCACGTGCCCCGTGGCGCGCGGCTCGTAGGTCGGCGGCAGGCAGCCGAGGGCGTGGTAGCCGTCGTTGAACGCGCGCTCGTTCTCGTAGCCGATGGCCCACCAGGGCCGGTTCTGCTCGGCCGACTTGGTGATGATCTTGTCGTCGATGTCCGTGACGTTCCGCACGAACGTGACGTCGTAGCCGCGGTAGGCGAACCAGCGGCGCAGGATGTCGAAGTTCAGACCCGACCGGATGTGCCCGATGTGCGGTGCGGCCTGCACGGTGGCACCGCACAGGTAGATCGAGACGCAACCCGGCTTGAGCGGGGAGAAGTCACGGATCTGCCGGGCGCTGGTGTCGTACAGGCGAATAGTCACGGGACCAGGGTAGTAGGCCGTGGGGGTGCGTGGGGCAGCGCCTTTCACCCGACTCGCACGACCAACGCCGTGGCCACCGCCATCAGGCCCTCCTCGCGTCCCGGGAAGCCCAGTCCGTCCGTCGTCGCGCCCGACACCGACACCGGTGCTCCCGCCGCCTCCGACAGGAGCTTTTCCGCCTCGTCCCGCCGTTTGCCGATCTTCGGCCTCGGGCCCACGACCTGTACGGCGATGTTGCCGATGCGGAAGCCCGCCTCGCGGACGATCCGGGCCGCCTCCGTCAGCAGCGTGACGCCGGACGCGCCGGACCACTGGGGGCGGCCCGTGCCGAAGTGCCGGCCGAGGTCGCCGAGGCCCGCCGCCGAGAACAGCGCGTTGCACGCGGCGTGCGCGACGACGTCCGCGTCCGAGTGGCCCGCGAGGCCCGGTCCCTCGCCCTCCCACTTCAGGCCGGCGCACCACAACTCGCGACCCTCCTCGAAGGCGTGGATGTCGGTGCCGATGCCGACCCGGGGCAGGGGCACCTCGGGCATCGGGTCAGAAGCCATCGTTGAGCCTCCTGCGGGCCAGGACCGCCTCCGCGAGCACCAGGTCCAGGGGCCGGGTGACCTTGAACGCCTCCTCGTGGCCGGGCACCGCCACGACCGTGATGCCGAGCTGCTCGACCATGCCGGCGTCGTCGGTGACGTCTGAGGACACCGCCTCGTGCGCCCGTACCAGCGTCGCCCGGTCGAACCCCTGCGGCGTCTGGACCGCCCTCAGCCGCGCGCGCTCCGGCGTCGCGACGACCGGCTCCGGCTCGCCGGGCGCCTGGGCGGGCTCGACCTGCTTGACGGTGTCGGCGAGCGGCAGCGCCGGGACCACGGCCGGGGCGCCCTCGCGTACGGCCTCGATCACGGCGTCGACCGTGTCCACCGGCACCAGCGGCCGGGCCGCGTCGTGCACCAGCACGATGTCGTGGCCGGGCGGCAGCGCGTCCAGGCCGAGCTTCACGGACTCCTGGCGGGTCTGCCCGCCCGGTACGACGAGGAAGTCGGTGCGCTCGGGCAGCGCGTGCGCGTCGAGCAGCGACTTGACCTCGGCGGCACCGTCGGGCGGGGCCACGACGACGACCAGCGAGACGGCGCGGGAGGCGGCCATCGCGCGGACCGCGTGGATGAGCATGGGGGTGCCGCCCAGCGCGCGGAGCGCCTTGGGGGCGCCCGGGCCGAGCCGTACACCACGGCCGGCGGCCGGGATCACGGCCGCCGTACGGGCTGCCGCAGAGGCGGCCGACGGCGAGGGGCGCGAAACGTCAGACATCGGTTCCTGTCAGGTTTGTGTGTTGCCCTGGCGTGGGTATGGCCTGGAGGAGTGCCGGGCGCGACGCGCTCGACCGGACCCTTCCGTGACGCTGGTCGAGCCGGCTGCCCGGGCCCGGCACGCCAAGCACCGGATCGTGAGTGATAACACATCCGGCGATGACGGCGCATTCGGCGTCCGCGTACGAACATGCCGCAGCGCCCGGCGACAGAAGAATCGTCATCGGGCACCGCGGCATTTCGATGTTGCTGAGTGCTGAGCGACAGGCGCCGCCTCAGGAGGCGAGAACCTCGTCGAGCAGGGCCTCGGCCTTGTCCTCGTTGGTGTTCTCCGCGAGAGCGAGTTCGCTCACCAGAATCTGGCGGGCCTTGGCGAGCATGCGCTTCTCACCAGCGGAGAGTCCACGCTCGCGCTCACGACGCCACAGGTCACGCACCACTTCCGCGACCTTGATGACATCGCCCGAGGCGAGCTTCTCCAGGTTTGCCTTGTAACGACGGGACCAGTTCGTGGGCTCCTCGGCGTACGGCGCGCGCAGCACCTCGAAGACCCGGTCCAGCCCGTCCTGACCGACCACATCACGCACGCCGACGAACTCCGCATTGTCCGCTGGCACACGCACTGTCAGGTCACCCTGGGCGACCTTCAGCACCAAGTAGGTCTTGTCCACGCCTTTGATCTGGCGAGTTTCGATAGCCTCGATCAGCGCGGCCCCGTGATGGGGATAGACCACGGTGTCGCCAACCTTGAACGTCATGTGACAGGTACCCCTTCCGTGGCTATCCAGAGTAACACGGAAACTGCGGGTTCTGAATGGCGTTTTCGCAGGTCAGGGCACATCTCGGGGCTTGACAAGTCCAACAGGAACGTGCTTCGGACAGGGGATGGAAGAAGGTATTCGCAGGTCGGAGCGGCTCTCCAGGCCGAGCGAAACGCGTACGTTACACACATCCGGAGCCCCCTCCAAGCGGCCGAACATCCCCATATGTCCGGTTCTGTATGATCGACTTCCGCTACTCCGTTCGGCGGCCCGAGCCGGGTTCCGGTCGAATCCGGAATTGATCACGAGGCGTCCGGGCGAGCCGTCGGTGATCAATTCCCAGGTGGTCCGCACATTCCTTCACGGAAAATTTGCGCTGCTGTCCGAGGCTCTTATGTGAATGCCGGACGAGCACCCCGCCAATGTGACCCAGGAGTCACTGTGGCCCAGGTGGGATCACAGGTGCCGGGGGGTCGGGTGCGGCCGCGCCGGAACGGCTCGGTAACCTGAGGCCCGCTGACAGACACTTAGGGCGGCTTTATCGGCCGCTCCGCTCTCGAGTCAAGGAGTTGCCGCCGCCGTGAGCAGCAGCCTTCGACGCGGCGCCCTCGCCGCCGCCGCCATCGCGTTCTCCGTCGCCTCGCTCGCCGCGTGCGGTGCCGGCAACAACGCGCAGACCCTCGAGATCCAGCCGGACCACGCGGCGACGAGCGTCGGCAACATCAAGGTCCAGAACGCGATCGTGATCACGCAGCCCGACCTCGAGTCGACCGGCCCGGCCGCGATCTCCGCCACCTTCTTCAACTCCGGCAGCACCGCCGAGACGCTGGAGTCCATCACTCTCCCCGGCACCGGCGAGAAGGCCGAGCTCAAGCCCGCCAAGGGCGGCAGCCTGAGCATCCCGGCCGGTGGCAGCCTGGTCCTGGGCGGCAAGGACAACGCCACGGCCGTGCTGCCGAGCGGCCGCGAGGCCGCCCAGGACGGCAACGCCCAGGAGGTCACCTTCACCTTCAGCAAGACCGGTGACGTGAGCCTGCGCGCGTTCGTCGTCCCCGCCGAGCACCACTTCACCGAGTGGGGCCCGACCGAGGTCCCGGCCGCGCCGGGCGCCTCGGGCTCCCCCTCCGGCTCGCCGGCCGGGACGGAGAGCCCCGCCGCCGGTGAGACCCCGGGTGGCCACGAGTCGCCGGGCACGCCGACCGACGCGGCGTCCGCGAGCGCGTCGACGGGCGCAGGCGCCGGGCACTGAGCCTGCGCGAGGCAGTCGTACGAAAGGGCGGGACCTCCTGTGAGGTCCCGCCCTTTCGCGTTCGTCCTACGCGGCCGGCTTACGGCTCGAACTTGTAGCCCAGGCCGCGGACCGTGACCAGGTAGCGCGGGGCGCCCGGGTCCGGCTCGATCTTGGCGCGAAGGCGCTTGACGTGGACGTCGAGGGTCTTGGTGTCACCGACGTAGTCGGCGCCCCAGACCCGGTCGATGAGCTGCATGCGGGTCAGCACGCGGCCGGCGTTGCGCAGCAGCATCTCCAGCAGGTCGAACTCCTTCAGCGGCAGGTCGACCTTGGTGCCGCCGACGGTGACCACGTGCCGGTCGACGTCCATGCGGACCGGGCCGGCCTCCAGCGCGGCAGGGGTCACCTCCTCCGGCTCACCGCGGCGGCGCAGCACGGCCCGGATACGGGCGACCAGTTCGCGCGAGGAGAAGGGCTTGGTGACGTAGTCGTCGGCTCCTATCTCCAGGCCGACGACCTTGTCGATCTCGCTGTCCTTGGCGGTCACCATGATGACGGGGACGTTGGAGCGGCCGCGCAGCTGGCGGCACACCTCGGTGCCCGGCAGGCCGGGCAGCATCAGGTCGAGAAGGACGAGGTCGGCGCCGTTGCGCTCGAACTCGTCGAGTCCGTCGGGCCCGGTGGTCGCGACGGCGACCTCGAAGCCCTCCTTGCGGAGCATGTACGACAGGGCGTCGGAGAAGGACTCCTCGTCCTCGACGACGAGCACTCGGGTCACGGAAGGACCTCCGGGGCAGGAAGCGTTTCGTACGCGGTTGATTCGGGGGATGTGGGGGTGGACCGCCCGGCCTCTTCGTCGAGGCCCGCGCCTCCTGCGCGTGCTGATCGGGCGGGCTGCTGATGTGCGCGGTCGCGGGCCGCACCGGCCTCCGGCAGCCGCAGGGTGAAGGTGGAGCCCTGGCCTTCGGCGCTCCACACCGTGACCTCCCCGCCGTGCGAGGCGGCCACGTGCTTCACGATCGCCAGCCCCAGTCCCGTACCACCGGTGGCACGGGAGCGGGCCGGGTCGACGCGATAGAAGCGCTCGAAGATGCGCTCCTTGTCCTTGTCGGAGATGCCGATGCCCTGGTCGGTGACGGCGATCTCGATGTGTTCCCCGCCGGCTGCGTTCACCCTGCGGGCCGCTATGCCGACGCGGGTGCGGGCGGGCGAGTAGTTGACCGCGTTCTCGACGAGGTTGCCGAGGGCGGCGGCGAGCTGGCCGCGGTTGCCCCACACGTGCAGGTCGGCGGTGCCGCCCGCGGCCATGGTGATCTGTTTGGTGCCGGCCTGGTGCCGGCAGCGGTCTATGGCCTCGGCGACGAGCTCGTCGACGCGCACGGGCTCGGCGTCCTCCAGCGGATCGTCGTTCTGCACCCGCGACAGGTCGATCAGCTCCTGCACCAGGCTGGTGAGCCGGGTGGCCTCGATCTGCATGCGCCCGGCGAACCGCTCCACGGCCTCGGGGTCGTCGGAGGCGTCCATGACGGCCTCGGACAGCAGGGAGAGGGCGCCGACGGGCGTCTTCAGCTCGTGGCTCACGTTGGCCACGAAGTCACGCCGGACCGCCTCGATCCGGCGGGCCTCGGTGAGGTCCTCCACGAGCAGCAGCACCAGCCGGGAGCCGAGCGGCGCGACCCGCGCCGAGACGGCCAGGGCCTCCCCGCGTCCGGTCCCGCGCCGCGGCAGGTCCAGCTCGACCTGGCGTATCTCCCCGTCGCGCCGGGTGTCCCGGGCCATCTGGAGCATCGGCTCGACGGCGAGCTTGCCGCCGCGGACCAGGCCGAGGGCGTACGCCGCCGAGCTGGCCTTGACCACGGCGTCCGCCTCGTCGAGCACGACGGCGGAGGACCTGAGGACCGACAGGACGGTGTCCACGCCCGGGGGCAGCACCGGATCCGTGTGCAGGGAGGTTCGTGTCGGGCGCTTCTGTTCGCGCTCACTCCAGCGGAACGCCAGCATGGCGATGACGCCGGTGAGCACCCCGGCGATCGCAGCCGCTGCGGCGACCGCCGCGTTCACGTCCATGTACCCAGGTTAGGCATGGGACGGGCACGGGCCACAGCCGTCGGGCTACGAGCTCGAACACTCGTCGCCCAGAGTTCACCTTGGAGCCAGTATTGGTTCATTTGGGATGACGGAAACGGACGCGTACGGGCCGGAACGTGGGAGCGTGGGGTTCGGACCATCGGTAATAGGACAGTCGTACCGCTGGTTGTTCGGTGGGCCCTGGCCCTATGAACCCCCGACCCAGACGCACGAGAGGGAAGCCTGATGCGGGACGCGTACCACGAGGAACTGGACTCGATCGGCGACGGTCTGGTGGAGATGGCCCGGCTGGTCGGCTCGGCGATCGGGCGCGCCACCACCGCCATGCTCGACTCCGACCTGAAGCTGGCCGAGAACGTCATCGAGGCCGACCAGAAGGTCGACGAGCTCCAGCACGACCTGGAGGCCCGGGCCATTGCCCTGCTGGCCCGGCAGCAGCCGGTGGCGACGGACCTGCGCATCGTCGTCACGTCGCTGCGCATGTCGGCCGACCTGGAGCGCTCGGGCGACCTCGCCCAGCACGTGGCGAAGCTCGCGCGCCTGCGCTACCCGGACCGCGCGGTCCCGAGCGACCTGCACGCCACCATCCTGGAGATGGGCCAGCTCGCCCAGCGCCTGATGGCCAAGGCCGCCGAGGTGATCATCACCAAGGACGTCGACCTGGCGCTCCAGCTGGAGCAGGACGACGACGCGATGGACCTGCTGCACCGCACGCTCTTCCAGCACCTGATGGACGACCGCTGGAAGCACGGCATCGAGACGGCCGTGGACGTGACGCTGCTCGGCCGCTACTACGAGCGGTTCGCCGACCACGCGGTCTCGGTCGCCAAGCGGGTGGTGTACCTGGTGACGGGTGAGCACGCGGACGAGCTCCAGACGACGGACGTACAGCCGGAGATCCAGGCGGTGACGGGGTCGGAGAGCGCCTGACCTTCGGTCGCTGGGGCGCGGGCGCCTCTGTGCGCCGTTGATGCGCCCAGTGCAGCGGGCATCCAATGGGCACAGGCACCAGCCTTGAGGAGGGACCCATGGCCGAATCCCCCGACACCACGCCCGACCCCACGCAGGATCGCCAGACCGAGCAGCCCGTCGAGATCAGGAACCTGCCCCTGGTCGCCGCGTGCGGCTGCGGCTCGGGCTGCGGCTGCGGGTGCCAGTCGGGCAGCCCCTGCCAGTGCGGCTGACGCCGGCACCGTTCGTACGACCAGCAGGGCTCCGGTGGCTCGCCGCCGGGGCCCTGCGGCGTTGTGGTCGCCTCCGTGCCCGTACGGGCGGACCATGGAAGTACGCCCGCTGTCCTGGCGTACCGCCGGCTACTGGGAAGGAGGCGCGACGTCATGGCCAAGTTCATGGATGTCCACCACAGCATGAAGGGCATCACGGAAGCGCAGCTGCGCGAGGCCCACGACGCGGACCTCGCCATAGAGAAGGACGAGAGCGTCCACTTCGAGGCGGCCTGGGCGGACCCGGAGTCCGGCCTCGTCTACTGCCTCTCCGAGGCACCCTCCGCGGAAGCGGTCCAGCGCATCCACGAACGCGCGGGGCACAAGGCGGACGAGATCCATCCGGTGCCGTTGACGGTCTCGTGAGGTGAGCGGTGCGGTCGGCCCGTCTCAGGGAGCGCTCCGGCAGAACTCGGATGCGACAGCGGCGTCCTCCAGTCGCTGCTCGCCCCAGTCGCCGTTGCGGTTCATGGTCATGACCTGCCGGCCGTCCGCCGAGGCGAGGGTGCGGGTCGCGGAGCCGGGGATCATGCCGCCGTGCCCCCAGGCCCAGCAGCCCTCCGCCAGCTTGAAGTGCCGTAGGCCCAGGCCGTAGACGTCCTGCGGGCCGCCGTGGCCCTTGTCCCCGTCGACGGGGACGGCGTCGAGGAGTTGCCGCTGCTGTGCGGGCGGCAGCAGGTCACCGGCCAGCAGCCTGGACAGGAAGGTGTTCACGTCGCCCACGGTCGAGATCATCTGCCCTGCGGAGAAGGCGACCGTGGGACTGAACTCGGTGACGTCGCGCACCTTCGCCTGCGGCCCGTCCTCGAAGAGCGTCGAGTAGTGCCGCGCGTGGGGTGAGGGCAGCCCGGGCGAGGTGCCCGGCGCGCTCGTGCCGCGCAGACCGAGCGGTCGTATGACGAGGCGCTCGACGGCGTGCGCGTAACTGCAGCCCGTGGCCTTCTCTATGATCATGCCGGCCAGGACGTAGTTGGTGTCCGAGTAGTCCCACTTGCCGGGTCGGCCGGGCTTGCTGCCCTGCTCCGGCTGGAAGTTCGGCGGGTGGGCGAGCGCGATGTCCACCAGTTCCCCGGGGGACCACCTGGTGTACCGGTTGCGGTCGAACTCGTCGCCCGCGTACCCGGCCCGGAAGCCGGCGTCCATGTTGTAGTCGAAGATCCCGCTCGTGTGGTTGAGGAGGTGCCGCACGGTGATGTGCCCGGGCCGGTACCCGTTGCCGCGCACCACTCCCGGCAGCCACTTGGCCACGCTGTCGTCCAGCGACAGCTTTCCCTCGGCTTCCAGCTTGAGCAGCGCCGTGGCGGTGAAGGTCTTGGTCACGCTGGCGATGCGGAACCTCTCGTGGGTGCTCCGCGGCCGCTCCGAGCCGAGCCTGCGGACACCGGCCCGGCCGTCCCACACTCCGTGCCGGTCGCGGACCTGGGCGATGACGCCCGGGGTGCCCTGCGCGACGATCTCGTTCAGCACGGCCCGGGTCGTGGCATGGGCTGCCTGGCCCTCCGGCTGTAATCGGGACGGCGGGCGGTGGGACGGACCGGCCCCCGCGGAGGTGGCGACGGCGAGCATGGCCGTGCCGACGAGGGCGGCGAGGACGGAGAGGACGGCGGGGAGGCGACGGGCTGACTGCTGCTGCCGGTGGTGGGTCATGGGAACAGCTCATCAAGCGCCGTATCCGCACACCATCGGGAACATCCCGGAAACGGATCAGGGGCCGGACGCGGAACGCTCCGGGACCTGCCCCAGGGCACCGGCGGCAGGTTCAGCCGGTTCAGCCGGCTTCTCCTCCGGCAGCCGCCGCATCAACGCCCCGTACCCCAGCCCGGCCACCGTCCCGACCACCGCGCACAGCCCCCACAGCCACTCCGCCCCGAACCGGTCGATGACGAAGCCGGACATCAGCGGGGCGACAAGCGCGGCGACGGACCAGGACATGGTGTACATCCCCTGGTAGCGACCGCGTCCGTGGAGCGGGGACAGCCGGACGACGAGACCCGTCTGCGTCGGCGCGTTGACGATCTCGGCCAGCGTCCACACGCACACCGTGAGGGCGATGACGCCGACCGACCCGGCGAAGGCGGTGAGTCCGAAGCCGTACCCCGCGAGGAGCGAGGAGATGACGAGCAGCCGGCGGGGGTCGCGGTGCTCGATGAACCGCGTGACCGGGATCTGGAGTACGACGATCAGGACGCCGTTCACGGCGATCGCCATGCCGTACTCGGCTGGCGTGAACCCGGCCTCGCCCATCGCCACCGGCAGCCCGATCGAGCCCTGCTGGAAGATCAGCGCGACGAGGAAGGACAGTCCGACGACGCTCATGAAGCGCCCGTCGCGCAGTACGGTCCCGAGGCTGACGGAGCTGTCGGGGGCGGCGGCCGTCTCCTCGGAGGCGACGGCCGTCTTCTCGGAGGCGACGGCCGTCCTCACCGTCTCGGCGGGCTTGGACTCCGGCAGCCGCAGGAAGACGAGGATCGCGCAGACCATCGTCATCCCCGCCTCGAGCAGGAACCCGGCGCGATAGCTGACCTCGGCGATGAACCCGGCGGCCATGGAGGACACGGCGAAGCCGAGGTTGATGGCCCAGTAGTTGAGGGAGAAGGCGCGGATACGGTCCTCCGGCCGCACGATGTCCGCCATCATCGCCTGCACGGCGGGCCGGGACGCGTTGCTGGCCATGCCCACGAGGAACGCGACGCCGGCGATCGCGACCGGGTGGTGCACGAACCCGAGGATCGCGACGGACACGGCGGTCGAGGCCTGCGCGATCAACAGCGTCGGCCGCCGCCCCAGCCGGTCGGTCATCACGCCGCCGCCCAGCGAGGAGATCACCCCGCCGAGCCCGTGCAGGGCGGCGACCAGACCGGCGTACGTGGCCGAGTAACCGCGGTCGAGCGTCAGGTACAGCGCCATGAAGGTGGCGACGAAGGCGCCGAGCCGGTTGACGAGGGTGCTGGTCCACAGCCACCAGAACTCGCGGGGCAGTCCGGAGACGGTCTCCCGGACGGCACGTCTGGCACGCAGGGCGTACGGCATGGACGACATGGGCTCCCCCGAGCGCAAGGGTGTAAGGGTGTGGGACGACGCAGCGGTGTAAGCGGCACAGCCCGCAGGCACAAGTTACAAAGCCGCGGTTGACAGAGGCCACTCAATTAACAGAACCCGTCAAACGTCCGCCTGCCGGGCAGCCACGCGAACGGGCGAATGCGTGGATTACGCTCTGGGGCATGGCCGACGCACCGTACAAGCTGATCCTCCTCCGCCACGGCGAGAGCGAGTGGAACGAGAAGAACCTGTTCACCGGCTGGGTGGACGTCAACCTGACCGCGAAGGGCGAGAAGGAGGCGACGCGCGGCGGCGAGCTGCTGAAGGACGCCGGCCTGCTCCCCGACGTCGTGCACACGTCCCTCCAGAAGCGCGCCATCCGCACCGCGCAGCTCGCCCTGGAGTCCGCCGACCGCCTCTGGATCCCGGTCCACCGCAGCTGGCGCCTGAACGAGCGCCACTACGGCGCCCTCCAGGGCAAGGACAAGGCCCAGACTCTCGCCGAGTTCGGCGAGGAGCAGTTCATGCTGTGGCGCCGCTCCTACGACACCCCGCCGCCGGCGCTGGACCGCGACGCCGAGTACTCCCAGTTCTCCGACCCGCGCTACGCGACCCTCCCGCCGGAGCTGCGCCCGCAGACGGAGTGCCTCAAGGACGTCGTCGTCCGCATGCTCCCGTACTGGTTCGACGCGATCGTCCCCGACCTGCTGACCGGCCGCACGGTCCTGGTCGCCGCCCACGGCAACAGCCTGCGCGCCCTGGTCAAGCACCTGGACGGCATCTCCGACGCGGACATCGCGGGCCTCAACATCCCGACGGGCATCCCGCTGTCCTACGAACTCGACGCCGACTTCAAGCCGGTGAACCCGGGCGGGACGTACCTCGACCCTGATGCGGCTGCGGCGGCTATCGAGGCGGTCAAGAACCAGGGGAAGAAGAAGTAAGCAGACACCAGTAAGCCCCTGACCTGCGGTTTCTTTGCAGGACGGGGGCTTTTTGGTGGGGCTGGGCCGTCTCTGGGCCGGTCGGCCCGACTGGGCCGTTTCGAAGACGGCTGCCAAGGCCTTGCGAGTACGCTCCTGGCTCGACGGCATGAGGTGCGCGTAGACGCGGAGGGTCAGGCCAGGGTCGGAGTGGCCGAGGTACTCGGCGAGGGCCTTGATGTTCTCCCCGGCGTCCAGGAGCACCGAGGCGTAGAAGTGGCGGAGGGCGTGCATGCCGTTCTCGCGGGACTCGGCGTAGGACTCGCCCCGCTTCCGCTCGGGGATCACCCCGGCCGAGGCGAGCGCACGGTTCCACACTTCCTCGTTGAGCGACGTCCGCCAGACGTGACCACCACGCGGGCCGGTGAAGATCAGCCGCTTGGTCGTCGGAGGCCCATCCGCCACCTTCCACGGCAAGGTGATCTCCACCGGCGGGAATCGCTTCAAGTGTGCCCGGAGCGCATCAGCGACCGGACCGGGCAGCGGCACGTCCCGCAGCTTGCCACCCTTGGGTGGGGCGAACACAGGCTTGCTGCGGCTCAGCTTGAGCTGCTGGACAACGTGGAGTGTGTCCGACTCGAAGTCGATCGCGTCGACTGCGATGCCGTACTCGGCAGCACAGGCAGACAGATGGGCAGCGGTCGCCCTGCGCACCATCTCACCAGCACTCGACCCGGACGCCTCAGACGAAGCCTGGGCCTGGCTCTACGACGGCCGCATCGATACCCGACGAGCCCTCCTACGCATGGAACCCTGCACGGTCTCGGTGACCCACGCCAGCACCCGTATCACATGGACGATCAGACCAGTGGTCTTCCTGCCGTTGTCCCACCGCCAAGGTGTCGAACTTCCAGCCTGCGCACACGACTTCCAACCCAACGCGAGCACGCAACACCTCCACTGATGCACCATTGGTTCGGCGCTGATCGACGAGCATGCATGGAGACGAGGGAGAGATCTGTGTCTGAGGAGCCTGGCGGCGTAGTCGTCTATTGGCGCCCCATGTGTACGTACTGCATGAAGCTGCTTACCCAACTCCGTTTCACGCGGCTCCAGTACACCAAGGTGAACATCTGGCGAGACCCGGACGCGGCGGCATTCGTCCGGTCGGTCGCCGACGGGAACGAGACTGTGCCCACCGTGACCGTGGCCGGCCGAGCAATGGTGAATCCCTCGAAGCGAGAGCTCCTAGAAGCGGTCGAGACCCACGCGCCGCACCTGCTGCCCAAGAGCAGCTGACCGCGTTTCACCGGGACCGGACAACCCCGCGCTGCCGTGTCTAGTCCCAGGTGATGTTTGACGTTCTGGTCCCAGCTGATGCTTGACGGTGGGCCTAGACAACATCGGAAGCCTTGTGGGGCTTGTTCGCTTTCACGTTACGGACCGGGACGTCGGTCGTGCGGCGGATGACGCGGATCTGGCCGTCGAGGTCGACGGTGATCGTCGTGTCCGACACGTGCACGGTCACCGTCTGGCCTGCGTATGGACGGCCGAGGGACACGACCTGCCGACAGACCATGACTGTGCCCACCGCGCTGACCCGCCGCTGCACCCGCACCGGCTCGACCCGGGGCCGGGGCGGCGGGCCCGCGGGCCGCAGGCCGTGCAACCGCTGCACCTCCTCGCTGGTGAGCGGGTTGGGCCGCACCCGCAGCAGCTCCCGCGAGGACGGGGCGAAGAACGACAACGTGGCCTCCTCGATGCGGACGCTCACCCGGCGCCCGCCGAGGATCTCCGCCGCCAGCACCTGGCGCCCGCCCAGGCCCACCAGGCCGTGGTTGTTCACGGTCCGGTCCACCTCGAACGCAGCACCGTCACCTGTCGGCAGCGGCGACGGCCCCGCCGCACGCCCTCCCCGGGCCGCCAGCTGGGCCAGATCCGCCACCGACAGGTGCGACCGCACCGACTTGATGCGCGACCCGGCGATCAGCAGGTGGATCACTTGCGTGTCGGCCCAGAACGTCACCGTCAGGCCCGAGCGGGCCGGGCCGAGCCAGAACTGCTTGCCCGCGACCTGCAGATTCCCACTCGCGGGCACCACCCGCTCGAACTCCACCGGCCCACCATGCTCCACCCCCGCCGATGGCGGGACCTCCTCAGACGGGCCGACGGGAACGGGCATTGCCTCAGCCGGATCCGGCTCCGCAGGGGCAGTCCGCTGCGGCGGCACCAGCGCCAGCACCCCGGGCACCCTCAGGCTCAGTACGTCCCGCTCCTGCTCGGGAACCGGGGTGAACCGGTCGGCCGGAGACTGCATGTCCAGCGCCTGATGCGGCCGGACCAAGTTGTACTCCTCCACCCATGCATCCAGCGCCGCCTGAGCCGCCTCGACGCTCTCGAAGGCACCGCAGTCGTCGAGGAGTTCACGCCGCAGCGTCTGGTGGAACCGCTCAACTTTGCCCGTCGTGGTCGGGGATGCCGGCTGAGTGAGACGGTGCGCGATCCCGTTCTCCCGGCAGATCCGGTCGAACAGCACCTCACCGCCATGCCCGAACCGGTCGGTGAACTGCTTGCCGTTGTCGGTCAGCACCTCCTCCGGGACCCCGAACGTCTGCAAGGCCCGGGCGAACGCCGCACACACCGCCCGCCCCGTCGCCCGCTCGACGACCGATGCGATCACGCAGTACCGGGAATGATCGTCCACCCCGGTCACGACCTTCGCCTCGGACAACTCACCCGTCACCGGATCGACCAGCAAGACCCCGCCGACGATGTCCATCTGCCACAACTGCATCGCACGGTCCCGCTGCCAGCGCTTGTAATCCGACCGCTTCCGGCGCCGCACTCCCGGTTCCACCAGCCCGTGACGGACCAGAATCCGATACACGGTCATCCGCGACGGCACCGGCGTTACTGCCCCGGACCGCTCCAGCACGAACGCAATCCGCCGCGGACCCCACTTCGGGTGCTTTCGCCGCAGCTCACACACCGCCGCCTCCACCTCAGCTGACGCCTGATGCGGACACGACGCCGGCCTACGCGAACGATCCGCCAACCCCGCCAGCCCCGAAGCCTCATACCGGGACTTCCACCCGCTCACCGTCTGCCGCGAGACGCCCAGCTGGGCGGCGACCTCCGTCACCGTCGCACCCGCCAGCACCGCAAGCACAGCCCGGTATCTCTGCTCGACAACCGACAACTCCACCAGCGCCAATCCCGGCCTCCCCACACACGCCGCAACGACGCGCACAGAAAAGCCGAACACGGCCACTGTCAACCATCAGCTGGGACCGAAGTGTCAAGCATCTACCGGGACCGGACACAGCCCCACGCGACAGACTGAGTTACAACTTTCTCTACTGGTTCAAGGCGGCTCGCTCCGCTCACCGCGCGCGGCCCGGCCCCCGGCCGGGCCTGCGCTCCTGTCTCCGCCCCGCTCCAGCCCGACCGGCGCCCGTGCCGCGCTCACAGCAATTAGCAAGCACGGTGGCCGCTGACTGCGGCTGCGAACTCAATGATCTTCTCTTCAAAACGAGTTTTATGATTGACGCCTGCGGCATACTCGGTAGCTTTTCGGATCAGTTCAGGATCTTCCGAGAGAACAGCCAGGAAGACAGCAGCCTTGACCTCATGGCTGTCCGACCGAGCATCTATGCGCTCCGCGATCTCCTCAAGCTCTACAGACGTCAAGTTCGGGGAAGCCGCAGTGAGGAGATCTTGCACTTCCACCAGAGCCCAACCCGCAAATCGTTGAACTCCGATATCAGGATCATGAAGATACATCTGTGTCAACTGAGACGCCAAGCCCTCGCGGCTTTCTGGATCCACGCCCCCGGATCTGGCAGTCCAGGCGAGTACCCACAGTGCGGCATAGCGCAAGATCGGGTTCTCATCGGTGATGAATGGCAGTACGCATGGAAGGCAATTGCGAGCTACTGAGACACCTGACTGAGGGTCGAGACCTTTTCCTCGAAATTCACCAGGCTCACCGTACGGCGAGTACGCAAGCATGAACAGAGCCCCCAGGGCCTCGACGCGTTCATATGCGTCGCCGTCAGCGAGCAACTTCTTCAGTCGGCTTTCCACGGACTCCGGGTCAGTCGCCTGAGGGAGGCTCATGAGGAACAGGCGTCCCAAAATCCCAATGGCTTGCGAGTCGCCAAAACTCGCCGCGTCAATCTCACTGCGTGCCTTCGCGAGAAGCTGGGCGCCATATCTGCTCGTTATGAGCCCGTCGAAGTATGAATGCTCGACATGCGGAATTATGAGATCAAGTGCACGGTCCGCCAGGGACGGTGTTGCCTGCACCTCGTCTTCCAGACACTGAAAGATCAAATAAGTAAGATCGAACGCTTCATCATATAGGAAGTCGTCTTCCGGTGACTTTGGTTCGATCCGATCTTCCGCTGTAAGCAGTTCATCCATGCGATCGCATAGCAATTCGAGAAGCGCCTTCCCCTTCCTGCCAGCTAGCACCCCGTAGAGGGCGATCACCTCATGCCATTGGGAATCCAATATGTGCTCTCGTACTTCCTCCAGTTGCCCCCCGTCCTCCGGGGCATTAGCGTGCCATCCGTGAGTGATTGCGGTAGCGGTCAAATATTCCTGGAATGTGAGATGCTTGAATTCGTAAGTCGGCTGCAAAGTTCCATCGTGAACCGCATGACCAACCTGGCTGACGAGGCTACTCCTCAGCTCTATGCGTTTCAATAGATCCTGCGGACTCAACTTGCAATAGCCCAGCACCTCCGGTAGGTCTTCCCTTGCCTGTCGGAATATTGCCAGCATTTCCTGTTGATGAACCTGCTGCTGGCCAGAGCTAGTCATACTGTGAGCAAGATAAGCTAGATGAGGCTTCGCTTCGTCCAAGTCGAGCGGTTCATATCCTTCGACGTTCCAGGTCATCAGCAACAGTTCTATAGCCTTCTCATAAAGAACCGATCGCTTACGGGGCAAGTCCCCCACCCACCGCTGAACGAGGAGAAGAGTTGTCAGAAGCAGGGGATTTACCGCCAACCGCCTCACTCGATCCGTCTCGATGATCCGCTCAGCAAGTTGCACAGCACGCTCAACTACCGAAGCATTACCTCCCTGAACTTGCTTATGCCATGCAAGAGTCAGCGACTTTATCTCCTCGTCGTTCAACTCGGAAATCTTATATTTGATAAACTTCTCACCTATAAAGCCCGCCACTTCACGGAACCCCGCCTCGCGACTCGTTACAATTACGGTGCATAGCGGATACCGACTCATGAATGTTCTGAGTCGGCGCAAGAACCCTGCCCTACCTCGAGGATCAGAAAATTCGTCGAGGCCGTCGATGAGGATTAGTGCCACCCCATCGCGAAGCGCGTGTGACACGAGTTTCGCGAAAGCAGGGCTTGCGGATGGAATCTCGGCTTGAGAAGGAATATCTAACAGCAGATCTGTAATCGTCGCGTTTTCGCTACGGATCTCGCGGCATTTGATCACAAGTGGCAGCCATGAGTTATCTGGCAAATTATCTGAAATTTGATTGCGTCGCTCCGGTGCAGTGTAGCTAATAGCCAGCCTCTTGACCAACGTTGATTTACCGGACCCCGGGGTACCGAGTACCGTAATCGCCTTGTGGGTTTCCAGTATTTTTCTCAGCGGGTGGCGCTCACGACGTGAATTTTCTGGTGGTGACTGCTCTTGCGTAGCGTCGACCTCGATCACTTCTTCTAGGAACTGGGGAATGTATAGCTCCTCGAGGGCTATGCTCTTAGACCCTAGGTGCTGATCTACCGGAAAACCTTCGAGCGTAAAGCCTCCGTATTCATTAGAGACGTACTCGTAGTACGTTTCCCGCACTGACTCGACGTCTTCCGCGGAAAGTTCTGGTGTCCCTTCGACGTAAGTCAGCGGTTCGACAATTTGTTTGGCCATGGCTCGCGATATTTTCTGCCCCATAGCGCGCGAAGGAAAGCTGCCATCAGCGTGGACAAGCGTATAGCCTTTACGCTCCCCGGCGAGCTGAAAGTAGATGATCCATATCCAGCCGCACTCATGAGCCACCAAATCTGGCGCTTCATCCAGCCGCCATCCAGCATGCCCCAGAGTGCCAGCCCTGAAGTAGGCCGACTCACGTGACACGATAATGCGTGCCCTTTGTAGGTGTTCCTGTATTTCGGAGGGACCTAGGAGGTGAACTCTCCGCCGGCCCGTTGCTGCTTCTTGCTCAAGTGCGGAGTCGGTAAAACCAGAGATCGAGACGAAGTAGCCAACCAAATATTCATTGGGCTGGCGCTCGGCATCCATAGCCCCTACAAATTTGTTGACATCCCCACCCCCAATCTTGTCCTTTTTTGCCTTGCATTCAATTAGGGCCCGCCGATCCTCTAGGGAATGCTCTGCAATAATGTCTAGTTCTCTTCCTGGCTTATTAATGTTGGTCCGCGTGATCTCGTAGCCGAGGGCATGAACTAGATCCTTCATCCGTTCGTTGAATAGATCACCGCGAGTGTTATCGTCGTCGGCAATGACGAATATCTTCACTTCATCCCCCTCGGCTCCTGTCAGACAAGACTGCATGTGATGATGCCAAAGACTCCGCGGTCGTGTCTGGAGTTCAGCCTCTGCCATGGAAGCCTCAGTCGTCACTGACGGTGCATTTGAGCCTCTCGTCGCATCCACGACAGACCTGGCCAGGCTGTGCAGAGAACCACGGGGAACAGGGGATACCAACTCAGCGGTCCATTGCGGCACACGTCTTTAGCCACAGGTCAGCGAGGGCAACCAGGCCAAGGCCTCCTCAGGCAGTGTCGTCGCGGGGGCCGGCCATCATGGCTTGTGTGGTCGACAGCATCGGCAGCGTGGCTGAGACCGGTGGGGCTGCAGCGAGACATACGCGTGCGCGGTCGGTCGACGCACCCGCCGTCGTGGCTGGCTGTCGTCGGCTGAGGTTCGTGCCACTGCCGTGCCAGATGCAGCGGTCAGCTATGGTCAACGAGGGCGTCTGACGGTCGAGTTGCTGGACATCTCACCAGTCATCGAAGCCCCAGGTCACCGGCACGACACCCCAGCCTCTCTCCTAGAGTGGTTGTCCAGACCGCTCACCGAGTCCACACGCGCTGGAACTCATCGGCCGGGATAGCCTCCAGCGGATCCTGTCCAGGATCGATTGCTTGGTCTGTCAGGCCGCCGTGCTCGTCCTCCAGGTACTCCCAGCTGTATCGGTGGAGCTGGCCGGCCGCGGTCAGCTCGGCCTGCTTGATGACGATCAACTCGCCGCGGTCGGGTACAGCCTCGATGTACCAGAGGCCGCTTTCTTCGTCAGCGTGGCGGAAATGGTGCCGCAGAGTGGCGCACTCGTCGAGTGCTCGGTAGTACGCCGTGATCTCTGCCGCGATGCGCTCCAGGTCGTCCACGGAACCATCGTGCCAACGACCGCAGGTAGTTGGGCCGTTCTGACATCAACAACTGACATCAACGGCGCCGGACGCCAGCACTCCCAGGCAGCCTGCCATGGCCAGCGTGACCGTGTCGTTCCCCGGCAGTGCCGAGGAGCGCTCGAACTCCTAAAGCGGTGGTCAGGTCGCCGTGGACTATGTGTGGACGGACCCGACCGACCGAGCTTCTGCGAGGTCCTGACCAGCCGCATTGCCTGAGACCCGCGCGGCCCCCTCTCGTCGTCACTTACCACGCATGAGTGGCGCGTGAGACACACTCGAACAAACTCATGCACGGACGACCTGCGCTCCGCCAGCCTGGTCGAGTGCTGCTACGTCTTCCAACACCACGTGGCCCTCTCCCTTCCTGGGTGCGCGAAGCCGTGCTGTCGGCTGCCGGCGGATGGTGCACCTACTGCGGGAGCATGGGCGTTCGCGCCGAGGTAGTCGACCACGTTGTGCCTCTTGAGCAGGGGGGCGCCGACGACATCACAAATCTTGTTCCTTCCTGCCGCTCCTGCAACGCGAGCAAGAGGGACCGCACTCCAGACCAATGGAGGAAGAGTTTGGAGCGTCGGCATTACGGTCCTCCCAGGTGGTGGGACCAACCGCCGTACCCCGACATCATGGACTACACAGCCGCCGGGCTGACGACCCTAGTTGGCGAGGCTCAGAATGAGGTGTTGGCAGCGGCACTTCCCTATCAGGAGCAGGCCGCTGCAAAGATGAAGGCCCGTATCGCTCGGTTTGACGTGAACCTGCGTAACCTCACTCCTGCCCAGAGGGAGGAGGTCCTAGGGGCGCTGCGTGCGCTAACTGACAAATACGACAGTTAAAAGTGCCCTACCGAGGTGGCGTCCGCACCACAAGCTCACCAGATCGAGCAGGGAGCAGCGGGAGAATGCGAGGCGTCGACTGACGATTGAGCCTAGAGGTTACAGCCCCCTTTTGCGCCTCTCCCTGCGCGCCTCCCCCGGTGCACCACGTCTGAACCATTTGACGGTTAAGGCACGGCTCTACGGCCAGCGGCTGGGAGCCCAGCCGAACTGTGTGATGACGCTACCTCATCGGTAGTAGCGAAGGTATTCCCATGCTTCCATAAGCTCACGTACAGCAATACCCGCAGCGATGATCATCGCTAGGGCAATTCCAGTGACCGAGAACAAATCGGCAAGGATCGAGGCCAACCCCAAGGCGAATGTTGTGTAGCCAACTACCATAGCCCCCTCTGTGCAAATATAGGAAATCTCCCTGCCCGGGGCGCGAAAGAAGGTACGAGCAAGCATTAGGGTAATCGAGCTCGCGAGAAGGAGATTCCGAGTGAGGTAGGAAATTTCGTCACTTGGGGGTGTTTTGAGTGTGGTAAAGAGGACTGCCCACGTCGCTAGCACGATAGAGCCAGCCACTAGAACGGTGCTCTCCTGCCGGACCGTGACTTGGAACCATTCCTCATTTCGCCGTGTTTTCTGTGCCGCCGACTCGCCAGCAACTGGAAACACATCGACATGCAAAGCCTTGAATGACCCCTTTCCCATTTTTCGAAAATGGGTTCCCAGCAACGCCAAGCGACAGACAATTACGATAGTTAGGGCGGCGAGCAGCGCCACGTCAATTAGCTCGAAGTCCACCCAGAAACGAACTCGCTGGGCCCAGTCGTTCAGCATGGCGGGGAGGCTTGACATCTATTGTCATCTGACGTGATTCGATTGTGAACACACCGACCAAAGACCAGATCTGCGACAGCATCCAAGTCAGTTTGAGTAAGATTCTCCCTTAGCGCCCCAAGAGAGGAGGCGACACCTTCCGAGTCTCCCTCGCCAAAATTGAGATAGGCCCGAAAGATCAGCGCATTGGCCCTTTCAAGCTCCAGCGGGAGCGTAACTCCTACATGTGCTCCGCTTCGTCTAAGCACAGCGATAGCGTCGCTCGCCTGGTTTACAACATTGGCCAGCGTTTCAGAAGCCGCTTCTACCTCTCCTCTGCCATAGAGTTCGTATGCAGCCATTCCCTGTTCTCGCAGTTTCCCGAGTTCGCCGGCACTGTCCATCCGGGCTTCCCCTCAGTCGATGTGCTGACATCCTCCTTTGCAACAATCAGATTTGAGCGCCAGGAGTCAAGGACCCAGAGGCGGCGCCGCGTTTGTGTCACTCTTTTGGCGCGTAGCATCCGCAGCCGGTTCGAGCTATTCGAAGGGGATGGGGATGGGCCTCGACTGAGTCGACGCCCATCTGGCCTCTTACTCGCCACTCCAGACCATTGCGCTCTTGAACGGAGCCCACGTACGAGACCGCGATGTGAAGCTGTTCCCCTGGACCTGGTTGACCAGGCCCTGCGAGTCGACAATGTCGTCTCCCTTGGCACGAACTCCTGAAGCGGTGTTTTGCGGCTGTGGACTATCTGCGGACTCGTCCCACCTGACCTGCCAGATGCAGGGCCGTGACCTGCCGCGTTCAGGTCCGAAGCGGCCTCCGGAGCCGTGTCGCCTTCTGCGGCCAAGCCGTGCCGTGGGTTTCCGCGAGAGGCACGCAGTGACCCTTTGCCTGCACATATGGTTCCTCCGGACAACGACGGAGGGGGACTCGTGCGATACAGCGCTCTGCCCTGGGTAATCTTTGCCCCTGTGCTGCTGCTTGCCGGCTGCACGTCAGCCGATGACGTCTACTGGGATGCGTTTTCCGCCGGCGAAGAAGTGGCCGGGAGCTACGAGGCTCCCTCGCAGCCAGCTGACTGTTCGGGCAAGGAGGGTGCTGAAGCCATCATGTGCGGCGCCGGGTGGAACAGCCCTACACAGTTCTGGATCGACGACGAATGCGGAAGCAGGATGCCCGACACGTCGGATCGGCAGGTGTGGATGGAGGGCTGCCGAGACGGAGCCAACGACTCGCCGAACTATGAGCAGTACGGCCCCGCCCCTAACCACCCGACGGTCGCAAGAAGAGGTCCTGCCAGAACCGTGCCAGATCGTGCGGGGAATCACGGGGAATGGCGGGGACCAAGCCGTCGGCCAGTCAGTCCGCATAGCCGGTCCACCGCAGGTCAGACCGGCAACCGTCCGTAGAGAACCCAAGCTTCCCAAGCTCAGGGCTTCGGCCATCGGATACGCAGTGGCCACCTGACGCGTGGTTCTGTAGCTTGCCCCCATGACCGACAACCGAAGGGGCAATGCCGCGTAGGCGCCCGTCAGCCCTGCGGGGCGACCTCCCTATCCGCCCTTGGAGGCGGCGACGGTACCCGTTCATTGATCGCCTTTCAGGATCTTGCACAGCTGACCTGCGTCGGCTAGAGCGGACCCGCTTCTGGCCCGAAGCCACAGAAGAAGCGTTCTGGCACTGGCAGGCCTATGCCCATGGCCCCCTCAGACAACTTGTAGACCCACTCACAGGTCCCGATTGCGGCATCCCTGAGTGCGGGTGTTACGGCGCCGGCTTCCGCGAGCACCTCGAAGCCGTGCTTCACGCAGTGCCCAGGAAGAGCGCGCGTGAGTTGCGCGCCCTCGTATGGGCCCTCGACGGGAAGATTCTGGCAAGGGCCAAGGTCATCCCGGCTGACAGCCTGGACGTGCCATGGTGGCGAGGTCAGCTCTAGGACCACAGGCGGCCGTCTCAGTTTCCGTCTCATTCAGCCCCGTTCACGGCCGTTCAGGCGAGACCCTCAGCCGTCCCCGCGTCGACAGCCGGCCGCCCATGAACGCAGGTGAACGCCCCCGTACACACCCCGCAACCCCACCAACACAGTTGGAAAGCGTGTTTGGTCTACCCCGCACGAGTTCGAATCTCGTATCCGCCGTCAGTGCCTCACCGGGCACAACGTCGCAGTTGGTTTTCGGGAGCTACCACAGCTCATCGCCGACTTGCTGCGCGAACTTGCGGAGCATGGTCCTCTCACTTGCATGTAGCGGGCCGCATCCGGGCTGCTCTCCCAGGCTCCCAACCCATGATCGAGTCGCTCACGACATCCGGGACGCCGAGGAGCAGGAGCACGGTAGCGGCGGTGTGGCGAGCATCATGGAGACGACCGTCCCGCACGCCCGCGCCCCGCAGGAGCCGCTTCCAGACGTGGGGTCGGCGTTGGTGCTCAGCAGACCGCCGGTCGGCGAGGCGAACACGTGGCCCTTGCCCTCCCAGTCGGTACCAGCCGTGCCCCGCTCCCGCTCCGGTGCTTCCTGGTGCTGATTAGGCCCCCTTGCTTGAGGGACGTACCTCTCAGGATCATGCATGCGAGCGGGAAGGCATAGGGGGATTGGATGTGAAGTCGCAGCGAGCACAGTTGTTGCTGTGGTGCGCAGGTGCCATGGTGCTCTCACTAGCGATGCTGATCACGCCATGGGCTCTTGGCCAGGTAGCATCGACGCAGCAGGACTGGAGCCAACTGAGTGACATCAGTCAGACGTACGGGGCCCTGTCGGTTCCCCTTTCGGCCATCGCTCTTTCGGGCGTAGCCGCATCACTTATCTACCAGGTCCGGCAGACGAACATCGCCAACCAGGAGGCACAGCGTTCGTCACATCGGCAAATGCTCATGTACGCACTGGAACATCCGGAATTCCTTGTGTGCTGGGAGCCTGTGAGCGGCATGTCGACAGTCGAGATGCGTCGGCTGATCTACACCAACATGATTGTCAGTAACTGGCACTCGGACTACCTGCTACGCAGGTGGAACGATCAAGAGGCGCTAGCACGGTTCAGCGTTCACTTCCAGGGGACAGTCGCTCGCACGCACTGGGAAAAGACAGCCGCAAACTGGCGGCGAGTCGCTGAGGCTTCGGGTGACGCTCGTAGGGTTCGCTTCGTTGACATAGCAGATGAGAGCTATACAGCGGCCGCAGCAGCTGGGCCCGGCGTGCCACCCGAGGCGTACTTCGCTGATTCCTCATGAGGATCACGACAGCGCCAAGGGTGCCGGTAATGCTGCGGTAGCAGGCGGATCGTTGAGGAACCACGAGCCCCGTTCGGCACGCCGCGCCCCAGGCTGATCGAACTCTTCAACGCCGTGGCCGCAAGTTGCCGACGACAGCGCTGTCGGCAACGACTGCGGACGGCAACGGCACTCGGCGGCCCAGCACGGTGCCGGCGTAGGCCAAGTCGACTCACCAGGGCGTGCCGCATCTCCTAAGCACCGCGATTCTCAGGTGCCATAGGGGGGTGAGTGTCCAACTGCGTGACAACGCCGACGGACAGTGGCGGACAAGCGTGGACGCCTGCGGACCATCGGAGCAGATGAGAGACACAGCGGCTCAAGGTCAGACAGTCACCCAAGTTGCTTCGGGACGAAGGGGTCGCTCCGTTAGGGTGCGCCGCATGACCGACGCCCCGGCCTGTCCCGAGTGCAGCCAGCCCATGAAGTCCGGCGGCTTCGTCCTCTCTCAGCGGGAGGACGATGGCCGGCGGACCTGCCGGACGCTATGGAGGTGTACCGGTCGGCATGTCTGGTGGCGCTGGGCCGACCGGCCGGACGAACCCTTGGAGGTCTGCCCAGCACCGGAACTGTTCCGCTGACTCCAATGCTGACATCAACAACCCCGGACGGCGGCGACACACGGCAGCCAGTCGTGGCACCGGTGCACGAGGCGGGCCGGCGACCAAGCCGAGGGCGGATCGAACTCCTAGAGCGGTGATCACCCGTCGGGTGGGCCGGACACGGGACGGGGGGTCTCCAGGCGGAGCACGAGTGCACGTAGGGCGCGGAGTTCTGCGTCCAGGGCCTGCGCACCTTCGCGGGTGAGGGTAACCCACGTTCGGGGGCGCCGACCGGCGTAGCCCTTCTCCACGATGATCATTCCCGACTCCTCCAGCACCTTCAGGTGCCGGGAGAGGTTTCCGTCGGTGACGGCCAGTTGCTTCTTCAGGAAGCTGAACTCGACCCGGTCGGCTTCACGGGCAATGGTGAGGACGCCAAGCCGCACACGCTGGTGGACGGTGTCATCGAGGGCCTGGGTGGGATGCAGCCCCGCTTGGTCGTCCTGCGCAGCGATCGAGTCCTCGACGCTCATGAGACGACCGTACCCGCACCGGCGACACCGGGCGCGCTCCGGCGGCGGGTTACCGCCCACTCGCACAGACCGGCGAAGAGCAGGATGGTGGCCAGCAGGAGGGCCTTGGCCTGCGGTCCGTCGGCCCAGCCGGGGTCGACGGGGTGTTGCCAGGGGAGCCATCCGCTGCCCCAGGAGGCCCCTAGGTACCCAGTGAGCAGCAGGGCGTGAGCCGTGCCGGCCGCTGCGGCGATCCAACTGCGTTCGGCGATACCGAGGGCGAGGAGACCGATGCCGACCAGGTACCACGGGGAGGCGTAGCTGTTCTCCAGCAGCACGGCTTCCCACGGCTGGTCCCTGCCGAACAGCAGCGCCACGAGGGCTGTCGTGATCACTGTGGTGGCTGCGGCGGTCGCGCGGACCCACGCGCCGCGCCGGGGGACGATGCCCCGGGCCTCACCACGCCGGCGGTACCAGCGGGCGAAGACGAACCATGCGAGGGGAAGGAGCGCGAACCACACGCTCCAGGCCGCGAAGCGCAGGACGGCGCCGTCGAACTCGCCCTTCAGGCAGGGGGTTCCCGGTTCGTGGACCACGCACAGACCGGTCAGCTCGGCGTAGGCAAAGGCCGGATAGGAACCGATGTTGCGCCCGTGGGCTCCGAAGTTGAAGGCGTACCGGGCGATCGGAACGGCCGCCAGTGCGAGGAGCCCGAAGCCGAGGAGGGGAGTCCATGCACCGTTCATCTGCGTGCGGGCTCTGGCTCGAAGGCCTTCCGTCGCAGCCAACAAGGCGGCCGCGGCCGCCCTCGGTTCTGATTCCGCGCTGCTCTGTGCGGATGTTCCCATCTTTCCCCCTTGTGGTCGGTGCTTTGGCAACGCTGGTGAGCGGACCGCCAGACGGTCGCTCGCCGAAGAATTAACTTTGCAGTACAAAGTACATGGCGATCAAGAGCATGCCGTGCACGGACAGCACCAGAGGGTCCTTCCACGGGGCAACCCCAGGCAGGCCGCGATAGCCCGGAGAGACATCAGCGACTGCTCCGCTCGCAGTTCGGGACGAAGAGTTCGTTCCAGAAACGTGCCAGAACGTGCGGGGAACCATGGGGAACAGCGGGGACTGGCCACGGGTGCGCCCAGGGTTCCAGTGCCGCTCCCCCGCAGGTAAGTGCAGCGACCCCCGCCAGAGGCCCCAAGCTTCCCAAGCTCAGAGCGCGGGTTCGATTCCCGTCATCCGCTCTTCAAAGAAGGCCCAGGTCAGCGACCTGGGCCTTCGTCGCTGTCTAGACCCGGATTTCGCACATGGGGTTTGAGGTGTCCAGCCAGCGTGGGCGGGTTTCATCGATGCCGAGTAGTTCGAGGAGGTGGGCTTGAACG
>NZ_JBITJK010000010.1:0-215830 GCF_044459945.1 Streptomyces sp. NPDC050164
GTCGAGAGCTTGGGGGAGTCGGCAACCGACGACAACGCCGCAGAGGTGCGTGCCAGACCCCGCGTCTGCGGCGTGATCCAAACGACAGGCCCTAGCCGCCCCAAACGGAGACTCCGCCGCCACCAAGGCCCGGCGGGCCTTGCGGACAGCCGGGACGGATCCGCGAGGCCGTGCCTCAGCCCCACGGCAGCCACGCCCGCACCTGGAACCCGCCCTCCGGGGTGTGGCCGTGCTCCAGGCGGCCGCCCGCGAGGGTCGCTCGTTCCGTCAGGCCGATCAGGCCCTGGCCGGAGCCGGGGACGGGTGGCACCTCGCCCTCGGGGGGCGGGTTGTGCACGGAGACGGTGAGGCCGTCGCCCGGTGCGCCGGTGACGGACACCGTGACCTCCGTGCCGGGCGCGTGCTTGCGGGCGTTGGTCAGGCCCTCCTGGGTGATTCGGTACGCGGTGCGGCCCACGGAGGACGGAACGGCGGCGGCGTCGTCGACGCGGTTGTCGAGGGTCACCTTCATGCCGGCCTCACGCGACTCGGCGACCAGCGTGTCCAGCCCCGCGAGCGTCGGCTGCGGCCGCCCCGTGTCGTCGGGCTCCCCCGCCCGCAGGACGCCGATGATCTCGCGCAGGTCCTGGAGGGCCTCGTGCGCGCTCTCCCGGATCACACCCGCCGCCCGCGCCGTCTCGGCCGGTGGCGCGTCGGGCCGGAACTCCAGGGCGCCCGCGTGCACGCTCAGCAGGGTCAGCCGGTGCGCGAGCACGTCGTGCATCTCCCGCGCGATGGCCTCACGGGCGAGCCGCTGCGCCTGCTCGGCCCGCAGCCGCGCCTCCGTCTCGGCCCGCCGGGCCCGGTCCCTGAGGCTCACCATGAGCTGCCGCTTGGCTCGTACGAACATGCCCCAGCCGACGATCGCCACCGTGAGCAGTATCACGAAGACCACGCTCAGCAGGTAGGGGATGTCCGCATCGGGGCGGAACCAGTAGTACAGCGGGGTCAGGGCCGCGTTGATGCCGCCCACCCAGGCCACGTACCGGAAGGGGCGGTGCACGGCGAGGGTGAACAGGGCGATCAGCCCCGCCCCGCCCGCCGTGTCCGAGATGAAGGTGACGGGAGTCATCGCCACGGCCAGCCCCAGCGGCCAACGGCGGCGCAGCCAGACGGCCGCGCAGGCCAGCGCCCCGGTCAGCTGGTCGACGACGGCCAGTCCTTCCGGGACATGGGGGTTGTCGTTGAGCGCCTCTATGGCGGCCGCGCCCACCAGCACGGCCAGCACGAAGCAGGAGAAGTCGACGACCCAGTCGCGGGCGGTACGCCGTGGCCGTCGCCCGGCCCGTGCGGCGTCGGGGTCGAGCTCGTGCAGAAGGGCGGACGGGACGAACCACCTGCGCCCGGTGAACAGTGCAGGTGTCTGTGTCTCGCCCGTCAGAACCGGGGAGGCCTGCCCCGCGTTGTCACCACTCACGGTCGACAAATCTACGCAGACCAGGGCCCGTTCACCTCCCCCTGGCCGTCAATCGTCGACCAAAGTCACCGCATCGCAGACTTTCGACGTGGCCGACCGGGTCCGAACAGGGACTTCCGTCCAACGGACGCTCGCCCCGCGGCCGATGTGTGTGGGGGTCCGCGGGGCGAGGCTCGTCTCATGAAGCAGGTACTGGAGATTCTCGGCTTCCTCGCCCTCGTACAGGGCGTGGCGGGCCTGGTGCACGAGTTCACCGACTGGAACTGGGGCCTCGTGCAACGACTGGGGTTCCTCGACGGCTACGAGATCTACGCGAGCGTCGCCCTGCTCGTGCTGGGCATCGCCCTGTTCGCGGCGGCCGGGAGCCGGAAGTCCGTCTGAGCACCCGGGCGGACTTCCGGCCGGCGTCCACGGAAGCGGCCGCCCGGCTCAGCAGCCGTAGTCGACCAGGTCGAACGACTTGTAGTGGTCGGCCGTGTAGTAGTCCTCCCGGTTCTCCTCACCGGTGACGATGCGCCGCGCACCGCGCGTGGAGGAGCCCGGGGTGATGACCGTGTACTCGTGGTAGTAGCCGGACGACTGGCTCGGCAGGATGCCTTCCCGGTTCTGGAAGACGGTGCCGTCCTGCTCGAACGGGAAGGGGCCGCCCTGCTCGATCAGGTCGAGCGTGTCGTGGGCCTGGGACGGCAAGTCGCTGTAGCAGATGTTGCCGACGGCGGTGGGGGCCGCGTCGGCCGTGGTGGCGGAGACGGTGCCGCCGACGAGGAGGGCGGACAGGAGGGCGGCTGCTGCGCCGAGCCGCGAGGCGCGTGGGGGGAAATTCATGCGCACATGATGACGCGCGTAGACAGTGGCATGTCAATGACAAGCTCGGAGATTTTCCCGTCAAGTCCGATGAGTTAGCGGGGAGTTAACCTGCCCTCCGGCGCCCCCACGCGCTGTTCACCAGGGCCGATGAGGACGCCGAGGCAAGGCGGTTACGCGTTCTCCGGCAGCACGTACTCGCCGTAGTGCGGGCGGCCCGCCACCTCGTACGTCTGGATCGAGACGCCCGTGCTGGTGACGCTGCCTCCGGCGTGCCGGAACGCGGTCGGTACGGCGCCCTCCGTGAACAGCCGGAACCCGGCGCCGAGCACGACCGGGAAGGTCAGCAGGTGGAGGGAGTCGACGAGGCCGAGGGCCAGCAGGGACCGGACGAGTGCGCCGCTGCCGTGCACCTGGATCTCGCCGTCCGTGCGCTCCTTCAGGGCCGTGACCTCCTTGGCGAGGTCGCCGGTGAGCACGGTGGTGCCCGCCCACTCGGGGTCCTTGAGGGTCGAGGACGGGACGTACTTCGGCAGTGCGTTGAGTTTCGAGGCGACCGGATCGGCGGGGTCGGTCACCTTCGGCCAGAACGTGTTGAAGATGTCGTACGTACGCCGCCCGAGCAGGAAGGCGCTCGGACGTGCGAAGACCTCGTCGATGAACCGGCCGAAGTCCTCCTCGGCGTACGGGAAGCTCCAGCCGCCGTGGGTGAAGCCGCCGCGGGTGTCCTCGTGAGGGCCGCCGGGGGCCTGGTAGACGCCGTCGAGGGTGACGAAGAGGGTGGAGACGAGCTTGCCCATGGCGGGTGCCCTTCTTCTCGAAAACGGTCGGGGTCTGTTGTCATCGGTTCAGACCCCGTGGGCATCCGCAACTCATCGCTCGGCCGTACGGCCCCTGTCGCGAGGGACCGGATGCGCCCATCTCGACGTCCGTTCACCGCCAGCGCCGCGGTCGGTCGGCCGGTGGGATGGACACATGACTTCTCAAGGAACTCTCGACGGCAAGGTGGCTCTCGTGACCGGCGCGAGCCGTGGCATCGGCGCGGCGACGGCCCTGCGGCTGGCCCGGGAGGGCGCGGACGTGGCGGTCGGCTATGTGAACGGCAAGGAGGCGGCCGAGGACGTCGTACGGGCCGTGGAGGCGCTGGGGCGCCGGGCGGTGGCGGTGCGCGCGGACGCGGCGGACGCCGCCGAGGCGGCCGGTGCCGTGACCGCTGCGGCCGAGGCGCTGGGCGGCCTCGACGTCCTGGTGAACAACGCGGGCGTGGGGGTGCTCGGGCCACTGGAGACCCTGTCGCTCGCGGACGTGGACCGGGTCCTCGCCGTCAACGTGCGCGGTGTCTTCCTGACCTCCCAGGCCGCCGCCGCGCGCATGCCCGAGGGCGGGCGGATCATCACGATCGGCAGTTGCATGGCCCATCGCGTGCCGGGGCCCGGCGGGACGCTCTACGCGACGAGCAAGGCGGCCCTGGCCGGTATGACCAAGGCCCTGGCCCGGGAGCTGGGCGGGCGCGGAATCACGGCGAACCTCGTCCATCCCGGGCCGATCGACACCGACATGAACCCGGCGGACGGGCCGTACGCGGCCGGCCAGGCGGCGATGACGGCGCTGGGGCGGTTCGGGACGGCGGACGAGGTGGCGTCCATGGTGGCGTATCTGGCGGGCGCGACGTACGTCACCGGTGCGGAGTTCGCCGTGGACGGCGGGCACGCGGCGTGAGGCAGGGGGCGCACAGGGTGCGATAGGGCGCACAGGTTCCATGGGCGCACCGGTGCTGTCGGGCCGGTGCGCCCCTGGAGCGGGGGCGGCTCAGCCGCCCAGCTCCTGGTGACGCGCCGCGAGGCGCCGCGCACCGTCCTCCGTCAGGGAGCCGAACAGCCGCAGCCGGGAGATGCCGCCGTCCGGGAAGATGTCCACGCGCGCGTGCGTGCCGGCGGCCGGGGCCGGGAGTACGAAGCGGTGGTTGGTGTCGGGCTGGAGGCGGGTGCGGGGCAGGATCTCCCGCCACTCGCCGTCCTCGCCGTCGCGCACGGACACCGAGGCCCAGCCGGCGCTGTTGCCCTTGAGGTACGCGGTGTCGATCTCCAGGGCGCTGATCCGGGACTGGGCGGCCAGCCGGTAGCGGATCCAGTCGTGGCCCTGGTCGCGGCGGCGCCGGGTCTCCCAGCCGTCGTCCATCTTGCGGGAGCGGCCCGGCTGGATGGTGTTGGTGGCGGGCGAGTAGAAGAGGTTGGAGGCGTCCTCGACCTGGCCGCCGTTCTCCAGGGCGACGACATCGAAGGTGCCCAGCACCTCCAGCCACGCGGGGTCCGGGACGACTTCGCCGTACACGCGCAGGCGCGCGATGCCGCCGTCGGGGTGCTGGTTGACCCGCAGGTGCGTGAAGCGCTGCTCGACCGCGACGGAGAAACCGTTCGCCGCGTGGCCGCCGACCGGGCTGCGCGGGACCAGGGTCGTCCACTTCACGTCGTCCCCGAGGAGTTCCTCGGGCGACGGGGAGCCCGGCACGCAGGTGCCCTCGACGGACACGGCCTGCGGGTAGTTGCCGCGGAAGTGCGCGGTGTCGACGACGATCCCCCGGACCACGCCCGGGGCGCCGAGGCGGACCAGCGCCCAGTCGTGGTCCTCGGCGGTCGGCCACGGGTGGTCGCCCGACGCGCCCCGGCGGCGCCGCGTCTCCCAGCCGTCCATGATCTTGCCCTTGTGCCCGAAGTGCTCGGGGTCGAACTCGGCGCGCTCGGGCACCAGCAGGTTCTCGCGCTGGGCGAAGAACTCGTCGTTGGCGGCGATGACACCGGCACCGAGGCGCCGGTCGGCGAGGTTGGCGTACTGGGTGAAGGGGAAGTCGGCGGTGCGGTAGTCCGCGTACGGGTCGCCGCCTCCGTAGGGGTTCGCGTCGCCGGTGAAGCTGGGAATCGCCGTCACGGGATAGATGCCTTTCGGGAGTCGGCCGGTGTGGATGCGGATGCCGGGAGGTCTACGGCTGCCTGGTGAGGAGTCGGCCCTTCGGTTCGGTGAACTCGCCGTCCGCGACGATGCGTTGCCCGCGCAGCCAGGTGGACTTCACGACGCCGTACAGGGTCTTGCCCGCGTACGCCGTGACGTGGTTGCGGTGCTGGAGGGCCACCGGGTCGACGGTGAAGGTCTCGTCGGGGGCGAGGACGGCGAAGTCGGCGTCGCGGCCCGGCGCGATGGCGCCCTTGCGGTCGTCGAGCCCGACGAGTTCGGACGTCCGCGCGGACATCCAGCGGACCACGTCCTCCAGGCCGTGCCCGCGCCCCCGGGCCTCGGTCCACACCGCCGCCAGACTCAGCTGGAGTCCGGAGATGCCGCCCCAGGCCGTCGCGAAGTCGTCGGTCTTCAGGTCGGCGGTGGACGGGGAGTGGTCGGTGACGACGCAGTCGATGGTGCCGTCGGCCAGCGCCTGCCACAGCAGGTCCTGGTTGGCTGCCTCGCGGATCGGCGGGCAGCACTTGAACTCGCTGGCGCCGTCGGGGACTTCCTCGGCGGTGAGGGTCAGGTAGTGGGGGCAGGTCTCCACGGTGATGCGGACGCCCTCCGCCCGCGCCTCCGCGATCATCGGCAGGGCGTCGCTGGAGGAGAGGTGCAGGACGTGCACGCGTGCGTCGAGGGCCTTGGCCTCGCGGATGAGCTGGGCGATGGCGGTGTCCTCGGCGTCCCGGGGGCGGGAGGCGAGGAAGTCGGCGTACCTGGGGCCGGGCTGCTGCGGGGCGGAGGCGAGGAGGTGGGGGTCCTCGGCGTGCACGATGAGCAGGCCGTCGAAGGCGGCGATCTCGGCCATGGTGCGGGCGAGCGGGTCCCGCTCCAGGTGCGGGAACTCGTCAACGCCTGACGGCGACAGGAACGCCTTGAAGCCGAAGACGCCGGCCTCGTGCAGCGGGCGCAGGTCCTTGATGTTGTCCGGCAGGGCGCCGCCCCAGAAGCCGACGTCGATGTGCGCCTTGTCGGCGGCGACCTGCTGCTTGGTCCGCAGGTGCGCGACGGTCGTGGTCGGCGGGAGGGAGTTGAGGGGCATGTCGACGAGGGTCGTGATGCCGCCGGCCGCGGCGGCGCGGGTGGCGGTCCAGAAGCCCTCCCACTCGGTGCGGCCGGGGTCGTTGACGTGCACGTGGGTGTCGACCAGGCCGGGCAGCAGGACGTGGTCGCCCAGGTCCTCCAGACGGGCATTCTCCGGTACGGGTGCGTCGTACGGGAGGACGGCCGTGATCGTGCCGGCGGCGACCGCGACCGATGCGGCGCGCGTCCCCTCCGGAGTGATGACACGCGTCGAGCGAAGCACCAGTTCAGCGTCGGACACCCGAACCCCTTACTTCCACTTGCTTCCATTAACTTCCACGTAACGGAAATCAACTTTCTGTTGAAGGAGTCTTCACTCCCTCTCCCGCACAGTCAAGGGCACACTGGGCTACGGCACCTTCCACGCGACCACTCCTGGACGTTTCCACAAAGCGGAATTAAGCTTCCAGTGCGCAGAACGTAGCTACGTACAAGCGGGGAGTCAACCGACTGCCGGGTAGGCTTCTGCTCTTCCGCCAGTCCCGAAAGGAACGCGCCGTGCCGACGTCCAGCGCCAGCACCACCGACTCCGCCCGGTCCTCCGCCAACGGCGGGGTCCAGTCCCTGGAGCGCGCCTTCGACCTGCTCGAACGGATGGCGGACGCGGGCGGCGAGGTCGGTCTGAGCGAGCTGTCCGCGAGCAGCGGGCTGCCCCTGCCGACCATCCACCGCCTGATGCGCACGCTGGTGGCCTGCGGGTACGTACGCCAGCAAGCCAACCGCCGGTACGCGCTGGGCCCCCGCCTGATCCGCCTCGGCGAGTCCGCCTCCCGGCTGCTGGGCACCTGGGCGCGGCCCTATCTCGCCCGGCTGGTCGAGGAGACCGGCGAGACGGCGAACATGGCGCTGCTGGACGGGGACGAGATCGTCTACGTGGCACAGGTGCCGTCGAAGCACTCGATGCGCATGTTCACGGAGGTCGGCCGGCGCGTGCTGCCGCACTCCACGGGCGTGGGCAAGGCCCTGCTCGCAGGTTTCCCGCCGGAGGAGGTGCGCGCCCTGCTCACCCGTACGGGCATGCCCGCCGCGACGGACAAGACGATCACGACGCCCGACGGGTTCCTCGTGGCGCTGGAGGACGTGCGCCGCCAGGGCTACGCGATCGACGACAACGAACAGGAGATCGGCGTCCGCTGCCTGGCGGTCCCGGTCCCCGACTCCCCCACCGCCGCGGCCATTTCCATCTCCGGCCCGGCGGGCCGCGTCACGGAAGCGGCGACGGAGAAGATCGTGCCGGTGCTCCAGCAGGTCGCCGGCGAACTGTCCGAGGCCCTGGCCAGCCAGACCCCCGCGTGATGGCCTGACGGCACCGGCCGGGTGGACGGACGGGCGGGACGGCGCCGCTCGGCCGGGCGAGCCCTCGGGTTCGCCCCACGCCAGGGCCGAGGGACGCCGGAACGCCCCAGGACACGGCCGTAGGGACACCGCGCCGCACACCCGGTGGACCGGGCGGCCCTCCGGGCACGCCTAGGGCTTGTCGTTTGAATCAGGTCGCAGACGCGGGACTGACGAGATGCCGTCAACTCCCTGCGACCTGATCCAAACGACAGACCCTAGCCCTGCCCCCGCACCGGCCCCCCGAAGAGGTCCACGGCCCGGCGGACCTCCGCGAGTTCCTGGGCCAGGGCGCTCACCGAGCCGATCGCGCCCGCGATCAGCAGGAGGGAGCGGCGCAACCGCGGGATCTCGGGGGTGCCGTCGGCCGCCATCGCGTCCAGCGCGGCCAGTTCCTCCTCGGCGATGGCCCGGTCGGCGAACCGACCGGGATGCGCGGCGAGCCGGCGACGCAGCCGGGCGACGGCGGAGCGCAGCTCCGTCACGCGCGGATCCTCGTCGCCGCCGGTCACAGGCCCCTGCCGCCTCTGCTCAACGCTCCGCAACACAGTCCTCCCCCTCGCACTCCGTCGTGCGCGTGCCCTTCCGACGCGAAGTCCCCCACACCGGGCACCGGTCGGCCGCCCGGCCGGTCGGTGCGGGCGACAGTAAACGACGCGGGCCACCAGGCGCCAGTCCATTGCGTCATCGACTTGCTCCGCTGCGTAACTTCTCGGCCTGAGGTCGTGCGGTATGCAGGATCCATGACGACACGTAAGACGACGAACAGGGCGCCTGCGGTTGCGGGGGTGCTGCTCGCCGCCGGGGGCGGGCGGCGGCTCGGCGGGCGCCCCAAGGCACTGCTCACCCACCGGGGACGGCCGCTCGTGGAGCACGCGGTGCGGGTGTTGCGCGAGGGCGGCTGCGAGCGGGTCCATGTGGTGCTGGGCGCACGGGCGGACGAGGTCCGGGCGCGCGCCGCACTGCCGGGATGCGTCCTGGTCGGCAATCCCGACTGGGAACAGGGCATGGGGACGTCCCTGCGGGCCGGGCTGGACTCGCTCGCCGGTACGGGCGCGGCGGCCGCCCTGGTCTCCCTCGTCGACCAGCCCGGCATCGGCCCGGAGGCGGTGGCCCGGGTGCTCGGCGCGTACGAGGGCGAGGAGTCGCTGGTGTCGGCCGCGTACGACGGAGTGCGCGGCCATCCGGTCCTGTTCGGTGCCGCCCACTGGGCGGGCATCGCCGCGACTGCGACCGGGGACCGAGGGGCACGCGCCTATCTGAAGGAGCACGAGCCGGGGATCACGCTCGTCGAGTGCGGGGACGTGGCCCGACCCTTCGACATCGACACGGAGGCCGACCTGACCCACCTTGAGTGAGCGGGGTGGCACGGAGCGCCACCTTGCCTCGACTCGGAGAGTCTCGACATCAACAGACGATTGAACTTCCACCATGAGGAAACTAGTATCCACTGTTCAGAAGCGCCCGAGGGCTCCGCGGGCGCCGAACGCCGTATCCGGGAAGACTGGCACCCGGTGCCGAACGCCGACTCGTCTTCGTAGCTCGCTGAAGGAAGTGACAGTTCATGTCCGCACCAGCGCCGTCCCCGCTGGCCATCGTCGACGCCGAGCCCCTGCCCCGGCAGGAGGAGGTCCTCACCGAAGCGGCGCTCGCCTTCGTGGCCGAGCTGCACCGCCGCTTCACGCCCCGGCGTGACGAGCTCCTCGCCCGCCGCGCCGAGCGCCGCGCCGAGATCGCCCGGACCTCCACCCTCGACTTCCTCCCGGAGACCGCGGCGATCCGCGCCGACGACTCCTGGAAGGTCGCCCCGTCCCCGGACGCCCTGAACGACCGACGGGTCGAGATCACCGGCCCCACCGACCGCAAGATGACCATCAACGCCCTCAACTCGGGCGCCAAGGTGTGGCTCGCGGACTTCGAGGACGCCTCCGCGCCCACCTGGGAGAACGTGGTCCTCGGCCAGCTCAACCTGATCGACGCCTACACCCGGAACATCGACTTCACAGACCCGAAGTCCGGCAAGTCGTACGCCCTGAAGGCGAACGAGGAACTCGCCACGGTCGTCATGCGCCCGCGCGGCTGGCACCTGAACGAGCGTCACCTCGTCGACGCGGACGGCACCCCGGTGCCCGGCGCGCTCGTCGACTTCGGCCTGTACTTCTTCCACAACGCCAAGCGTCTGCTGGGCCTCGGCAAGGGCCCGTACTTCTACCTGCCCAAGACGGAGTCACACCTGGAGGCCCGCCTCTGGAACGAGGTCTTCGTCTTCGCTCAGGACTACGTCGGCATCTCGCAGGGCACCGTGCGCGCGACCGTGCTGATCGAGACGATCACGGCCGCGTACGAGATGGAGGAGATCCTCTACGAGCTGCGCGACCACGCCTCCGGGCTGAACGCGGGCCGCTGGGACTACCTGTTCTCCATCGTCAAGAACTTCCGGGACGGCGGCGCCAAGTTCGTCCTGCCGGACCGCAACGCGGTGACGATGACGGCCCCGTTCATGCGCGCGTACACCGAACTCCTCGTCCGTACCTGCCACAAGCGCGGTGCGCACGCGATCGGCGGCATGGCGGCGTTCATCCCGTCCCGCCGGGACGCGGAGGTCAACAAGGTCGCCTTCGAGAAGGTCCGCGCCGACAAGGACCGCGAGGCGAACGACGGTTTCGACGGCTCCTGGGTCGCCCACCCCGACCTGGTGCCGATCGCCATGGAGTCCTTCGACAAGGTCCTCGGCGACAAGCCCAACCAGAAGGACCGCCTGCGCGAGGACGTCGACGTCAAGGCGGCCGACCTGATCGCGATCGACTCGCTGGACGCCAAGCCGACGTACGCGGGCCTGGTGAACGCCGCGCAGGTCGGCATCCGCTACATCGAGGCCTGGCTGCGCGGACTCGGCGCGGTCGCGATCTTCAACCTGATGGAGGACGCCGCCACCGCCGAGATCTCCCGCTCCCAGATCTGGCAGTGGATCAACGCGGGCGTCGTCCTCGACAACGGCGAGAAGGTCACCGCCGATTTGGCCCGCAAGGTCGCCGCCGAGGAACTCGCGAACATCAAGGCCGAGATCGGCGAGGAGGCCTTCGCGGCCGGCAACTGGCAGCAGGCGCACGACCTGCTGCTGAAGGTCTCCCTCGACGAGGACTACGCCGACTTCCTGACGCTCCCGGCGTACGAGCAGCTCAAGGGCTGACTCAGTCCGCGGACGGCCCAGCGGACGGCTTGTCCGAGTGGCCCAGGGGCTTCCCCGGGGCCACTCGGTCGCGTACGGCCCGCTTCACGGCCGTCGGCTCGGGGAAGCCCTGCTCGCGGCGGTCCCAGACGACCTCGTCGCCGACGCGTACGACGAACACCCCGCCCTTGCCCGGTTTCAGGGCCAGTTCCGTCAGCTCGACCTCGAAGGTCGTCAGCAGCTCCTGCGCCAGCCAGGCCGCGCGGGGCAGCCAGCGGCACTGGGTGCAGTACTCGATCTCGACACGGCCACTCATCCGAGGTGCACCGACCAATCCTGTTCGGCCGCGGGCTTGCCGTGCAGGTCGGGGACCTGCCTGAGCCACGCGGGGCGTCCTTGCTGGTTGCGCGCCGCCCTGCGGGCCTCCTCGGCGGCGAGCTCCTCCCGGCTGGGGAAGTCGGTGGGCAGCCAGGCCTCGGAGGCCCGCACGCGCGCGTGGAGGTACGACACGTACGCCTCGCGCGCCTCCTGCGCGGTGGCGAAGCCCGGCTCGTCCGCGAGCCAGGCGTCCGGGACCTCGGCGAGGATCCGGCACAGCAGCTCGCCGGTCACCTTGGGAGCGAGCTCGGCGTCGGCGGCCCGGACGTCGGGCCCGTAGTGGCCGAGAGCGTGGTGCCGGAAGTCGTAGGCCTTGGCCGGGTCGGTGCCGTCCCAGCGGTGGTGGAAGACGAGCGCGGCACCGTGGTCGATCAGCCACAGGCGCGGGGGCGCGACGCCCAGGGTGGGCCAGACCATCAAGTTGGAGCTGTGCACCGTGCGGTCGACGTTCACGGTCAGGGCGTCGAGCCAGACGATCCTCCCCGCCTCCAGGGGATCGACGGGGAAGACCCGCGCGATCTCCGGCGTGAAGTCCCGGGCGCCCGGCAGGTAGTCCATGCCGAGGTTCACGCCCGCGCTGGCCGTGTGCAGCCCCCGCACCTCCTGATGCGGCTCGTCCTGCGCGATCACCGGGTCGAAGTGCACCAGCACCAGCTCGGGGAAGCGCAGCCCGAGGGCGCGGGCCAGTTCCCCCACGATCACCTCGGCGACCAGCGCCTTGCGGCCCTGCGCGGAGCCCGTGAACTTCACGACGTACGTGCCCAGGTCGTCGGCCTCGACGACGCCGGGGACCGAGCCGCCGGAGACCAGGGGCTCGATGTAGCGGGTGGCGGTGACCTCTCTCAGCATCTTCAAAGGCCCCACAGCTCGATTGCCTGACATTTCACGGCCAGCTCCAACGCGGTGCAATCCGGGAAAACCTCCCCGTTCAACCCTGGGGAGAATCTGGGGAGTTTCGGCTGGCATGCTCGTCTCCCGTTCTCCCCAGCAGTCCGTCAATGGCGGTGCGCCCCTTACTTCCGGCCTCCGGCATGAAGTGAGCATAGTAACCAAGCGTGACAGCCGGGGAGGAGTGCCCGAGCCATCGTGCCAGCGTCACCACGGACTCCCCCGCCTCCAGCATGATCGAGGCGTAGGTGTGCCGCAGCACGTGGAAGCCGTCCTTCGGCGCCGCCTCCCACTGCCAGTCCTTCGCACCCTTGGCGCGCGGCGGAATGACGCCGGCCTTGGCCAGCGCCGGCTTCCAGGTGTAGGTATTCCACGTGTTCACCGCCACGGCGTTGCCGAATCGGGTGGTGAGCAGGAGGGAGAACTTCTTCCGCTGCTCGTCCGCCTCTGGCCTCCCCCACGGAAGCTCCACCTCCACCGGCGGGAACGCCTCGACGTGACGCTTCAGCTCGTCCGCCACCGAGGAGGGCATGTCGACGGTGCGCGTCTTCGCCCCCTTCGGCAGGGCGAAGTACAACCTCCCCTTGATGGCCTGAACTTGGCGACGGACGTGGAGAACGCCTCGGGCATAGTCGATGTCCTCCGGGCTCAAACCGAAGACTTCGCCCTGGCGAAGTCCGCACCCCAGCCCGACGACGACGGCTATTCGGTGCCGCGGGCTGATCCCATCACGGACTCGGAGCGCCGTCTCCAGCGGCCACGCTTCGCGTCGCTCCTTCGGCGCCTTCGGTGATGTGCGTCTACAAGCGCGACAAGGCTCTGTGCCACCGCGGCCTCAGGGACGCCCACAGCCTCGACCAGTGCGTCCCCGCCTGCGCGAACATCGCCCGCACCGATGAGCACGCCGCCGGCCTCCGGCGCCGTGCCACCGCGCTTGACCAGCAGGCAGGCCAACTTCCCGGCCCGCTGGGCGAGCGCCTGCGCGACAACGCCACCCGGCTGCGCGACCTCGCCGACGCTCACCACCGCACCCGCGCCACCCTCCAGGACGGCACCGCATGAGCCCTGCACCCGACGAACGTGACCGTATCCGCGCGGCCATGGACCGCATCCTGCAGGGCACCCCGCAGCATTCCAACGGCGCGCTGACGGTCGTCGCCCTGGCCCAAGAAGCGGGCGTACCGCGCAACGCACTCACCCAGCGCCATCTGGATCTCAAGAACAACTTCTACGCACAGGTCAAAGAGAGAGGACAACCGACCGATGCCGAGGCCCGGCTGCGCCTGCAGGTCGTACGGCTCAAGGAGCTCCGGCAGAAGGACAAGGCCGAGCTGGCCCAACTACGCACCGATGTGGAAGCACTGGTGCGTGTGGTCAACCAGCTGGCGTCGGAGAACCGGCAGCTGCGCGAGGCCCCGGCCCCATTCAGTCGTCCGCGCCTTTCCCGTCCGCTGACGGTCCACCACGCACACCTGCCCGGCCTGCCACGGCGCCCGCCTGGCGCCCGAGCCCGCTGGCTACCCCTGGGCGGGCGCCTACATCTGCTCGAAGTGAAAGGACCGGATGAAGCAGTCTCGCGGCTGGCGGATCGCGAACAGGACGCAGTCGAGCACGGATTGGGCGGTCAGTGGGCCGTCTGCGGTCCGGGAAGCGTGATCCCAGGTGGAGTGGAGCGGGTCACCGTCCGTGAAGTCCGGCGGATAGAGCGAGATGACACGGATACCCTCGGGGCGGAGCCGGTGGGAGAGGATGTCGGCGAAGCCGGCCTGGGCGGCCTTGGCTGCGTAGAACGCGGGGTGTGCCCGGGAGCGGTGGTCTCGGGCTTCCGCGGCGGAGGAGACCACGTTGACCACGTCCGCACCAACAGAGGCGCGCAGCAGCGGCAGGAAGTGTTTGACCGTCAGCAGTGTGCCGGTGGCTCCGGAGGCGATGGTGTCGGTGATCGCGTCGTCATCGGCGTCCCACAGATCGGGGCCTTCCAGGTAGCGGGCACCATTGTTGATCAGCACATCCACGCGGTCGGCGTGGGCAGCGATCCCCTCCGTGAAGGCCCGGACGGAGGCCGGGTCGGCCAGATCGCAGGCGAACGCGTCGACTCTCGCGCCGCTGTCGGTCGCCACCTCATCGGCCACCCTCTGTGCCGCAGCCAGAGCTCGTGCGGACACGAACACGCGCGCACCCAGCCGGCCTGCCAGCAGGGCCAACGCTCGCCCGAACCCACGCCCGGCCCCGGTAATTACCACTGTGCGCCCAGTCAGATCCACAAGCGCACACCTCCTTCTACATAGGGTCTGTCTCTTCGAGCACTATCGGAGCCAGACGAGGAGTGCGTTGGCGGTCACGGTGCAGCTCCTACTCAAGTCCACCGAGGTGGAGGAGTTCCTGAAGATCACCAAGCTTCGCGGACGACAGGACTCCCGCCTGCTCGACCAGGTCCTTCCGAGTCAAGGTGACCAGCCACGTGCAAGGAATGAGGCCGGGGCGGGGGAATGCGACTCGCAGCACGCCTTCAACAGGTAGCCCTTCGGAGGCACCTACTGCCAGCTCAGCGGCCACTCCTCTGAGCTCGGTGCCGGCGGGAGCGACGACCTGCATCGCCCGGAACTCGGACGCTTCCTCCGAGAGCAGTACGACAAGCCGCCGCTCGTCGATATCCGCCCACCAGACTTCGCCACGTTGCACAGGCCCTCCTGACATAGAGCGGCGGGCGAACTCTGCGGTGCGCCCCGGGTCGAACACCTCATTGTCGGCCCCATCCGTGTGGGCTCCGGCCGATCATGAGCAGCGCCAGATAACGACTGCGGCGGCGGTGACAGTGTCGAGGTAGACGTATCCGCGCTTGTCACAGCGGGTGGCCACGGCTCTGAACTGCTTCAGTTTTCCGATGGCCCGCTCCACTGAGCATGTCTGGGCAGGATGCGAGCATCACCTGGCCGTTTTTCAGAGGGTGCCATCACGGTCACCGGGCTGGCGCCAGCGTCGCTCGGGTCAGGGAGTCAGGATGGTCTTGCCGGCCAGCTCTCCGGCGGCAGCCGGGGCGCGGACCGCGGCCGGGTCGGCACGCAGCCGCTCGGCCAGGTCTCCGCCCTCGACCTGGGCGGCCAGCTCGGCGATCCGGGCGAACCGGCCGGCGGCGCGGGCGTGGACCGTGGCCAGGTCGGCCAGTGGCAGCCGCTGGGCCACCTCGATCGCCAGATCTCCGGCGTCGACGCGGGCGACCAGGTCGGCGAGCTGGGTGACGTCGCTGCGCACGAACACGTGCACCGTGCGCACCCCGCGTCCGGCATCCTGCGGGCCGGGAGTGGTGACGCTGACGAAGGCTCCGCCGTCGGCGACCAGGTCCACCAGCTGCGCGTTCTCCTCGGGGCCGGCGGGAGCCAGCTGCAGCACCACGTCGAAGTGCTGCCCGGCGAGCGCCTGCACAACGGGGGTCACGGCGTAGTCGACGATCCGGTCCGCGCCGTAGGAGCGGACACGGTCGCGGCTGCGCGCACTGGCGGTTGCGGTCACGATGGCACCGGCCTGCGCGGCAAGCTGGACGGCGTACCCGCCCACTGCGCTGCCCGCGCCGTTGATCAGGATGTTCTGCCCAGGCTTGAGGTCGGCGTGTTCGAACAGGGCCTGCCATGCCGTCAGCCCGACGAGGGGCAGGGCCGCGGCGTCGGCCAGCTCGACAGTGCGGGGGGCGGTGGCCAGCGCCTCGGCGGATACGGCGACGTATTCGGCGGCCGCGCCGGGCGCGTCCGCCGGCAGCAGCGCGACCACCGCGTCCCCCACCCTCCAGTCGGACACCCCCTCGCCGACCGCGGTAATGACTCCGGCCAGGTCGAGGCCGGGAATGTGCGGGAAGGCCAGGGGGAGCATGTCCTGTCGCAATCCCGCGCGGAGGCCCGAGTCCGCGTCGTTGTACGAGGTGCCGACCACCTGCACCACTACTTGGCCCACACCTGGCACCGGCCGGTCTGCCTCCTCGTAGACGAGGACGTCGCTGCCGCCGTAGGAGTGGTAACGCACTGCCTTCATGATTTCTCCTCTTCGCTCGCTTGTATGGCTCATCGGTTGTCCCCCTGGCGGGTCAGCGGTGAAGGACTCGCGGCTGAAGCGGCCCCACGCCATGCGGCCAGGGCGAGGTAGGCCAGGTCCGCTGCGTTGGAAGGATTGACGTCCGCGGTCGGGGACCGTTGGTGTTCAGCGCAGGGTGAGCGGGGTCGCGGATGTGAGGTGGGACAGCTTCTCGGGGTTGCGGACGTAGTAGAGGCCGGTGATGAGGGCGTCCTGGACACTGATCGCCATGACGCCGTCGATCTCGCCGTCCAGGCGGACGAGAAGTGCCGGGTTGCCGTTGATCGCGGTCGGTTCGGTGGTGATCGTGGCTTCGACCTTGCCGATGCCGCCGGCGAACATACGGGCCACCCGATCGGCGCCAGTGACCGGCCGCAGCGCGGCGTGTTTGATGCCGCCGCCGTCGCTCATCAGGACGACCTCAGGGGCGAGGACCTCAAGGAGGGCGTGCGAGTCCCCGGTTTCGACCGCGCGGTGGAACGATTCCAGGACCGCCTGGCCCTCGTTCGAGGAGACCACCCGGCGGGGGCGGCGGGCTTCGACGTGCCGGCGAGCGCGGTGGGCGATCTGGCGGACGGCCGCGGGGCTCTTGTCGACGGCCTCGGCGATCTCGTCATAGCTGATGTCGAAGGCTTCACGCAGCACGAAGACGGCACGCTCGGTCGGTGACAGCGTCTCGAGGACGAGCATGAGCGCCATCGACACGCTCTCAGCGAGCTCGATGTCCTGGGCCACGTCCGGCGTGGTGAGCAGCGGCTCGGGCAGCCAGGAGCCGACGTACGCCTCCCGCTGGCGCTTGATGGTGCGCAGCCGGTTGAGCGCCTGGCGGGTGGTGATCCGGACGAGGAAGGCGCGCTGGTCGCGTACTTGCCCCCGGTCGGCCTTAACCCACTGCAGCCAGGTCTCCTGGAGGACGTCCTCGGCGTCGGCCGCCGATCCGAGTACCTCGTAGGCGACGGTGAAGATCAGGTTGCGGTGAGCGAGGAATGCCTCGGTCGCCGGGTCGGTGGCGTCGTCGCTCATCTCTCGTCCCTTCTCCTCGTCCTTCGCGGTCGGCCGTGGCGGCCGACCGCGTTCGCGTGCGTCCACAGCAAGATCCTCCCCAGCACCCACCGGTCAGGCTGCCCGGTCGGCTGCGGCCGGTGTCCCGGCGCGGTGGTCGCGCAGCATCTGCTTGCGCTTGGCGACGCCTCCGGGCATGCGGTGCAGCCTGAACGAACCGGGCTTGTGCGCCTCCCCGGCCAGGTGCTTGGGGATGCCCTGGCAAACCATTTCCTTGATCCGGGCGCCGAAGCCATCGTCGATGTACAGCCGCACCGCGACGTCGGACCTGTTGGCGAACTGGTAGATGCCCGCGCTTCGCCCCAGGCTGATGCACTGGGCGTACATCGACTGGTGGAGGTTCTCCGGCTGCTCACCCGCGAGTCGGCTGAGTACGGTGTCGGCGGCCCGCGCGCCCAGCGGAGACGCGTTCAGGCAGCTCATCCGCAGCGGCAGGCCGGACGATGCCGCCGTCCCCGGCCGCGACGATGCGCGCGTCGTCCACGCTCGTCAGCGTCTCGTCCGTGAGCAGGCGGCCCACGGCGTCGGTGCTCAGCCCGCTGCGCGCGGCCAGGTCGGGAACGCCGAAGCCGACGGTCCAGACGGTCACCTCGCTCGGCAGCTCACGGCCGTCAGCGAGCCGTACGGCGTCGCCGGTTCCTGCGTCACCTTCGTGTCCGAGCCGTCGATGACCGTCACACCGAGCGCGGCCAGCCGCTTCGCCACCGAGCGCCGGCCCCGCGTGTGCAGGTACGGGCCGAGAACTCCGCCGCAGACCAGGGTCACCTGGCGGCCCTGTTCCGCCAGTTCGGCGGCGGTCTCGATGCCGGTGGGACCGGCGCCGACCACCGTCACCGGGGCCGTCTCCGGCGTGGCTTCGAGGACGGCACGCAGCCGCTGTGCCTCCTCCAGGGTGGCGATCGGGTACGCGAACTCAGCGCCGGGCACGCCCGGTTCCGCGCTGCCGCTGCCCACGGCGTAGATCAGGTAGTCGTAGTCGAGCGTGGCGTGGGCTGTAAGCGTCACGCTGCGTGCGGCCGCGTCGATCCGCGTCACGCTGTCGACCACCAGCCGGACCCGCTCGGCCAGGACGTCCTCGTACGCGACGACCGCGTCGTCGGACCCGCCCACCAACTGGTGCAGGCGGACCCGGTGGACAAGATCCGGGCGCGGGTTGATCAGCGTCACCGTCACGTCGTCGCGCTGCGTCAGCCGGTTCGCAGCCATCACGCCCGCGTATCCGCCACCGATCACGACCACCTGCGTGTTCCCAGTCATGGCGCCTCCTTCGGTTCCAGGTGTTCGGCCATAAGTCACCGCATAGCCGGTCGCTGTGACAGGGTGTGAAGCAGATCACTTCACTGGGCTCGCCCGGAGCTGTGACCGCAGTGGCTCAACAGGGTGGGTCAGGCGACGGTTTCGAGAGCGGCACGGTGACTCGGCTTGTCCTCTCACCCAACGCGCGGCCGTCAACAACGCCATCAGCCGCCGCGACTACACCCTGGCCGCGATCGCCCTGGAGCAGTGCCCGGCCGAAGGCGGCCGTGACAGCGTCGACGCCAAGAAGCTGGAAAGACTCGCCCTCGCCTGACCACGGGCGGCTGCGGTCAATCCGTCCGCTCCGGGCTCAGGTGATCGCGGTGTAGCGGCCGGTGGCTCTGTCGGGGGTGCCGGTGGCGACGATGGTTCCGCCTGCGACGCCGCCGCCCCGTCCCCATGTCGATGACCTGGTCGGCGTTGGCGACTCTCCCACCCCAGCCAGCGGCATCAGAGCCGACCGCTGCGGAGTCCACGAGGAAGCGGTCCGCGCGCCCGCTTCTGGCCTCGGCGCGGCCCAGTCCCGACGAAGACGCGCCAGCGCTCGCGGGCCTGTCGCCGGCGGTCGCAGTCCGCGCCCCGGACAGCAGCACCCTCGGCGCCGGGCAGCTCCGGCTCGGCAAGTCCCTCCGGCCGCTGCGGCAGCGCTTCCCCGACCGGCGCCAGCAGGAACTCGACGTCACACGGACCGTCGCTGCCATCGCTGAGACGGGCGTGCCCGAGACCGTCACCCGTGCGGTGCGCACCCGCTGGCTGTCCCTGGCCCTCGTGGTTGACGACGGCGTCTCCATGGTCCTCTGGCAGCGGCTCGCCGCCGATGTCCGGGCGCTGATGGAACGTGCCGGGGCCTTCCGAGACGTGCGTGTGTACGGGCTCGACACGCGCAGCGGCACTCCGTCCCTGCGGACCAGCCCGTACCGCCACCGCGGCCGGCTCTTGTCGCCGAAGTCCCTGTGCGACCTGACCGGCAACACCCTCGTCCTAGTCGTCAGCGACGGTGTGGGCGAAGCCTGGCGGGACGGCGGGATGCGCCAGGTGACGGACCGCTGGGGACGTTGCGGTCCCATCGCGATCGTCCAGGCACTGCCGTCCCGGCTCTGGGCGAGCACCGGCATCGGCGCACGGCGCTGGCAGGTCACCACCCATCGCCGCGGCGGCCCCACCCGCGCCTGGCACGTCACCGACCCGGACCTGCCGCCGGACCTGGTCCGCTTCGACTCCGTACCCGTCCCGGTCCTCGCGCCGACCCCTACAGCCGTCGCCGACTGGGCGTGGCTCGTCGCCTCACCCGGCGGCACAGCGCTCCTCCCGCTGTGGGACGCCGGCCGACCCGGCTCCAGCCGGACCGTCGCCGACGCCCGGGACGGCGACGCTGCCGAAGCGGTACTCCGCTTCAGGGAGGCCGCGTCCGCCGAGGCGTATCGGCTCGCGGCCCACGTGGCGGCCGTCGCCCCCGTCACGCCGCCCGTGATGCGCCTGGTGCAGGCCGCCCTCGGGCCGCCGACCGACATCGGCCACCTCATGGAGGTGTTCCTGGGGGGCTTGATGCACGAGCTCGACGCCGACGGGGCGGACCGGCTGCCGCACCACCGGCGGTTCGACTTCACGGACGGCGCCCGGCGCGTTCTCCTCAGCGCCGTCTCCCCGAGGGAACTGCTGCGCACCGCCGAGGCTGTGACGCGGCGCATTGAGGCCGCCGTCGGCCGCGCCCCGGTCTTCCCGGCGTGGGTCGGGCACCCGGACGGCGCGGCCGTCATCGACGACACCGGGCGCTCCTTCGGCTGGCTACGGGAGCAGGTGCTAACGCGGCTCGGCATCCCATCCGCCGATGCAAGGCCGGTGGCACCCATGCCGAAAACGCCCCGTGTCCCCGGGGGTGAGACCGGGGATTCCACCGAGCCCCGGGACTCCGCAGCCGCCGGGACTGATGAGGCGTACGACGACGCGCCGGGTGAGACCCTGCCAGCCGGCTGGGTGGAGCTCCTGCCGGAGGACCCGGTACGGCTCGGTCGATTCCGGCTCCGTGCACGCAGTGCCCACGGTTGGCCGCACCTGACGATGTACCTGGCCGAGGACGAGGACGGCACCGTCGCCACGGTCCGGGCGCCGGTCATGCTGCGTACCCGCGACCCGGGAACCGCGCGGGACCTCGTCCGGACGGAAGCCGAGTGCCTGACGCGGATGCAGGGCGCGCATGCCCCCGCACTCCTCGGTGTGGCGGCGCCCACCACAGGGGAGCTGCCGTGGGTCGCGGCGAGCTGCGTCCACCGCCGCGCAGACGCCCCGTCCTCACCGCCCGCACCGAACCTTCGCGCCGTCCTCGACGAACACGGGGGAACGGTCCCGGAGGAGCTTTTCTTGCGGATCGGGCTGGGCCTGACGGAGGCCGTTGCCCTCGCCCACTCCAGGGGGCTGGTGCACGGCTCGCTCTCACCCCTGGCCGTTCTCGTGACCGACCGCGACGTCCGGCTGGTCGGCTGGGCGACCGCGACGGTCGACGGAGTCGACAGTGCTCACCGCGACGTGCTGCCCCTCAGCGACACCTACCTGAAGGCGGACGACGACGGGCGGTCGCTCACGCCGCAGAGCGATGTGTACGCCGTCGGTGCGCTGCTGCTGGCCTTCCTCTCGGGACGGTGGAGCGACCCCAGGGCCGACAACTCGGGACATGGCCCCTTTACCAACCCCGGGATCGGCCCGGTGCTCCTGCGGGCTCTTTGGCGTTGCTTGGAGCACGACCCCACCCGCAGACCCTCCGCCGCCGACCTGGCCGAGGCGTTCGCCCTTGCGTCCGGAGACCCGACGGCCGACCGAGCGTCTGAGCAGGTCGTCGCTGAGGACGTCCGGCGGATTCGGGATCTGGCGGGACAGGACATCGGCACCTACGGGCTGGAATTCGCCCGTCTTCTCCTGACGTTCTCGAACCAACTGGCCTCCGTGGGGCAGCGGGAGGAGTCGCTCGCTGCGGCCCTGGAGAGCGTGGAGGTGTACCGAGAGCTGCTGTCGGTAGGGGGTAACTCCGCCTCCGTCCCCTTCTCGTCTGGTCTCGCCGAGGCCCTCAGTAGTCTTTCCGTGCGACTGGGCGAAGCCGGCCGGGCAGGGGAGCGTCTCGACGCGGTCTCCGAAGCGGAGACGCTGTACCGGGAGCTGAGGCGCCGGGACTTCGGCGTCTTCGGCGCGGGCCACGCCATGACCTTGAACAACCAGTCCAACCGCCTGGCGGAGGCAGGTCGGTACCGCGAGGCACTCCAGGCTATCGAGGAGGCTGTTCAATGACGATGCGCCCCTCGCTTCCGGCCTCCGGCATGAAGTGAGCATAGTAACCGAGCGTGAACAGCCGGGGAGGAGCGCCTGAGCCATCGTGCCAACGTCACCACGGGCTCCCCGCAGCGTCGAGGTGAGAGGCGCCTTCAGATACAGGCCGGCAGTGGCCACGACCCGCTGGCGCAAGCTCGGGCAGCCCCTCACCTGCAGTCTGTCCCAGAACCAGGACGGGCCACTGTCGCAGCGCACACAGGGCTCAGCCCGGCGCTCCCGAAGCCTGGTGTGCGGAAGGTCCTGGGCGCCGAACTCCTTTGCTGGGCATGCGCGTTGCGCAGTGCCATGGCCTGGAAGAAACGCGGTGCCGATCCGTGTTGCCTCCTGTGACAGACACCATGATTCACAGGGCCTGCGAGGAGATACTGAGCATGACCGAGATCAGTACGGGCGGTGACCTGGTCACTTACATCAATGTCTTCACCGTCGCTCCCGAGAATCAGCAACGTCTCATCGAGCTGCTCCAGTACATGGCGCGGGAGGTGATGCCGAAGCAGCCTGGCTATGTGCAGGCCAATATTCACCGGGGTCTTGAGGGCACTCGAGTGGCCAACTACAACCAGTGGCGTTCGCAGGCGGATCTGGCGGCCGCGCGCGAAGACGCCGACGTGCGGGCGTGCATGGAGCAAGTACTGAAGATCGCGACGCTCGACCTCGCACCGTACGAGGTCGTGTCCGTACACCGGCCGTAGGTTTGTGGCCGGAAGTTTTGCCAGTTTTGTATTCAGGCTGCTGTCTGTTGTGGTCCGCCGCCCCAGCGGAGGTTCTTCTCGCTGCGGATGCGGGCGCGTTCCTTGCGCTGGGCGGCGAGCACGTCGGGGTGGCGGGCGTTGGCGTTGCGCCAGCGCGGGTAGCGGTGCAGGGCTCGGGCGCCCGTGTACGGCGGCCGGCACCGTTCGAACCCCCAGCCACAACAGGTAGGCGGCATCATCGACGCTCCCGCCGAGGCCGACATCGCCTGCTGGGCGGACAAGGGCTACCAGGGCGCAGGCGGCACGGTCCGTCTCCCTTACCGCGGCCGATGGGACAACTTGTCCGCCGGTCAACAGGCCGTCAAGGCGCGGCGAGCTCCACGGCCCGGCCAGCGGTCACCAAAGCCCCTCGACGAGCAACTGCGCGACCTCCCGCGCGCAGCCCCACGACAGCGTCACTCCGGCTCCACCGTGCCCGTAGTTGTGAATCACAGGGATGCCGTCTTCACGGCGGTCGGACTCGACCCGCACCTCGAAGCGCGTCGGTCGGACGTCCACTCGATGCTCGACGACCCGGGCATCAACCAGCCTCGGCTCGACCGCGGCGCAACGCTCGACGATGCCGTGCGCCGCGGCCGCGTCCTCGGACAAGTCACCGTCATAGTCGATCGCGCTACCGCCCAGAACGACTGTGTCCCCGTGCGGATAGAAGTGGACGAGGGCGGACGACGGTCCTGTGAGCTCGGAGAAGAACTCCGTGACGCCCGGATTCTCAACCACCAGCTGATGTACACGGGTTGGCCGCAACGTGAGGTCGCCGGCCAGCGCGGCGGCGCCCATGCCGGCGCAGTTGACGACGGCGGACACACCAGCGAACTCGTCGAGTGAGCAGATCACGCGCTGCTCAAGCCGTCCGCCAAGATCGCGGAAACGGCGCCGCAGATGGCCGAGATAGACCGGCATGTCGACGACCGGGGCGGTGAAGCGGCGACCGGCGAGGAAGCCGTGAGGAAGCTCGGAGGCGTCAGCCTCCCGAAAGTCGGAGACGAGTTCGCTCCACCCTGGTTCCTCGAAGGGTTGCCGGGCCGCCATGATCCCGCTTGCCATGCGGACACCGGCCTTGCCTTCCTCGGCGAGACGCCGGAAGGCATCGAGAGATGTGAGCCCCCATTCCCGGACATCCGCCCAGGGCTCGACAAGGTGCGGACCCCAGATCGCGCCGGCCACGAGTGATGTACGGGCGGGGATCTCCTCGGCGACCAACCGTACGGACAGCCCGGCCTCCAACAGCACGACTCCAGTGGTGAGGCCGGAGACTCCGCCGCCCAGGACGACGATCCCCTCGTTCGTTGGCATGGTCCGACCGTAGCCGTTCGAGCACTCCGCGAGTTCGGCCGCATCCCGTCGCGCTCCGCGGGCCGGTGCTCTGCTCGAGCACCATGTGGCGTGCCGGGGCCCGATGGCAGACGAATCGTTTCGGCAGTCCGGTAAGTCCTCTTTATGACCAAGCGACTACCCATGTGATTACGCCACACGGATGAGACTGGCGTAGGGTGGCCGACCGAATAACCCTCCCATCGCGAACCCGAGTTGCCGGTTGGCTTGCGCTGCGCCGCCAGGTGTCCGAACTGGCTGATCGAGAGGACTTCGATGCCCGATTCCCCGACATTCACAGCGCGCTCGGATGCCGGTCGAACAACGACCGCGGCGGGCCCGGCACGCAACAGACATGCCAGGCGGACAGTCCAGAATCAGCCAGCCGATGCGGTCACCCGGTCCCGCACGGTACGCCTGGCACTGTGGCCCGCTGTCCTCATGGCAGTTCTCGCGGCGGCCCTGATCATCTACGTACTGCTTGCTCAGACCGGCGCCGCCGACGCCGCCACCTGGGGCATGCTCACCGCGGGCGCCGTGCTCGGCACGGGCGTTCTGGTCGGGGCCGTGTTCGCCGGCCGTGCCGAGGCCCGCAGCGCATTGCGGCAGTACGAGGTACTGCGCCGCGCGGTCGCCGCGGGACAGGCGGAACTGCAGGACCTACTGGAGCGACTGGCCCGGGGGGAGAGCGTCGAGCAGCCTTCGTTCACCCATCACTCCCCGCCCGAGGGCGACGTACACGGTCGTCTGGCCTACGAGATCAACGTCTTGCTGTGGCAGACCAAGACGGTCACCGCGCAGGGCGCGCATGCCGCGTCGGCCGCGAAGCCCTCCGAGGACGGCAGGCAGGACAGCAAGGAGAGGGTCGAGGTCTTCGTCAACCTCGCCCGGCGACTGCAGTCCCTTGTGCACCGTGCGATCAGCATGCTCGACCGGCTCGAGAACGAGGTTGAGGACCCGGACCTGCTCAAGGGCCTCTTCCACGTCGACCACCTGGCCACCCGCATCCGGCGGCACGCGGAGAACGTCGCCGTGCTGGGCGGCTCCGTGTCCCGCCGCCAGTGGACCCGCCCGGTGACCCTCACCGAGGTACTGCGTTCATCGATCGCCGAGGTCGAGGACTACTCCCGGGTCAAACTGGTGCCGCCGATCGAGGGGACGGTACGCGGTCACGCCGTCGCCGACGTCATCCACCTGCTCGCCGAACTGGTCGAGAACGCCACGGCCTTCTCGGATCCGCACACCCAGGTACTGCTGCGTTCCCAGCGGGTGGCCGCGGGGCTGGCGGTCGAGGTCGAGGACCGCGGTCTCGGCATGCCGCTGGAGGAGCAGGACCGGTACAACCAGCTGCTCGCCGAGCCGGACCGTATCGACATCGGCAAGCTGCTCGCGGACGGCCGAATCGGTTTGTACGTGGTTTCCGCGCTGGCCCGCCGCCATGGCCTCGCGGTCCGGCTGCAGAACAACATCTTCGGCGGCATCCAGGCCATCTTGATCATTCCGCGCGGCCTGGTCGGTGACGAACCGGACGAGGCATCGCACCAGGCTGCCGACACGTCCCGGCCGGTTCAGGCTGCCGCCGCGCCGCAGCCGGGCACCCAGCCCGTGGGCCCGCCGCCCGCAGCGCAGCCGGCCTCCCGCCCCGTCGCCCCGCCGCCCGCAGCGCAGCCGACCGCCCGCCCCGTCGCCCCGCCGCCCGCAGCGCAGCCGACCGCCCGCCACGTGGCCCCGCCGCCCGCGGCGCAGCCGCTGCCTCAAAACGCGCCAATGCCCGCGGCGTCGCGGCACGCAGGGCCCGTGGAGGCCGCGCAGCCGTACGATCGGGGACCCTCGCGCACCAGCGGGCCGGCCGACGACGAGCGGCCGCCGCTGCCGCAGCGCCACGCGCAGGAGCACCTCGTGCCGCAGCTCCGGGACGCTCCCGGCACGTACAGGGGGAACGAACAAGAGGTGGAGCACGATCCAGGGCTGATGGCCACGTTCCAGCGCGGATTCGGTCTCGCCGAGAACGAACCCGATGACAGTTCCGCTGAAAGCTCTCGCTGACCCGCAGGCTTCACACCACCCCCGAGGAGAAGAACGCCACCGTGAGCGACATGCCTACCGTCCAAAACCAGAATCTCGACTGGCTCCTGACCGGGCTCGTCCAAAGGGTCCCCCACGCCCGCAGCGCCCTGTTGCTGTCCTCGGACGGACTGGCGAAGGCATTCGACGGGCTGGAGACCATCGACGAAGCAGAACATCTGGCGGCCGTGGCGTCCGGTCTGCACTCCCTCGCGCGCAGCGCAGGGATGCGGTTCGCCGACGGTGCGGACGTGCGTCAGGTGGTCGTAGAGCTGGACACCGCACTGCTGTTCGTGTGCGCGGCGGGCTCCGGGGCCTGTCTGGCGGTCCTGGCCGGGCGGGAGGCCGACGCGGCCGTGCTCGGCTACGAGATGGCCAAGCTGGTCAAGAGTGTCCGCACGTATCTCGCCACCCCGGTCCGGCAACAGGCGGCCGCCGCGGCCCATGATCCGAGGCGCTGAGGATGACGGACGCGCAGGACGAGGCGTGGCTCGACGACGAGGCCGGGCGGTTGGTACGCCCGTACACCGTCAGCAACGGGCGCACCCGTCCCTCGGCGCACTTCGACCTGCTCACTCAGGTGGTGGCCACCGGCATCCGGCCGAACGCCTACTTGGGCCCCGACTACGAGCAGGTCCTGGACCTGTGCGGTGTCCCCCTGTCGGTTGCCGAGGTAGCCGCTCACCTGCGGCTGCCGGCCGTCATCACCAAAGTTCTCCTGTCCGACCTCGTGCAGCACGACGCGCTCACCACGCGGGCGCCGCACGTCATGAGGGCGGGCTCCCCAACCGACCGAAATCTCCTGGAGGCGGTGCTGAATGGCCTTCGTAAGCGGCTCTGACCCCTTCCGTACCGCCCTGAAGATCCTCATTGCCGGAGGCTTCGGGGTGGGCAAGACCACCTTCGTAGGAGCAGTCAGCGAGATCGAGCCACTGAGTACCGAGGAACTGCTGACTCAGGTCAGTGCCCGCACAGACAGCCTGGTCGGCATCGAGGACAAGTCGACCACCACCGTGGCGATGGACTTCGGCCGCATCACCCTGGACGATCAACACATCCTGTACCTGTTCGGAACGCCCGGACAGGAGCGGTTCTGGTTCATGTGGGACGAGTTGTCCAACGGGGCTCTGGGCGCCGTGGTCCTCGCCGACACCCGCCGGCTGGATCACTGCTTCGCGGCCGTCGACTTCTTCGAACGTCGCGGCATCGGTTTCGTCGTGGGAGTCAACGAGTTCGACGGCGCCTATCACTACACGCCCGACGAGGTCCGCGCCGCCCTCGCCCTCAAGCCCGACACCCCCGTCGTGATGTGCGACGCGCGGCAGTGCTCCTCCAGCACCGGCGTGTTGATCTCACTCGTACAGCACTTGCTCACCTCGACTCCCGGCGTACCGTCCGCGGAGCTTGACCCGCTGCGCTGACACACGTTCAACGCGGCCGATTGGAGCCTGCATGTCCACCCCGGTTCCCTACAGCCAGTACGACCCGACCTCCCACCTGCTTCTGACTCCCGAGGACAGGGACGCCCCCGCCCGCGTCGCCAGGCTGCGCGAGATCGGCATCGGGGACAGCCCGGTCGAGGAATTCGACGACTTCGCCGCCGACCTGGCGCGCGTCACCAACGCACCGTTCTCGATGGTCAACTTCATCGACGAGAGCCGCCAGTACTTCGCCGGCCTGTACGCGGCCGGCCGGCCCGGGATGGAGCTGCAGCCGGGGCCGCAGGTGGGCCGGGTGATGGCCCGTGACCACGGCTACTGCCCGCACGTCGTCGTACGGCGCAAGGCACTGGTACTGGAGGACGTCTGCGACTATCCGCGGTTCGCCGGGAATCCGGTCGTCGACGAGATCGGCATCCGCTCCTACATGGGTGCGCCGCTGATCGACCAGCAGACCGGGATGTCCCTGGGGACGATCTGCGTCGTGGACACCGACACCCGTCCATGGGGACGGGCGGGTCTGGAGACCATCAAGTCGATGGCGCAGCAACTGACGGAGCGCATCGCCGAAATGGAGCGCAAGGGCGGGATCTGAGCTCGTGTGAGGGGCGGCCTACGACAACCGGGTCCCTTGATTCGTGGTGAGGGAGCCGCGGGCACGACGCTGTGTCGGCGGCTCCCTGCGCGTTTCAGCCCGTGTAGCCGACCGTCTCCAGCGGCAAGGGCTCGGACTGCTCTTCCCGGCGCTGGGCCGGTACCGTCCGCACCAGGTCGGCCAGACGCTCGGACCACTGGCCCTTGGCCTCGCCGAGCGCGATTTCCCCCAGGCGCAGCAGTTGGATGTCGGAGGTGCCGGCGGGTGCGTAGATGTGGTGGGCGTCGCGCAGGTATCGCTCGATCGGGCGATCGGTGAACAGGCCGGCTGCGGCGTGGATGTCCATGCCGTCCTTCGCCGATTCGATGGCTGACTCGACGTTGAGGAACTTGGCGTTCATCAGCTCCGCGTCGCAGGGCTGGCCCTGGTCGAGCAGGTGCACCGCGTGGTAGGCGGCCAGCCTGGCCGTCATGAGCCGGGACTTCAACCTGCCCAGCTTGAGCTTGATGTTGTTGACTGCGCCGAGCGGCGCGCCGTACCGCTCACGCTCGATGCACAGAGCGGTTGTCTCCTCGAAGACGGCCTGGTGAATCCCGAGGGAGACCGCGGTCAGGTTGGGCCGGCCGTAGAGCACGCTGGAGGAGTAGGCGACGGCCAGGCCCTGTCCCTCCGAGCCGAGCAGATTCTCGGCCGGCACCCGGCAGTTGTCGAAGATGAGCTCGCCGAAGCTGAAGCCGTGCAGGCCCATGGCGGGCTGCTGTGGGGCCAGGGAGAAGCCGGGGCGGTCGGCCTCGACGAGGAACGCCGACAGTCCCTTCGATCCCTCTCCCGTGCGGACGACCACGCCGTGCAGGTCCCCGACGTGGCTGTTGCCGACGAAGACCTTGCGGCCGTTGAGAACGTATTCGTCGCCGTCGCGGACGGCGGTGCTGCCCATGCCCAGGACGTGACCGCCGGACTCCGGCTCGGTGACCGCGATCGTGGGCAGGCAGTCGCCCGCGGCGATGCGCGGCAGCCAGGTCTGTTTCTGCCGCTCGTTACCGAAGTGGACGATCTTGGCGACGCCGAGCTGGGAAGCCTGCACCATGGCACCCATGGCCCCACTGACACGGGAGAGTTCCTCGATGATGATCGTCTTGGCCAGATGCCCGGCCCCCATGCCGCCGTACTCCTTGCCGATGGTCACCCCGATCCATCCCTGCCGCGCGATGAGCCGGGACAGCTCGTGGGCCACCCCTCGGGACGCCTCCATCTCCGCTATCCGGGGCCGAACTTTGCGCTCTGCGAACTCACGCACTCGAAGCCGGAGATCCTCATGCCACCTGCTGGTGAAGTAGCGCTCCACAATCTCTCCTGTCTGCTACCCCGTCAGTTCGGAGTCAGAGGTCGTCCGTCGGGCTTCATCGCCTTCTGGCTGACTCGCTCACATATTGTCTACTTGTCGATCCATCTCAGCCAAGATCACCCTACAGGATTGGCCGAAACTGCCGCTCTTGTCTTCCGTCCCCAACTATGCAACGTGATACGCCACTTGTCCGCTCCGCATCACACCCGGATCGAAAACCGCTCAGCCGCGAACAGCATCCACCACACACCGACACGGCCCCACTCACCAGGCGATTGCCCGGCGATTTGACCGCAGCGCACCCTGACCGAACCAGCCACGTCACGCCTGACTGATAAGGACCTGTTCCTGAGCCGCCAGCATGATCCACCGACGCAGATCGGCCATGATCATCCCGAAGCAGCCGGAGGCCACGAGGGGGCACATACACGGAAAGGGCCCCGGCCAGGCAATGCGGGCCAGGTCAGAGCCCAGAGGCAGACGAGTGGGCTGCACACTGGGGACACTTGCGCGATTTGTGAGATCGACCTCCGCGAAGAGAAACCACCAATGAGAAAGGCCACTCGTCCCACCCCGCCGGAGGAACCGCAGAGTGCCACTGCCCCGGTCCCAACCGCCTCAGTCCTCCCAGCCACCCCAGGTAGACCGGCAGCCGTCAGGGCCCGGCGCAGGTCCGTGACACTCGGGGCGCCTTCGGTCGTGCCGTGCAGTTCCTGGGCGAACCCGCGGTCCAGCCGTACGTGACCAGCTCCAGCCTCGGCGGTCACCTGGTGTTCGGCCTGCTCGCCGGCCTGACCTTCGCCGGCATCGCCCAGCTGGCGGCCAGGCGCACCAGCCTCCCCCGCGCCCACCTGGCCTCGCGCACGCACCTACTGCTGTTCCCGTTCGTCAGCGGTGGAGCGATCGGCGCCCTGCGGCTGCGGGTGCCCGAACCGGACCGCCCCGAGCGGACCGCCCGGATCCAGGCCTGCACGACGAACTGGCGCAACGCCGGGACGGCTCCCCTGGTGGTCGTCCCCCGGGAGGAGCCGGCGAGGATGAGCATCGCCGCGTCGGCGGGGACCACTCTCCAGCCGGCTGGAGCCCTGGTCGCGCCCTTGCTTCCGGCTCTCCGCCATGAAGTGAACATCGCAACCGAGGGGTGATCGCCGACGAGGAGTGCTCGAGCCACAGCCCGAGCCGGGCGCGTTTGAGCCACCGGGCCGGGGCCAACCCGGCACGGGCCGGAGGTCTACGAGGCGCGGGCCCGTCCAGGCCCGCCGCCTCCGGCGGCATCCGAAGGAGACACCGCATGACGACCACGGTCAAGGACATGCTCGCCACCTACCCGGCCGACCTCGGTCAGGTCGACCGCGACAAGCTCACCCGCTGCATCGAGGAATGCGTCGCCTGCGCCCAGGCATGTACCGCCTGTGCGGACGCCTGCCTGTCCGAGGGCATGGTCGGCGACCTCACCAAGTGCATCCGCACCGACATGGACTGCGCCGACATCTGCAACACCACGGCATCCGTCCTGTCCCGGCACACCGGCTACGACGCCAACATCACCCGCGCGATCCTCCAGGCGTGCGCCACCGCCTGCAAGGCCTGCGCCGACGAGTGCTCGAGCCACGCCGACCAGCACGAGCACTGCCGCCTGTGCGCCGAAGCCTGCCGCTCCTGCGAGAAGGCCTGCAACGAGCTCCTCCAGGCCCTCGGCTGACCGACCGATCCACCACAGGGGCCGCCGGGCCGGCACCTCGGCGGCGAACATCCCAGGTCACAGGAGTATGCAGTGACGCTTTCGGACGTTGCCTATGTGTGCCTGGGAATGGGGGCGCTCGGGGCCGCCGTCCTGCCCCGGGTGGTCTCCAAGCGGCCGTTCTCCATGCCCATGATCTTCCTGGTCGCGGGCGTCCTCATCCAGCTGCTGCCGGTGTCCGTACCCGCCGTGGATCCCGTGAACGACCGCCTGTGGGTCGAGCACACCACCGAGGTGTGTGTGATCGTGTCGCTGATGGGCGCGGGGCTCGCCATTGACCGGCCCTTCGGCCGTCGCAGGTGGTCCATTACCTGGCGGTTGCTCGGCGTCACCATGCCGTTGACGGTGGTGGCCGTCGCTCTGCTGGCCTGGGGGCTGCTGGACTGGCCTCCCGCCGTCGCCCTGCTGCTGGGTGCGGTGCTGGCGCCCACCGATCCCGTGCTGGCCGGGGAGGTACGGGTGGGAGAGCCGCTCGGTACCGAGCGCGACGAGGACGAGGCACGGTTCGCTCTCACCAGCGAGGCCGGGCTGAACGACGGACTCGCCTTCCCGTTCGTCTACGCGGCCATCGCCCTCGCCACGGCGGCGGGCGCCGGGTGGTCGGCGGAGTGGATCGGCCGCTGGGCACTGACCGACGCGCTGGGCAGGTGCGCCGTCGGGCTGGCCGTCGGTGCGGGCGTCGGCTGGTTGCTGGGATGGATGTTCTTCCGGGCCAGGACGCCGGTGCTGCGGCTCTCCGAGCATATGGAGGGCTTCGTGGCGCTGGCAGCCACCTTCCTGTCCTACGGGATCGCCGAGGTGTTCCATGGATATGGCTTCCTGTCGGTGTTCGTCACCGCCTGCGTCATCCGGGCCGCCGAGCGCAGCCACGGCTACCACAAGGTGCTGCACGAGTTCACGGAGCAGATCGAGCGGCTGCTCACCGCCCTGCTGCTGTTCCTGCTCGGCGGGTACCTCGCCGCCGGCGCCCTGTCCGCCCTGACCCTGAGGGGGGCGGCCGTCGGGGTCCTGGTGCTGCTGGTCGTGCGGCCCCTCACCGGGTGGCTGGCTCAGGTGAAGAGCACAACGGGGCGACTGGAGCGCGCAGTGGTATCGCTGTTCGGTATCCGGGGCATCGGCTCGCTCTTCTACCTGTCGTACGCGCTGGGGCAGAACTCCTTCAGCGGACTGGAGCGCGAACTGTGGGCCGTGGTGGCCTTCACCGTGGTGGTCTCGGTGATGCTGCACGGAGCGATGGCGACCCCGGCCATCCGCCGTCTGTCACACAAAAACGACCTTGCGGAATCCGGGGGGATGCGCACCGGGTAGCACATCGACTCGGTGCAGCCCCCGACCGCGCCCAGCACCGTGCCGCGACTGGCGGTCCTGTTCGCCTGGCTGGAGTACCTGGCCCTCGTCGCCGTGCCGGCCCGGCTCGCGTTTACGAGATGGCGTCTCGCATATTGCTCAAAGCCCGGCCCTCCCCTATCGTGGGGTCACTTCTCGAAAGGACGGGACCAGCATGAGGACAGTCGCCCCGATCGGCGTCCTGCTCGTGTCGTGCGCTGGCCGCCGGACCTACGACGAACCGCTCAGTTACTTCCCGCCCCGGGAGGGACTGCGCCCCGGTACGGCCGCCGGCGAGCCTCAGACCCCCTTCTGAGCGGTCTGAGTGCCGTTCGTCGCCGCGCGACGAGCCCCTGCCGCACCACGAACCTTCGTCATCCGTCGTGTCTTCGCCGACGGAACTTTCATCACCTCTTCGAGGAGTGCATCACCGTGACCACCACTGTCGGCCTCGAGCCGATCTCCGGACCGTCCGCCTGGCGCGGCGACGAGCTGTCCAAGTCCACCGAGTGGATCTACGTCCTCAGCGACGCCGAGCGCGCCGAGCTGGAAGACCTGGGCCGGCGCTTCGTCGCCGACGACCCCGACCTGCGCACCGTCACCGCCGCCGACTACCCGTTCGACGCCTGTCGTGCCCTCAACGACGAGTGCGCCGGCCAGATGGACGCCGGCCGGGGCTTCGTCCTGGTGCGCGGTCTGCGCACCGAGGAGTACGGCGACGCCATGGCCGCCGCCATCTTCTTCATCATGGGCCTGCACCTCGGCCAGCCGATCGGGCAGAACCAGAGGGGCGATCTGCTCGACCACGTGATCGCCACGTCGAACAAGACGATGGCCGACGAGGGCGCGCTGCCCTCCCGCGTGCGGGACCGGCTGCCGTTCCACTCGGACAGCTCCGACGTCGTCGCCCTCATGTGCCTGCGCGGCGCCAAGGAGGGCGGAGCCTCCAGCCTGGTCAGCGGCACCACGATCTACAACGAGATGCTGCGCCTGCGACCGGATCTCGCTCCGCGGCTCTTCGACACCTACCACTGGGACTGGCGGCGCCAGGACCCCGACTCCCCTGAGCTGACGTACACCTCACCGATCATCAGCTACGTCGACGGCGTCTTCAGCACCTACGCCGGCAGCTCGATGATCTTCAGCGCCCAGGAGTACCCCGGCGTTCCCCAACTGACGCCCGACCAGGCCGCGGCGATCGCCCTCTTCGACGAGATCTCGCAGGAACCCGGTCTGCCGATCGACATGGATTTCCAGCCGGGGGATGTGCAGTGGCTTCTCAACTACGCCGCCCTGCACTCGCGCACCAGCTACATCGACCACCCGGAGCCGGAGCGCCGCCGGCACCTGCTGCGTCTGTGGCTCAAGCGCGACGTCGGGCGCCCGCTGGCCCCCAAGTTCGGCAAGCACGTCGTCGAAATGGGTGAGCCGACCACACCGCCGGTACCCGGCGGCCGCTTCCACATCGCCGACGCCGTCACGGTGAACGACGACTGGGGAGTGTGACGCCGTCCCCTCTCGGTGACAGTTGGTCATCTCGTCGGCGTCCGCGGCCGAGCCCTCCGGACGCCGACGAACTCCATGCGAAGAAGTCCCCGCCCAGGTACTGGCGGGCGAACTCCTTGTCGCCGCCACAGCGCCAACTCCGCCAACCGCCCGGGCTACGCCGGCAGCTCGGTCAACAGCCGGCGGTAGATGCGCGCGTAGGCCGTCAGCTGCGCCAACGACAGTTCATCGCGACGCGGATCGTCGACGGCCGGCTTCGCCTGCGGGCCGAGGCGCACGGTGTCAACGCCTCGGGCGCGCAGTACGACGCCGTCGGTGGATCCCGTCCAGCCGGTGACCGGCGGCGGCTGCGCGCCGAACTCGTCGCGCCAGGCCGCCCGGGCGGCCGTCACCACCGGGGCGTCGGCCGCCGTGGCCGCGGCCGGCGCGACGGGCTCGGCCTCCACGTCGACCGCGCAGTCCCGCAGCACCGACTCCGCGCACCGCGCCCGCAGCCGGTCGGCCAGCTCGGCCGCCAGCACGGCCGGCTCGACCCGGTCTCCGGCGACGACGTACAGATCGATCCGCAGCCGGGCCGGCAGCAGGTCCGGCTTGTCCGGCCATCCCCCGCTGATCGCGCCGATGCCGCACGCCCGGCCGGTCTGCCCCACCCGCGGGTCGGCGGCCAGGTAGTCCGCGCGCCAGCGGGCCAGCTCGTCCAGGACGACGCCGGCCTGGGCGACGACTCCCCCGGTCGGCGTGGCGGACTCCGCCATCATCGCCGCCCCGGAGCGGCCGGTCACCCGGACGGTCAGGTAGAGCGCGCCCGGTTCGTGCCACAGCAGCGTGGGCGGGCCGCACTTGGCCACGATCGCCGACCTCGGGAGCGGGTAGGCGTCGGCGTAGGCCTCCAGGCCGGTGGTCCCGCCGGTGCGGCGGTGCGTCCCGGAGCCGGCGAGCAGCAGCCGTCCGGATCCCGCCTCGGCGAACGCGACCAGCGCGGCGGCCGCCGGCCCGCGGGCGACCCCGAGGCCGAAGCCTTCCACCGCGTCGTCGTCCACGGTGAGCGGGCCGACCGGTGCGGCGTTGCCGGTGACGAGCCGGTACGACGCGTCGCCGTCGTCCAGCGACGTGTCGAGGTGGGAATACAGCAACGGCCCGGCCCCGTGGGCGGCGAGAAGGCTGCCGCCCGCGGGGCCGTGCTCCAGTACCTCCCACTCGACGTGCGGCCACCGGTTGGCGCACCAGTCGCGCAACCGGTGGGCCGCCGTCCGCTCCTGACCGCGGGGGGCGGGGGTCGCGTCGAGCAGGTGCAGGACGTCGAGCAGCTCCTGTCTCAAAAACGTCCCCAGTCGTCGGCGGCCGGACGCCACACGTCGATGTTGCGCGGGTCGGCCGGCATCCTGCGGGGCCGGTGCGTCTCGTGCTCCTCCGGCGTGAACACGCGGTGCCTGTCGCACAGTTCGTACCGGGGGCCGAAGCGCGTGTCGTGCAGGTAGAACGCGATCGACGTCGAGGCCGAGTGGTTGACGATGTCGGAGGCGATCGGCGCACCCTTGTACAGCGCGCGGGCGCGCATCCGCATGACGTGGTCGAGGCTCTTCATCGCGAAGCACAGGTGGGCGGTGAAGTGCTCCGTGTTCTTCTGAATCGCGAGGCTGTGGTGGTAGCGGTCCTCGCCGCGGAAGAACGTGGTCGAGCCGACGACGTAGTCGGAGGGCAGGAACCTCAGGACGTTCTGGTAGAAGTCCAGCGTCTCCTCGTACTTCGCGGTGGCGATGAAGGGATGCACCAGGTCGAGGGGCCGGATCTCGATGTGCGGCGGCTCGGCGTACTCCTGGAACTCGGTGAACAGCTCGACGAGGAGGCCGTTGGGGTCCTTCACCGCGAAGCCGTTGTCGCACAGCGCCTGCTGCCGCTCCTGGAGGTCCAGGATGTCGAGGCCGGCGTCGGCGACGCTCTTGCGCAGCTGTTCGAGAACCTCCTCGCTCTCCACGCTGTAGCCGACCGCGGTCGTCCAGCCGTCGGTGCGCTCGGGCGCGTGGATCAACTCGATCGCGTGGTGCTCGATGTCCGCGCGCAGGTAGGCGTACTCGTCCGTACGCTGCTCCAGTTGCAGCCCGACGTGGTACTCGAGGAAGTCGATCGTGGCCTGCATGTCCGGAACCTCGATCCGGGCGTACTCCATGCCGTACGGGCCGTGCGGGCGTGTGCTCACCGGCGGTGTCCTTCCTGGGGCGAGCGACGGACGCTCGGCGTACTCGAACGAGGTGATGGCCTGCCGGTCGATCACCGGTCGCCAGCGCGTGTGCACGAAGCTCTCGTGGGACTCGCTGCCGAGATAGGCGAGCAGATCGTCCTGGCTGTCGAAGTCGACGGCCATCGTGTGGGTGAAGGTCCGGTCGCGGGTGCTGATGTTCTCGCCGAGGACGAAGCCGCGCATGGCCGGGTACCGGTCCGGGAAGGTGCGCAGCTCGGCCAGTACGGACTCCCGCGTGGCCTGGTCGGCTCCGTCGGCGAAACGGAAGGACAGGGTGTGTCGGATCATCGGGTCGCCTTCCGCTCCGGCTAGAGGATGAAGCTGAGCCGGGCGCCTGCCGCCAGCGACTCGTGGCCGAGGATCGAGCGCCGCAACCGGAAACGGAGTCCGTCCTCGGCCGGCACCAGCAGATGGTCGTACCACCCGACGTAGGCGTCGAAGTGCCCGTCGCGGGCGCGGTGCACCACGAACGACGCCGCCACCCGGAAGGAATCTGCCGTGTCTGCCTCGGACAGCCGCACGTTCGACACCAGCCGGTGTGTGCGCGAGTGCGGGTTCTCGGCGTGCGCCTTGCGGGACTTCAGGCGCTTGACCCGTGCGTTCAGCAGGTCCCAGTCGTCGTCGACGAACGATCCGGTCTCGTGCGGGGACCAGCCGGGGCGGTGGTCGGTGGTCGGGATCTCGTAGCGGGCGCCAGGTTCGAAGAGGGCCAGCCAGCCGTCGTAGTCCCAGTGGTCGAGGATGTCCGCCTCGGCGTAGAGGAAGTCCTCCACCTCCTGCCGGGTGACGGTGCGTCCGGCGCACCGCACGGCGCCGCGGTTGACGATCGCGGTCATCGCACATCCCTCCCCGCGAGGAAGGTCGCCGGTCGCTCGCCGTTGACCTCGATGCCGTCGTCGAGCCCTGTGGCTTCGATCCAGTGCCGCCAGAAGCCCCGCATCGCGCCTTCGTCGATGGACCTGCCCTGCACGCCCTTGGCCTCGTCGGCCATGCCGCGCGACATGTCGCTGTAGTCCAGTTCGGGCGCGGCGGTGCCCGCCGTGGCCTGGATGCCGCGCTGGACCGCCTCGTACGCCTCGATGTCGTCCGGTGTCGCGAGTCCGCCCGGGCCGACGAAGCTGACGACGGTCTTCATGCGCAGGGCGCGCGTGTCCGGGTCCTCGTCGCGCGGGACCAGCTGCCAGGCCCGCACGTCGGTCTGGTCGGGCGCCACCGGCTCCAGCTGCCGGATCGACAGACCCTCGATGTCGAACAGCAGCAGGTTCGGGAACACGAACAGGATGTGGCTCTCGTCGGCCACGTAGTGCGCCCGTTTCTCCCCCAGCCGCTGCGTCATCTCGGCCCGGTGGGCCTCGGTGCGGACCCGCTCGTCCTCGCCGAAGCGCGGTTCCCAGATCATGCTGATCCGTCCGCCGTGCCCGGTCAGGACGAGCAGCCCGTGGCCGTTTCCGAGGTTGTAGGCGTACTGGTTGTCGTCGGTGACGGCGTAGCCGCTCTCCCGCAGGTAGCCGACGAACGTGTTGTGCGTCGGCGCGAAGTGGTAGCCGTCCATGGCGTTCTCGACGGCGAGTTTCCAGTTGCCGCGCACGCTGTAGAGCTGTGCGCCGGGCAGGGTGGTCATGCCGCCGGCGTGTTGCTGCTGGATCATCGTCATGTAGTCGGCCGCGTCGCCGAGGTAGTCCAGCAGCGGCGGAACGTCGGGGTCGAAGGAGACGAAGACGAACCCCTCGTGGGTCTCCAGGCGTGGCACGCCACGCAGCCCCATCGACGCCCGGAACTCCTCGCTCGACTCGTACGCCCCGGCGTCGGGGATCGCGGCGACCTCGCCGTTGTTGCGGAACGTCCAGGCGTGGTAGAAGCACTGGAAAAGCCTGGTCGAGCCCTCGTTCTCGCGGCACAGCACGGTGCCGCGGTGCGGGCAGGAGTTCAGGAACGCGTGCACCTCGCCGGCAGTGTCCCGGCAGAAGATCAGCGGGCGGCCGCCGAGCGTGCGGACCTTGAAGTCGTTGGGGTTGGGGATCTCGGTCTCGTGCCCGAGGTAGAGCCAGGTGTGCATCCACACCCAGCCGCGTTCCCGGGCGAAGATCTCCGCGCTGCGGTAGGCCTCGCGGTTGACCCGGAAGGTGAGCTGGTCCCAGTCCTCGACGATCATCGGCGCTGGGACGGTCCGGGGATTGCTTCCCATGGGGAGTTTGCCTCTCACAAGTCCCGACCCGAGTGGCGTGCTGTGAGACGCCATCTCGTATGTCGCATCAGACTCCCCCAGCATTCTCAAGGTGTCAAGCATTCGTCTCACGGTTGACACCTCGGCCCGGCACGGCCATCATCCTGTCCCACATCGAAATACACCGTCTCGCATGCTGTGCGACCGTGTGAAGGGCAACAAGCTCGTGCCGTACGTCATCACTCAGGCCTGCATCGACGTCATGGACAAGTCGTGCATGGAGGAGTGCCCGGCCGACTGCATCTACGAGGGCGACCGGATGCTCTACATCCAGCCCGACGAATGTGTCGAGTGCGGGCGCTGTGAACCCGTCTGCCCGCAGATCTCGATCTTCCACCACGAGGACCTGCCGGAGGAGAGCAAGCAGTTCGAGCGCATCAACGCCGAGTTCTTCTCCCTCGGCATCGAACCGCTCGGCTCGCCCGGCGGGGCACGCAAGGTCGGCAAGGCCGGCCACGACCACCCGGAGGTGGGCCCGTGACCGGCCTCCCGGCCACGGGCGCCGGCCCAGAGGTCTCCGTCGACCTGCTCGTCATCGGCGCCGGCCCCACGGGGTTGTACGGCGCGTACTACGCCGGTTTCCGCGGCCTGAGCGTCGCGGTCGCCGACGCCCTGCCCGAGGTGGGGGGCCAGATCGCCGCGCTGTACCCCGAGAAGTTCATCTACGACGTGGCCGGCTTCCCCGCCGTCCGCGGTCAGGACCTGGTGGACCGGCTGGCCGAGCAGGCCGGGCGGTGGGAGCCCGCCTACCTGCTCGGGCACGGGGTGACCGGGCTGGACGACACGGGCGAGGGCATCGTCGCGACTACCGACGCCGGCGCGCGGATCACCGCGGGCGCGGTGCTCGTCTGCGGGGGTATCGGCAACTTCATCCCCCGCGAGCTCCCCGTGGGCTCCGAGTACCTGGGCCGGGGGCTGCGGTACTTCGTACCGCGGCTGAACGAGCTCGCCGGACAGGACGTCGTCGTGGTCGGCGGCGGGGACTCCGCGCTCGACTGGGCGCTGTCACTGGAGCCGATCGCCTCGTCGGTGACGCTGGTGCACCGGCGTACGCGGTTCCGGGCCCACGAACGCACCGTCGAGCAGGTTCACTCGTCCTCCGTGCGGGTCCTGACGCCCTACGAGGTCGAGAAGATCTCCGGTGACGGGACGGTGTCGGAGGTCGTGGTCGCGAGCTCCGACGGCGCCCCGATCACGCTGCCCGCCCAGTCCGTCGTGGCCGCGCTCGGCTTCATCGCCGATCTCGGCCCGATCGAGCAGTGGGGGCTGGAGCTGCGCCGTCGGCGCATCCTCGTCGACCCCACGATGCGCACCAGCCGGGAGCGTGTCTTCGCGGCCGGCGACATCGCCGACTACGACGGCAAGGTCAGCCTCATCTCGATCGGCTTCGGTGAAGCGGCCCTGGCCGTCAACCACATCGCCGCCCTGCTCGACCCGGCACGCTCGATCACGCCGGGGCACTCCTCCGATGCGTGAGACCTGCGGCTGCCGTGGATGAGAACCTCGAAACCCTTCACTCCCGGTTGCCCTCCGCCTTACCATTACTTTATTCGATACGGCGTTTCGTTTAGTGTCTTATGACCGACCACGGACAGGAGCGAGGAATCCATGCCCACGAAGGCGCAGCGCGGCACCGGCGAGCAGGACGGCCCGGACAGGACAGCGCCGACCATTCAGACGGTGCAGCGTGCGGCGCTGATCCTCGGCTCGTTCACGGTCGGCAAGCCGCACATGAGCCTCAATGAGATCACCGCGCGTCTCGGGGCGAGCAAGGCGACCGCGCACCGCTACACGAAGGCACTGCGGGCGGCGAACCTGCTGCGGTACGACGAGCGCACCTCGCTGTACTCCCTCGGCCCCCAGGTGCTCACGCTCGCCACGGCCGCGCGTGCCGGCCTGCCGATCGTCGCCGCCGCCGAGCCGTACATGGAGGAACTGGTCAGGCGCATCGACGAGACGATCGTGCTGTCGGTCTGGGACGGCGAGTCGGCGACCGTGGTGCGCTCGGTGGACAACACCGATCACATGGTGCGCATCAGCGTCCGGGTCGGCTCGCGCCTGAACCTCACGTCCTCGGCGCAGGGACGCGTCTTCCTCGCTTTCCTACCCCCGGAGCAGGTACCGACGCTGCCGCGCGCGGTCCGCAAGTCGGCCGAGCTCACCGAGGAACTCGAAGCCATCCGGCAGCACGGTCTGTCGGTCAACTCCCCCACCGTCAACGGGGTCCGCACCGTCGCGGCACCGATCTTCGAGGGCGACACGATCAGCGGAACACTGGCGATCGTCGGCACGACGGCGACCGTCTCCGACGACGTCAAGTCGCCGATGGCCCAGGCGCTGCTGGAGACCGCCCGCGCGTTGTCGCAGCGGCTGGGCACCTCCGACGACGGGCCCAACGGCGGCTGACCAGTCGCGGTGCCCGCACGTTCGTCCGGCCCTCACGGGATCCCCGTGGGGGCCGGACGCGTACGCGGCAAGCCCGTATGCCGGTCAGGGCAGCAGGTCGGCCCGCGGCGGGACGAAGAAGTCGATGTTCACGCAGGGGGTCTCCGTCGGCTCCACGTAGTGCTCGCTGCCGCGGGGAACGAGCAGGAACGATCCGGCGCGCATGTCGTGCGCGACACCGTCCACGTAGTAGTTCGCACGCCCCTCGGCGATATGGACCAGCTGGTCGAAGTCCTCGTGCCGGTGCGGGTTGAGCGTCATGCCGGTCTCGAGCTCGTGGTGGCAGATCATCACCTCGTCCGTCGCGTAGACGCGACGGCGGACCCCCGGCCGCACCTGGGTCACCGGCAGCTCGTCCCAGTTGACGACGGTGCCGAACAGCGCTGCGTTGCGTGTGCTCACTGGTTTTCCTCTCCGGCGGCCGCTCTCAGTCCGGCCGCCAACATCTGCAGGTCCGAGCCGACGACCAGGTAGCCGGCGTCGCCGAGGCCCAGGTCGGCCGCGGCGCCCCGGGTCGGCGCCCAGCCGCCGAACGCCACCGCCGCCGAGCCGGCGGCGTCCCTCACCCGGTCCACCGCGGCGCGCAGCACCGCCGGGTCCGCCGGCAGGCCCAGGTCGACCGCGAGGTCGGTGCTGCCGACGAAGCACACGTCGAGAGCGGCGAGGAGATCCGGCAACGGATCCGTCCGCGCCGTCTCGATCTGGCCGACGAGCACCGGCGGGTCGTCCTGCTCGGCTCGCAGGAACCCGGCCGGGGGGACCGCACCGAACCGGGCGGCCCGGTTGGCCAGGCTCACCGACCGGCGGCCGGCCGGCGCGAACCGGGTGGCCGCCACGAGTGCCTCGGCCTGGGCGACCCGGGTGAGCATGGACAGCTGGATTCCCGCCGCCCCGGCCTCCAGCAGCCGGTTGACGGCGGCGGCGTCCACCTCGGGCACGCGGACCAGGGCCGGCAGGCCGCACACGTCCGCGTGGCGCACCAGGTCGACGGCGTCCCGCTCGGAGAGGGTGGAGTGTTCGAGGTCGACGACCACGAACGCGAACCCGGCCGCCTCGGCCAGTTCCACCACGTCGGGCGACGCCAGTTTGACGAACGTACCGACGGCGGGTCCCCCGGCCGTCAGGGCCGCGCGCAGCCGGCGCCGCAGCAGATGGACGTCACCAGCGGTCATCGGATCCTCCCCGGGCGGGATGTGTGGGTGTGTCAGGCCGACGGCAGGCCCCGCCACGGCACGATGTCGATCTCGGTGCCGCCGTGCAGCACCACGGTCGGTTCCAGGCGCGGCGCCACGATCGTGTTGCCCGCGGCGTCGGGCAGGGTGACCTCGTCGGTCCAGTTGACGACCGTGACGTCGGCCCGTCCGCCGACCTCCAGGCGCCCGTAGCCCTCGGTGTCGAGCCCGAGCAGCCGGGCCGGCGCGACGGTGGCCCGCCGGACGCACTCCTCGAGCGGCGCGCCGAGTGCGACCAGCTTGGAGATGCTGGTGAGCAGGTCGAACACCGGGCCGCGCCAGTTCCGCGCGCTGGTGTCGGAGCTGAGGACGTCGGGGAGGAATCCGTCGGCGATGGCGCGGCGCGCCACCTCGAAGCTGAGGTTGCTCTTGCCGTGGGCGGAGTCGAACAGCACGCCGCGTTCCCGGGCCGCGGTGACGGCGGGCTGCACGCGGTCGCCGTCGAGAATCCCGTGCGGCTTGCCGGTGTAGCAGTGCGCCACGATGTCGCCGGGGCGCAGGTAGTCGAGGACGACGGGCAGCGGCTCCGCGGTCTCGCCGATGTGCAGCATCAGCGGGAGACCGGCCTGTTCGGCCAGCGCCACGGACTTCTTCAGCAACGGCTCCCAGTTCTCGCCGACGACGTCCTCGGAGAGGCGGATCTTGAAGCCGCGCACGATGTCGGGGTGGGCCTCGGCGGTCGCGAGCGCGTCCTCGGGGACCAGGGTGCCGGGGTTCAGCAGCTCGCCGAACCTGAAGTCGATCAGGCCGAGCACCGAGACGTTGAGGAAGTTGACGATGCGCAGCGGGTTCGCCTCGACCACCAGCTTGCGGAAGGCCGCGAACGTCGAGGCGCCGGCCGTGCCGGCGTCGGCCGCCGCGACGACGCCGCGGCGCAGATGGGCCTCCTCGGCCGGGGCGCCGACGGCGGAGACGTACTGGAAGATGTGGGTGTGGCCCTCGACGAGGCCCGGCAGCACGGTGGAGCCGGTGACGTCGATCGTGCGGGCCGCGCCGGCTGCCAGCCCCTCCCCTATCGCGGCGATGCGGTCACCGGTGACCGCCACGTCGAGCCGGGCGTTGGTGCCCGACGCCGGGTCGATGACGGTACCGCCGGCCAGGACGAGGTCGTAGGACGACTCGGACGAGTTGGACATCGCTATGGGCTCCCAGGGAGTTGAAGGGACGGTCGGCTGACCGGCTTGGTCTGCGGGGTGGTCGCGCGGTGAGGCGTCACGCGGGACGCACCACGCGGGTGACGAGGGGCAGCACGCCGTCCACCTCGACGCGTATCTCGTCGCCGTCGGCGAGGAAGCACGCACGGTCCTGGCCGGTGCCGGCCGGGGTTCCGGTGAGGACGACGTCGCCGGGTTCGAGCGCGCTGAACCACGACAGCCTGCTGAGCAGATCGGGGACCGGGAAGATCATCCCGGCGCTCGTGTCGTCCTGGAGGAGTTCGCCGTTGACCCGGGTCCGTACGCGGATCGCGTCGCGGTCGCCGAGGTCGTCGGGGGTGCGGAGCGACGGGCCCAGCGGCGTGAAACCCGGGTAGCTCTTGGCGAGGGCGGGCGTGCCCGTGGCGCGCATGACATCACGCGCCGTCATGTCGTTGGCCGCGGTGATGCCGGCGATCGCGGGCCAGACCTCCGATTCGGACGCCTGGTACAGCCTGCGCCCGACGACGACCGCGATCTCCCCTTCGTAGTCGGGTTCGGTCACGGCCTGCGGGATCACCACCTGCGCGCCGGGTTCCGGCACGGCGGACGACGCGGCCAGGTACAGGATCGGCTGTTCGGGCAGTGCCCGGCCGGTCCGGGCCGCCTTCGACGCGTAGTTGAGCCCGACGCCCCACACCGCCCGGGGACGGCCCAGGGGCGCGATGAGCGTGGCCTCGTCGAGTGAGGTGCGCCGACGCACCGCGCAGGACTCCAGGCACCGCAACGAGCCCTCCTGTTCGAGCACCGCGCCGACGTGCGGAAAAGCAGTGTCCAACAGGGCGACAGCCCCGTCCTCGATCCGGCCCAGGCCGGCCTGTGTCGTCACTACTTGCATGACGGCATCTTTCAATGCGAGATGGAGCCATGTCAAGAAATGCGAGACGGCATCATGCAAAGTGATACGCAGGCCGGAGCCGATACGCCGAAACCCCGTCCGCACGAGAGGCGGACGGGGTGCTCAGGGGGCTGGTTCCGGGCAGCCGGCCGGGGGCGTCAGGCGAGCTGGCGCTGCACCTCGCCGCTGTCCCAGTAGTCCGTGCGGCGCGTGATGAGACCGTCGGCGACGGTGAACAGGAAGACTCCGCGCACGCGCACGGGACGGTCACCCGCCGAACGCATCCGGAACGTCATCACGTACGGCACCGCGGCCGACTCGCCGTCGACGAGGAAGCGCTCGGGTGCGTAGTGCAGGTCCCCGAAGTCCTCGAGGAACCCGGTCAGCGCCGCGCGGTACTCGGCGCGGCCCGTGCGGCTGATGCCCGTCGACGACGTGTGTTCGTTGACGAAGTCCTCGGCCACGCAGGCGGCCACCGCGTCGGAGTCGTGCGCGTTCAGCGCCGCGAGGTACGCCTCGACCGCGGCGCGGGTGTCTTTCAGTGCGAACCCCACTTCTCGCGGACGGTGTCGAAGACCCGCTGGTCGTGGGAGATCTCGACGACGTTGCCGTCGGGATCCTTCAGAGCGCAGATGTAGCCGATGGGATCGGGCATCTGCCGGGGCTCCCAGTGCAGGCAGCCGAGTTCGCGGGCCCTGTCCGCGAGCGCGTCGACGTCCTCGCGCGCCGGCACCTCGATGCCGAGGTGCGCGAACGGGTGCAGCAGACCCTGCTGGTTGCCCTTGTCCTTGTTGAACGACACCAGGACGAGCACGAACGGCGTCTCGACCTGCTTGTCGTTGGAGAGCCAGACGCTCTCGCCGTCGGCGTCCTTGAACCGCTCGACCACGACCAGAGGAGTCAGCGAGGTGTAGAACGCGATCGACTTGTCGAGGTCGCCGGTGGGCAGCGCGACGTGAGTCCAGCGGGCCGACGTGAGACCGGTGGCCACGGTACCTCCATTGAGTGGTGCGATTTTCCTCGAGCCTAGGTCTGCGCGCACCCGAAGGTCGATGTGCTGCGGACACAACGCGTGCGCCGGGAACGCTGACCCCGTGCGACATCGGATCCCGGCCCGCCCCCGTGGGAGCCTGCGCATGACAGCGACAGGCGTCGCCGGGGAAGACGAGGGGAAACGTGCACTACCGGATTCTGGGTGGGACCGGCATCGAGGTGAGTGAGCTCTGCCTCGGGACGATGATGTTCGGCGCCTGGGGCAACACCGACGAGGCGGAGTGCCACCGCATGGTGGCGACGGCGCTCGATGCAGGAGTCAACTTCGTCGACACCGCTGACGTGTACGCGTTCGGCGAGTCGGAGGAGATCCTCGGCCGGGCGCTGAAGGGACGGCGCGACGACGTCGTCCTGGTGTCGAAGTTCCACAACCAGATGCCCGGAGGTCCGCTCGACCGCAACCGGCGCGGCAACTCCCGGCTCTGGATCACGCGCGCCGTGGAGGACAGCCTGCGACGGCTGGGGACGGACCACCTCGACGTGTACCTCGTCCACCGTCCCGATCCCCGAACCGACATCGACGAGACCCTCGGTGCACTCGGCGACCTGGTGCGGGCGGGCAAGGTGCGGGCGACCGGCACCTCGAGCTTCCCGGCCGAGGAGATCGTGGAGGCGCAGTGGGCGGCGCAGCGCGGTGGCCGCGAGCGGTTCACCGTGGAACAGCTGTCGTACTCGATCCTGGCCCGGCACGCGGAGGCCGCCGCCCTGCCCACCGCGCAGCGGCACCGCATGGGCGTCATGGTGTGGAGCCCGCTGGGCGGCGGCTGGCTGACGGGCAAATACCGGGCCGGCGCCGAGCCAGCGGCAGACTCGCGCGCGCGGGCCCACGGCGACCACTTCGACTACGCGGACGAGCGGATACGCGAACGCAAGCTGGCGGTCGTCGAGGAGCTCGTGCTCCTCGCCGCCGACGAGGGCTGCACGCTCGTGGAGCTGGCGCTGCGGTTCGTGCTCGCCCATCCCGGCGTCACATCGGCCATCATGGGCCCGCGCACCCACGACCAGCTCCTCACGCAGCTCACCGCGGTGGACCGGCCGCTGTCGGCCGAGGCGCTGGACAGGATCGACGCACTCGTCGCACCGGGCAGCGTGCTCAACCCGCGCGACGTCGGCCACACGCCGCCCGCGCTTCAGACCGCGGCGCTGCGCCGCCGCTGACACCGGTGTTCCACGACGGATACCCGGCACCGCGCGGTCGCGGTGCCGGGTATCCGTCCCTCGCCGGATCGCGGCTGTCAGGTCGACCCGCGATAGAAGGGCCGACAGAGCGCGCCGGGCTGCCGGTGCTGGGTGGTGAACAGCACCATGGCGAGGAGCGCGAGCAGATACGGGGCTGCGACGAGCATTTCGGGGTTGAGGCTGAAACCGAGCGCGGGGAGCGCCAGGCGCATCGCGTCGGACAGGCCGAACAGCAGGCAGCCGAGCATGGTCCGGCCGAGCCGCCACGCCCCGAAGATCACCGCGGCGATGACGATGAATCCGCGCCCCGAGGTCATGTCCTGGTTGAACGATCCGACTTCGCCGATCGCGAGGTACGCGCCACCGAGACCGGACAGCGCGCCGCACCACAGCAGGGCCTGTCGGCGCCGCACGTTCACCTTGATGCCCGTGACGTCGGCGGCCTGCGGGTTCTCCCCGACCGCCCGCAGTTCCAGGCCCCAGCGGCTGCGCTCCACCAGCCACCAGGTGAGCGGCACCAGCGCGAACAGGAGGAAGGCGGGCCAGCGCTGGGAGAACAGCGGCCGGCCGATGAGCGGGATGTCCTCGAGCAGCGGGATCGACAGCACGCTGACCTGGTGCGAGACGAACTGCTGCGTGGTGATCAGGTAGCTCGTCAGCCCGAGCAGCAGCGCGTTCAGCACAAGGCCGACCGCGAAGGTGTTGATCTGCGCCCGGTGGGAGAGGTTGCCGTGCACGAAGCCGAGTATCAGTCCGGCCACGATGCCGGACGCGAGGCCGATGGTGGCACTGCCGGACGCGCTGGCGGTGGCGACCGAGGTGAACGCGGCACCGAGCATCATCGCCTCGACGGAGATGTTCATCGTGCCGGCGCGCTCGGCCAGGTACTCGCCGCAGGCGGCGAACGCCAGCGGCACGGTCAGCCGGACACCGCTGGAGAGAATGGTTGTGGTGTCATCAAGAACGCTCACGAGGCTGCCTTCACCTTGGTCGGGACAACGGGCACGGGGCGCGCCGTGCTCGGCGCGGCACCGCGACGCCGGCGCACGAGGTCGACGAGGACGGGCGGCGCGACGAACGCGAGGACGAGCAGCGCCTTGACGATGTCGACGAGGTAGTACGGCACACCGGTGGTCGACAGGAAGTTGCCGCCCGCTCGCAGCACGCCGAACACGAACGCCACCGGGATCGTGGCCAGGGGCCGGTTGCGCGCGACGAGCGCGACGAGCAGACCGTCCCAGCCGACGTTGTCCGACAGGCCGCCCGTCAGCCGGTTGGTGCCGATCGGGCTGGCCATGAGCAGGCCGCCCGCCAGCCCTGCGAGGGCGCCGGACACCGCCAGGGTGAGGCCGCTGACCGCGCCCACCCGGACACCGGCGTGCTTGGCCGTCAGCGGATTGAGTCCGACCATGCGCGCCTGGAAGCCCCAGCGGCTGCGGGTGAGGAGGATGAAGACGCCGACAGCGGCGATGAGCGCGAGGAACAGGCCGGCGTTCAGTTGCAGCGACGGGTACTGCCCGAAGGTGGCGAGCTGGGCGTTGGCCGGCAGGGGGTTGGACTGCGCGTCGGCCATGTCGGAGGCGCTCACGGTCTCCTGCAGCAACCACGGCGTCCCGACGGTGAACGAGACGAGCTGGACGGCGACGAACGACATCAGCAGGGTGCTCACCGCGATGTTGACTCCGCGGTAACGGTGCATCAGAGCGCTGAGCCCGGCCCAGATGCCACCGCCGACCGCCGCGGCGATCATCACCACGACGACCAGCATCGGGCCGGGCAGGGCCAACCGCAGCCCGACCCAGGCTCCGGCCAGACCGCCGATGAGCACCTGCCCTTCCTGTCCGATGTTGACCGTGCCGGTGGTCGTGCAGATGCACATACCGACCGCGACCAGCAGCAGAGGCGCCGCGTTGAGCAGCGTGGTCGTCCATCCGCCGGCGTTGGCCAGACTTCCCTTCCAGATCGCGTCCAGCGCGGCACTCGGCGAGAGACCGGTCAGTACGAGGAGCAGCGCGGACACACCGGCGGCGGCGAGCACGAGCAGGACGGTCAGGGCCGTGGTCGTCCAGCCACCGCGCCCCGGCCCGAGCCGGGCGAGGAAGCGACGGGCGAGTTCGTCCGGTCCCGTCAGCGAGGCGGCGCTCATGCGGCCTCACCGCCGACCAGCATGCCGAGCCGCTCGGGGGTCGCCTCCGAGACGGGGAGGCGTCCGGTGATCCGCCCGGAGGAGATCACCGCCATCCAGGTTGCAAGGGCCATGACTTCCTCGAATTCGGTGGAGATGAGCAGCACACCGACGCCGTCCGCGGCTGCCTTGCGCAGCCGGGAATACATGCTCTCGATGGCGCCGACGTCAAGCCCGTGGGTGGGCTGCGCGGCCACCAGGACGCGGGTGCCACCGGACAGCTCCCGGGCGAGTACGACCCGCTGCTGGTTACCGCCGGAGAGGCTGCGCACGGGCAGGTCCAGTGAGGGCGTGACGATGTCGAACTCGTCCGCGAGGCGGCGCGCCTCGGCGAGCATCGCGGCCCGCCGCACCAGGAAACGGCCACTGACCTTGGGCAGCGACTTCATCGCCAGGTTCTCGGCGATACTCATATCGAGAACGACGCCGCTGTGATGCCGGTCCTCCGGCACGATGCCGAGACCGGCCTTCGTGAGCGCACCGGGCCGGGTCGCTTCGACGCTTTGCCCGGCGACCTCGATGGTCCCGGCGGTGGGTGCGACAAGACCCGACAGGACGTCGCCGAGCGTCGCCTGGCCGTTGCCCTCGACGCCGTAGAGGGCAACGATCTCGCCCGCACCCACGGTCAGATCGACGCCGTCGAGGAGTTTGACGCCGCCTTCCTCGACGGTGAGTCCGTCCAGGCGCAGGACAGCCGGCTGCCGGTCCCTGGTTTCGCCCTTGCCGGTGTGCGTGGTCTGCACCGGCAGCATGCCGAGTGCGGCAGCCTCTTCGCCCAGCGACACCTCCCGGCCCACCATCTGCTTGGCGAGTTCTGACGCGGTGGTCTCGGCGGTGACCGTCCGGTGGGTGACGCGGCCCTTGCGCAGGACCGTCACCCGGTCCGTGGCCTGGGTGATCTCGGCGAGCTTGTGGCTGATGAGGATGACAGCGCGTCCCTCCTCCTGCACCACGCGGCGGAGTACGGCGAACAACTCCTCCGACTCGGCCTGGGTCAACACCGAGGTCGGCTCGTCCAGGATCAGGATCTGAGGGTCGCGCCGCAGGCACTTGATCACCTCGACCCGCTGCCGCTGGCCGGCCGAGAGCGCGTCGACGCGCGCCTCGGGGTCGATCGGCAGTCCGTACCGGGCGGAGACCTCGGTGATGTCGGCACAGATGGCCTGCTTGTTCACCTTGCCGGTGTCGCCGAGTGCCACGTTCTCCCACACGGTCAGCCTGTTGATGAGGCTGAAGTGCTGGTGCACCATGCCGATGCCCAGCTCGGCAGCTTCCTGCGGGCTGTCCAGCGCGACCTGCTCACCGCGCACCAGGACGGTGCCGGAGTCCCGCCGGACCAGCCCGAGCAGGACCTTCATCAGACTGGACTTGCCCGCCCCGTTCTCACCCAGGAGCCCGTGGATCTCGCCGGCGTCGACCATGAGGTCGACGTCGTCGCAGGCTGTCACGGATCCGTAGGACTTCGTGATGCCTTGCAGTTCAAGAACCGGAACCGCTGAGGTCGTCGATGTCATCGCTGATCTTCCTTGTCGGTGTCGGCACGTCAGCCGAGGCGCTTGACTTCGGCGTCCGCGTCGATCTCCTTGCTGCCGATCTTCTTTATGAACTCCGCCAGCTTCTTCGCCTCGTCGCCCTTGGGATCGCAGAACTTGACCGTCGGGTACGGGTCGACGCCCATCTGCCACACGCGCGTCGTGCCCATCTTCAGGTTGTTCTTGGCGAACTCCTCCAGTGCGGCGAGGAAGTAGGAACCGGGGTTGAAGATCACCGAGATGTCGAACTTCGGGTTGGTCGAGGCGCAGCGGTCGGTGCCCGGGGTGAGGGTCATCACGCCGCTCGCGTTCGCCAGCTGCGTCGCGGCGTCGGTCGCGCCGCCCAGGTTGGGGTAGATCAGCTTGGCGCCCTGGCTGATCTGTGCCTGCATGGCCTCCTTGGCCTTCGCCGAGTCGTTGTAGTCGCCGGTGTAGGTGACGAGCACCTTGGCGTTCGGGATGACCTCCCGGATCCCGGCCGTGAAGGCCTTGGCGCCGGCGACGCTGAAGGATGCCTTGGGGCCGGTGACGAACCCGGCCTTGGTGACGCCGGCGGCCTTCATCTTCAGGCCCGCGGCGTAGCCACCGGCGAGCTGGGTCTGGTTGGGGTTGTCGGTGGACAGCAGGATCTTCGGAGTCTGGGTGACAACGCCCTTCGCCGCCGGCACATACCAGGCGGTCCTGGCGCAGACCGGTTCCTCGGAGGCCGGGATGGCGGTCTTGAGGTCGGTCCCGCCGAGCGCGACCAGGTCGACGTGCTGCTGGCACAGGGCGCGTGCCGCGCTGAGCCCGTCGTTCGCGTCGACGCTTCCGCGCTTGATGATGGTCCAGCCCTTTTCCTTGGCGAAGGCCGCCGCCGAGTCGACGAAGCTCTGGTAGTAGCCGTGGTCGTTGATGTCACCGGGGCTGAGGACACCTATGACGACCTTGCCGTCACCGTTGACGTCGGGCTCCTTCAGCGCCGGGCTGCTTCCGCCGCTCGCCTGGTCGGTCGCCTTGGGTGCCGTCGCCGCGTTGCCGGCGCAACCGGACAGCGCGAGGGCTCCCGCGAGGGCGAGGCCGGCCGCTGCCCGACGACGTCGGAGGGTGCTTGCAGTAGTCATGTCTGTGATCCGTTCGCTGGGTGGCACCGCCGCGTCGAGGCGGTGGTGGAATCAGGGGAAGTGGTGGCCGATGGACAGTGGCTTCCGCGCCCGCCGGCGCCGTCGGCCAGGCCGGGCGGGGCGTGCTGCGTCGGCGCGCCGCAGGAGCGTTGGCGGACCGCTCGACGGCAGCCGCGGTGACGGCCCTGAGGTCGAAGCCGGTCGGCCGCCGGTCGCTGACGACCACCCGGCCGTCGACCAGCACGTCATGGACGGTGAGTGTCAGCCGATCTTCCTCGTGGATCTCGGCACGTCAGCCGAGGCGCTTGACCTCGGCCGCCGGGTCGATCTCCTTGCTGCCGATCTTCTTCATGAACTGCGCCAGCTTCTGCTCCTCGTCGCCCTTGGGGTCGCAGATCCTGACCGTCGGGTAGGGGTCGACGCCCAGCTGCCACACGCGCGTCGTGCCCATCTTGAGGTTGTTCTTGGCGAACTCCTCCAGTGCGGCGAGGAAGTAGTCACCCGGGTTGAAGATGACCGAGATGTCGAACTTCGGGTTGGCCGAGGCGCACCGGTCGGTGCCCGGGGTGAGGGTCATCACGCCGCTCGCGTTCGCCAGCTGCGTCGCGGCATCGGTCGCGCCGCCCAGGTAGGGGTAGATGACCTTGATGCCCTGGCTGATCTGGGCCTGCATGGCCTCCTTGGCCTTCGCCGAGTCGTTGAAGTCGCCGGTGTAGGTGCTCGTCACGGTGGCCTTCGGGACGACCTCCCGGATCCCGGCCTGGAAGGCCTTGGCGGCGAGGACACTGAAGGAGGCTTTGTTGCCGGTGACGAACCCGGCCCTGGTGATGCCGGCGGCCTTCATCTTCAGGCCCGCGGCATAGCCGGCGGCGAGCAGGCTCTGGTTGGGATCGTCGGTGGACAGCAGGATCTTCGGGGTCTGGGTGACTACGCCCGCCGCCGCCGGCATGTACCAGGCCGTCTTGGCGCAGACCGGTTCCTCGGAGGCGGGGATGGCGCTCTTGAGCTCAGTCGCACCGAGCGCGACCAGGTCGACGTGCTGCTGGCACAGCGCGCGTGCCGCGCTGAGCCCGTCCGTCGTGGAGACACTGCCGCGCTTGATGATCGTCCAGCCCTTTTTCTTGGCGTAGGCGTCCGCGGAGTCGACGAAGCTCTGGTAGTAGCCGTGGTCGTTGATGTCGCCGGGGCTGAGGACTCCGATGACGACCTTGCCGTCGCCGTTGACGTCGGGCTCCTTCAGGGCCGGGCCTTTCGCCTGGTCGGTCGCCTTGGGTGCCGTCGCCGCGTTGCCGGCGCAACCGGACAGCGCGAGGGCTCCTGCCAGGGCGAGGCCGGCCGCTGCCCGACGACGCCAGAGCGTGCCTCTTGTGGTCATGAGCGTTGTTCCATTCACTGGGTGGCACCGCTGCGTCGAGGCGGTGGTGGCATCGGGGAAGTGGTGGCCGGTCGAGCGGGTCAGCCGGCCCGGTTGAGTTCGGCGCAGGAGAAACGGCTCCGGTGGGAGAGGGACTCCTCACCCGTGGCCAGGAGCGGCGGGTAACTCATCCGCCCGACCGCACGACGATCTCGCCGGTGCGACCGATGGTGCGCCAGGTGTCCTTCGGCTCGGGGTGTCCTGCCGCTGAGCACCGACGGTGACCGCGATCAGCAGTGGTGGACCGCTGACCGGCGGGCAGTAGCCGTACGGCGTGACATTGCACCCCGGCTCCGGGTCGAGCGTGGTGCCGGTCGGGATCGGCCGCGGTGCCACCGGTTGCGACAGCAGGTCCTGCGTCCGCGCCGGCGAAATCCCGGATATGTCGGTGACATTCAACGGCCGGTCTCCTTTACTGACTGGCTGCCGGCTCGGTAGGCCAGGCCGGGCGGGGAGTGATACCGGCGCGCCGCAGGAGGGCGGCAGACCGCTCGGCGGCAGCCGCGGCGACGGCCTCGAGGTCGACGCCGGTCGGTCGCCGGTCGCGAACGACCACGCGGCCGTCGACCAGCACGTCACGGACGGTGCGTGACACGTGGCCCCATACGAGCTGGCGCGCGAGGTCGCCGCGGGGCACCCAGGCGGGGTCCTCGGTGTCGAGCACGACGATGTCGGCGGCCTTGCCCACCTCGAGGGAGCCGATCCGGTCGCCGAGACCGATCGCCCGGGCGCCGTCGATCGTCGCGAGCGCGAACGCCTGCTCGGCGCGGACCGGTTCGGGCAGGTCGCGGTCGCGTTCGAGGCCGGCGAACAGGTAGGCGGCCAGGAGGACGTCCGGGGCGTCGCCGGCGTTGTGCGCGTCGCAGCCCAGTGCCACCCGGCCGCCCCGCCGCACCAGTTCGGCGTGGCGGGAGGCGCGTGTGTATCCCTGGGCGAGACGCAGGTAGGCCCCCGGGCAGGCGGCGACCGCGGTACCGGTCTCGAGGATCGCGTCGACCTCCGCGTCGTCGAGCCACACGGCGTGCCCCAGCAGCAGGCGCGGGCCGAGGACTCCCAGGTCACGGAAATGGACCACCGGCCGGCGCGCGCAGCGCCGGGCGTAGGCCTCGATGTCGGCGGGTCCCGGCGAGACGTGCCAGGTCAGTCCGACGTCGAGCCGCTCGGCCAGGCTCGCCGCTCCGGCGAAGAGCTCGTCGCTGGCAAGGTCGTGGCCGACGAGCGTCACCCACCCGGTGACCGGCCCGGTGACCGGCAGGGACCGGACGATGTCCTCCTGCCTGGAGAGCACCTCGTCGGCGGGGGCACCGAACGGTACGCCCTCGGCGTCCCAGCCCCAGCCGCCGACCCGGGCGCGGATCCCAGCGGCACCCAGCCCCTCGGCGACTCGTTCCGGGTAGGCCACCGTGCCCGGCTCGAGCACCGTGGTGATGCCCCGGGACAGGCATTCGACCGCGGTGATGGTCGCGGCCAGTTCGTCGTCGTCTCCGTCGGCGCGGACGTGCAGCGGGACGATCCAGTCGAATATCGCCTCCTGCGAGCCGATGTGGTCCGGGATCATGCTGCGCACGAGGGGGTCGACGGTCGTGTGCTGGTGGGCGTCGACCAGGCCGGGGATCACGACACAGCCCGACGCGTCGATCTCCCGCGCGCCCGGGAAGCGGGCGCGCAGGTCCCCAGCCGTGCCGAGGGCGGCGATGCTGTCCCCGGACACGGCGACCGTCGCACCGGTCAGGACCCGGCGCTCGGAGTCCATCGTGACGACGTCGCCACCCACGATCAGCAGGTCGGTCATGGCTCGATCACGACCTTCCCGATGGTGTCGCGGGCGCTGAGCACGTCCCAGGCGTCGGCCAGGTCCTGGAGCGGGAACCGGGCGGCGGTGGGCACGCGCAGGCCGTCGGCGAAGCAGGCTGACGTGGCGGCGACGAAGTCGGCCGAGGTGTACCCGCCGACGCCCAGCAGTTTGAGGCCTCGGTGGAAGACCTCCCTGAGCGAGAACGACACCTGGTCGCCGCTGGTGCTGCCCATCAGGAGCAGGCGCCCGCGGATGCCGAGGCAGTCCAGTGAGGTGCGCCAGGTGTCGGTGCCGACGTGGTCCAGGACCAGGTCCGCTCCGGCGCCGTCGGTGAAGGCCGTGATCGTCTTGACCGCGTCCGGGTCCCCGTTGCGCAGTACCAGGTCCGCACCGGCCGCGCCGGCCGCAGCCAGCTTCTCGTCGCTGCTGGCGAACGCGACGACCGAAGCACCGGCCCGCTTGGCCAGCGCGATGGCCGCCAGGCTGACGGAGCTCGCGCCCGCGTGCACGACGAGTGTCTCACCGGCGGCGAGTGACCCGACTGTGTGCACCGCGTACCACGCTGTCGCGAAGGCGGTGGGGAGGGTGACGGCCGCGGAGAGCGGCATGGACTCGGGGACCGGAACGACCGATTCCGCGGACACGAGTACGTATTCGGCCAGCGCGCCGGGGACGTTGGCGCCGAGGATGCGCGGGCTGACGCAGTACGCACGATCGCCCACCGCGCAGTGCGGGCAATTGCCGCAGCCCTGAGTGGGGTCGGCGATGACCCGGTCACCGGGGACGATCGAGCTGACCGCGGACCCGGTGGACACCACCGTTCCGGCGAAGTCCATGCCCGGCACGTGCGGAAGGCGGAAACCGGGGATCACGGCCGGCCCCTTGAGTTGCTGCAGGTCCAGGCGGTTCAGTCCGCAGTACGCGACCTCGACGACAACGTCGCACGGTCCGCACAGCGGCTCCGGGACATCCTGCAGGAACATGGCCTCGGGCCCGCCGAAATCGGTCTGCACCATGGCTCGCACCGCGCAGCCTCCCAACTCTTATCCGTCTCGCATTGCGAGGCGGTGGAACGTATTGCGAGGTACTCTGCCTCCGCCGACCGGTGGTGTCAACGCTCCTGCGTTACGTCTTCGGTTCGTCGGCGTTTCGGCCGCCCGGAAGGCTCACAGGGCAGGCTGGGGCAGGTGAGGGCGGGTGCACAGGCAGGCGCCGCCGGGCCGCGCGGCGGCGCCTCGCATACCGGTTCAGAGTCCGGCAGACATCGGCTCGTCGTCGCCACGCAGCCGCTGGTCGTCGGCTGCGAGCAGGTCCAGGGCTGTGAGCGCCAGGTGCAGTTCCGCCGAGGCGGCGGGAAGCAAGGGGTCCGTGCCGAGGAGGTTCTTGATCTGGCGCACCCGGTAGCCCACCGAGTTGCGGTGCAGGTGGAGTTGTTCGGAGACGCTCTGCCGGCTGCCCCTCTCGGCCAGCCAGGCACGCAGAGTCGCCATCAGCTCCGGACGCTGCCGGATCGGCCCGAGGTGCGCCTCGGCGTACGCCTCGAGCTGCGTGGGCGGGAGGGGCAACAGCACCTGGACGACCCCGCAGCGGTCGAAGGTGAGCAGTGGGACGCGCTGGGTCCGCGCCAGGCCGAGCAGCCTTTCGGCCTCGGTGAAGGACCGGGCCAGGCCTGTGGCGGAGTCGGTGTGGGAGCCGCTCGCCGCGACGACGTGGTCAGCGCACTCGTCGCCGGTCATGAGCAGCAGGCGGTTGTGCAGGCGGGCGAGCACAGCCTCGTCCTGCACCACCGTCCACGCTGTGCGCCCCTCCTGCTGCACCGGGTGCTCCAGCCAGGCGAGAGCGGTGGACCAGGCGCGCAGGCGGGAGCCGCCGTAGTGCAGTACGGCACCGGCCGGCGGTCGCTGCAGGTCGATCCCCAGTGCCGCGGCCGCCGCGCACATCGAAGGGCTCACCGTCCCGGACCGCAGTGAGGCGACCACGTCGGCCGGTGTGTGCTGCGGCGAGACCTCGGCGGCTTCGTCTCCCGCGCGCACGGCGTCGATGAGCAGCGCGGTGACGGCCGCCCCGGCCAGCGCCTGCACGCGCGGATCGCCAGGACCCACCGTCAGCAGCACACCGGCCACCGTCGTCCCCGCGCGCGCGGGCAGCGCCGTGGCCGACAGCCCGTCGAGCGTGTCGACCACCGGTCCGGTCACGCCGGCGAGCACCCCGGCCGCCACCGCGGCCGGCACGCCTGCACCGCCATCGGTGGTCGCCAGCGGCCCGCCCTCGGCGGACAGCAGGCGCACATGCCGGCCGGTCGCCCGGAGAAGCACGTGGAGCACGTCCGAGCGGGCGGCGCCGGCGAGCACGGCCTCGGTCAGTTCCCGCTCCAGCACGGCAGGATCGGTGTCCGGCCCCGGTCCTTCCCGGGCCGGTCCGGACCACGCTCCGGCAGTGGTAGCCATGGTGTCCAGTCTCAGCGGGCCAGCAGCCGGATGGCCACGCCCTTCTCCTGGGTGTATTCGCGCAGCGCCGCGTAGCCGCCGCCCCGGCTGAAACCGCTGTCCTTCTGCATGTTGAACGGGAATCCGATCACTCCCGCGTCATGGAACTGGTTGACCGCCACCTGTCCGGAGCGGACGTCCCTCGCCAGCCGCAGTGCCCGGGAGACGTCGTTGGTCCAGATGCAGGCCAGCAGGCCGAAGTCCGTCGCGTTCATCAGCTCGGTCGCCTCGGCGGTGTCGCGGAACGACTGTACGGCGAGAACCGGGCCGAAGACTTCCTCGCGGGCGACGCGCATGCCCGCGTCCACACGGTCGTACACGGTCGGCCGGACGAACCACCCGTCGCCGGTGGGTGCGCCACCGGTGACCAGCCGTGCCCCCTCGCGGGGCGCGTCCTCGAGGAAGCCGCTGACGCGGGCGAACTGCGCGGCACTGACCAGCGGCCCCATGTCCAGGTCCGCTTCCCAGGGCCCCGTCTTGACCGCGGCCATGGCGGCGGCGATCCGCTCCACGACCTCGTCGTGCACGGAGGCCTGAACCAGCAGCCGGGAACCCGCGTAGCAGTTCTGCCCGGCGTTCTCGGTGATCGAGGCGACGATCGCCGGGATCGCCGTGTCGAGGTCCGCGTCGGCGAAGAGTACGTTCGGCGACTTGCCGCCGAGTTCCAGCTTGACCGGGACGAGGTTCTGTGCGGCGGCCGCCATGATCGTCCGCCCGGTGATGGTGGAGCCGACGAAGCTGATGTGATCGACGTCCGGGTGCGAGGTGAGTGCGACGCCCGCCTCGGGGCCGAGGCCCGCGACGACGTTGATCACCCCCGGCGGGAACCCGGCGCGGCGGGCGAGTTCGACGAGTGCGAACGGGGCCAGCGGCGCGATCTCGGACGGCTTGAGGACGACCGTGTTGCCCGCCGCGAGCGCCGGCGCGACGTTCGCGGCCGTGAGTATGGAGGGAACGTTCCACGGGATGACGACGGCGCACACGCCGTATGGCTCGTGCACCGTGTAGCCCAGGTAGTCGGGGCTGCGGGTGGGCAGCGTGACTCCGGTGAGCTTGTCGGCCGCGCCGGCGAAGTAGTCGATCATGCCGTGAGCGATATAGATGTTCGTCCGGCCCCCGGACAGTGGCTTGCCCACGTCCTGGGCCTCGACGGCCGCGAGGGCCTCGACCTCGGCGATGATCAGGTCGGCCCAGCGCCGGATCAGCGTTCCGCGCTCGCTCGGGTTGGTCGCCGCCCAGGCAGGGAAGGCGCGGCGCGCCGCGACGACCGCGTCGTCGACATCGTCCGCGCCCGCCCGGGCCACCTTGGTGATGACCTGCTGGGTAGCCGGATCGAGGATGTCCAGGGTTCCGCCGTCGCGGGCCGCAACCCACTCGCCGTTGATGAAGTGCTGGGATGAAGGGAAGTCAACAGCCGCCATAGGGCGAACCTTGACCGACCCTGTCACGCATGTCAATATGCGGTCTCGCTTTGTGAGCCTCGAGGAGGCCCTGTGCGCGCCACCGCCGCTCTGCTGGAGCAACCCGGACAGCCGTCCGGACAGCCGTTCGTCCTGACCGAGGTGGACCTGGACGAGCCCCGCCCGGACGACGTGCTCGTCCGCGTCGCCACCGTCGACATCTGCGGCACCGACCTTGACTTCGTCGACCCCTTCTTCCCCACGCCCGCGCTGCTCGGGCAAGAAGAGTGGGGGGACGTCGAGGAGGCCGCACGTGCTCGCTGTGCCTCACCGGCTCGCCCGCCTGCCGCCGCAGCCTCGACGCGGTGAACCTCTCCGGCCGCCGGCCCGACGGCTCCACCGTGGTGGCCCACCAGGGGCGGGAGCTCAACACCCACGCCCTCGGCCGGTCGTCCGTCGCCCCCCGACCGATCGCCATGATCTCCACCGACGGTCCCGCGGGGCGCGACGTCGCACCGTTCCGCTCCTATCCGCCCGTCTGTGGCGAGCCCCCGACCATCGCCGTAACGATCGGCTCGGTGCGCGAGGCCTCCAACGCTCCAAAGGTCAGCTGGTTGAACGTGCAGGCCACCGGCGAGTTCGTCGGATGTCGGCGGCGGGCGGCGGCTCGCCGCCGGGCACGGTGCTCAGCTCGATAGACCAAACGCAACAACTCGAAGGATGGTGGATCCAGATGGACCGGCAGGAAGTCGACATGAGTTCGGCTACAGCTGCGGCGGCGAACTTGAAGCGAGTGGTGCCCAAGCAGGCCGATCGCTTGAACTTCCTGTTGATCACTGCCGATGACATGGATGGCTCCATGCCAGGCTTCATGGGAAACCCCGTGAACATAACGCCCACCCTGGACGCATTGGCTCAAGGGTCTCACCGGTTCGTGGCCACCCGCACGGCAGCGCCCATATGCCAGCCGTCCAGGGAAGCGATGATGACGGGCATGGTCCCGCACCGGAGTGGAGGGATCGGATTCACGGCCATAGACAGCGAGATTCCGACCTTCACCACGATTCTGCAGGATCATGGTTATTTCACTGCAGGCATCAACAAGATTCAGCATATGCAGCCACCCGGCCGCTTCACCTGGGACTGGGAACGCGGCGGGCGGGACGGGGATCCCCTGACATGGGACGACAGAAATCCCGTTCTCATCGCTGACCGCGTCGATGAGGCCATGAACGCGGCGCGCGCCCAGAACAAGCCGTTCTTCATCAGTTGCAACATCACCGACCCTCATCGTCCGTTCTACGGCAGCTCCGAGGCGAACGCACAGGACGACAACCAGACCGGCCCCTACAACATACCGCACGAGATCCGCCCGGAGGAGGTTGTCATTCCTCCGCATCTCGAAGATCTTCCGGATATTCGCACCGAGCTGGCGCAATATTGCAACAGCGTTCAGAGGCTGGATATCGCAGTCGGCAACGTATTGTCCAAGCTCAACGACAGTCCAGAGAGAGACAACACGATCGTACTGTTCGTCTCCGATCACGGAATGCCATTCCCGTTCGCCAAGAGCACTTGTTACAGCAGTGGAACGCTCACGCCCGCATTGCTCAAATGGCCCGGCATGGATGCCCCGCGGTCGTTCGATGCGCTGACCTCAAATATTGACATACTGCCGACCGTGCTTGATCTTCTCGGCATCGATACACCGGACAACATCGACGGAAAGTCCTGGGTCCCGATGATAAACGGACAGGTGACGTCAGTCCGGGACTATAACTTGACGTACATGAACACGGAATACAATGGCACGAACTATGCCATGCGAGGCATACAGGATCACAGATACCTCATGATCTTCACGCCATGGTCGGACGGCAGCTTCATGATGAAGTACACCGATGCCGTGACCGGTTTGACCTACAAGGCCCTTGTGGCGGCAGCTGCAAGCGATCCGGCGCTGGCGAAGAGGGTGAAACAATATACGCACGGTGTCCCCCTGGCGCTTTATGATCTCGAAGAGGACCCAGGTCAGCGGATCAACATCATTGACCGGCCCGACATGCATGATCGATCCTTGGAAATGAAGCGCACACTGCTGGAACACATGAGGCAAACAAGCGACCCGCAACTCAAGAACTTCGAAATTATTATCGGGGGTGGACAGCCGACTGTCCAGCAGAATCCCAGAAGGTATCAGCACTATGGCATCGTCGAGGTCCCGGTCGGCCCAGTCGACTGATGTACCTTTCCTTGGCGCGCATATCGAATACTCGGGCTACCCGCCAAGAGTGGTCGAGCAACACCAACCCGGCTGGTGGAGGGCCGTCACGGTCGGATGGACGGAAAGCAAAGGGAGATGTGGCGAGATGGCGGGATGTTGTCCTCCGGGGCGCGGAGGCCATGAGGGGCAGGCCCGGCGAGTGCCGACGGACAGGCGCGACAGCGGTGCGCTGATCGAGCTGCCGGGCGGGGTCTTCCGGATGGGCACCGACGACTCCGACGGGTTTCCCGAGGACCGCGAAGGCCCGGTGCGCGAGGTTACCGTGGCGCCGTTCGCCATCGACACGCACTGCGTGTCCAACGCGCGCTTCGCCGAGTTCGTCTCCGCGACCGGCTACCGCACGGATGCCGAGCGGTACGGGTGGAGTTACGTGTTCGCGAAGTTCCTGCCCGGCGACCTCCGCAAGATCTCACCACGCCCGCAGCAGACACCCTGGTGGTGCGGGGTGTCCGGGGCCTACTGGGCAACACCGGAGGGGCCCGGCAGCGACCTGGAAGGACGCTGGGACCACCCGGTCGCGCACATATCCTGGAACGACGCCACCGCATACTGCGTCTGGGCCGGACGCCGCCTGCCCACCGAGGCCGAGTGGGAGTACGCCGCACGCGGCGGGCTCGACCAGGCACGCTACCCGTGGGGTGACGAACTCACCCCCGGCGGGCAGCACCGGTGCAACATCTGGCAGGGCCGCTTTCCGGTGCACAACACCGCTGAAGACGGCTACACGGGCACCGCCCCGGTGGATGCCTACGAGCCGAACGGGTTCGGGCTGTACAACGTGGCCGGCAACGTGTGGGAATGGTGCGCCGACCGATTCGATCCGGCCCACACCAGCCGGGCGATGCGCGGCGGCTCCTACCTGTGCCACGCCTCGTACTGCAACCGCTACCGCGTCGCCGCGCGAACCGGGAACGACCCCGACAGTTCGAGCGGCAACGTCGGCTTCCGCGTCGCCGCGGACCTGTGAGTCCCGCGGACGGCGATGCACCACGGCCGGCCGCGCGGTGGGTGGGTGGGCTTCGTGTGACAACACCGGCGAGTCCCCGGCCCTACTGTCGCGGAAGGGCAGCGCCGGAGCGAACACCGGGTGTGCCGCGACGTGGAGGACGGCCGCCGGCGTTGAGCGCGGCGGAGGTCGAGCACCGGCGGATACCCGTCTTCCACACCGTGCCCGGGGACGACGAGGAGCGCGTGGCCTCATGGCAGGCAGGGAGAGCGCAAAGGGCAAGGCGAAGAGCCTGGCCGGCGGTCTTCGGCTGAGGCCATGACCGGCCGGCTTCGCCGGTCACGCGGACCCGCCCGGCACCGGCCCTACCAGCGCCTTCCGGCGCCCGGGCCCAGCAGCCCCCTGGCGCGCTCGGGTCACACCGATGCCGCCACCCGCGGCCAGGCGACATGGCAGTCTCTCTCAGACCTGCGATCCGCGTAGCAAACAAGCATGGAAACCCGGAAATCACGGACACAGGTTCGAGGAGTGGTCACAGTGCAGCGCTGGCATGGCTTGGAGGACATACCCCAGGACTGGGGGCGCAGCGTCGTCACCATCGGATCCTACGACGGTGTGCACCGCGGACATCAGCTGATCACCGGCCGTGCGGTGGACCGTGCCAGGGAGCTCGGCATCCCCTCCGTCGTCGTCACGTTCGACCCGCGTCCCAGTGAGGCCGTACGTCCCGGCAGCCACCCCCCGCTGCTCGCCCCGCACCACCGGCGTGCGGAACTGATGGCCGAACTCGGCGTGGACGTGTTGCTCATCATCCCGTTCACCACCGAGTTCTCGAAGCTGTCGCCCGCGGACTTCGTCGTGAAGGTTCTCGTCGAGAAGCTGCATGCCAAGTGTGTCGTCGAAGGCTCCAACTTCCGCTTCGGACACAAGGCCGCCGGCAACGTCGCCTTCCTCGCCGAGCTCGGCCACACGTACGACTACCAGGTCGAGGTCGTTGACCTGTTCGTGCGCGGCGAGGCCGGCGGCGGCGAGCCCTTCTCCTCCACCCTGACCCGCCGCCTCGTCGCCGAGGGCGACGTCGAGGGCGCCGCCGAGGTCCTGGGCCGTCCGCACCGTGTCGAGGGCGTCGTCGTCCGCGGTGGTCGGCGCGGTCGCGAGCTCGGTTTCCCGACCGCCAACGTCGAGACGCTGCCGCACACCGCCACCCCCGCGGACGGTGTCTACGCCGGCTGGCTGCACGCCCAGGGCGAGACGATGCCCGCCGCGATCTCCGTCGGCATGAACCCGCATTTCGACGGCACGGAACGCACCGTCGAGGCCTGTGTCATCGACCGCGTCGGCCTTGACCTCTACGGCCTGCACGTCGCCGTCGACTTCCTCGCCTTCGTCCGCGGGCAGGCGAAGTTCGACTCGATCGAGGCCCTCCTCGAGGCCATCGCGGACGACGTGAAGCGGGCACGGGAGCTCATCGAGGCATACGAGGCGGTCTCGGACCGGCCGAAGTAGAGCCCGGGTGACGGGACGGGAACGGCGGACCGGCAGGCACCATGGCAGTGATGTCCACGGGGCCGACGTCGGCCGGGATGTTCCGTGGTCCCGCCACCAGGGCGGACTCCGGCACGCGCTTGGTCAGCCGCTGGAGGAGTCGTGCCCTCGAACACGTCGGGCGCCTGTCCGAGCGTCTCCGAGAGCGTGGGGTGCAGGTGCACGGTGAGCCCGACGTCGGCGGCGACGGCGCCCATCTCCATCGCCCGTGCTGCCTCTGAGATCCGGTCGCCCGATGACGGCCCGACGATCCCGCGGCCGAGGATCCGGCCGGTGCTCTCCTCGACGACGAGCTTGGTCAGTCCCTCGTCACGGGCGAGCGAGAGCGAGCGGCCTGACGCCGCCCAGGGGAACGTCGCCGTCCGGTGCGCGATGCCCGCTTCCTTCGCCGCCGTTTCGGTGAGCCCCGCCCATGCGATCTCGGGGTCGGTGCAGGCCACGCTGGGGATCACCATGGCATCGAACGCGCTCGACCTACCCGCCGCGTTCTCCGCCGCGACCCGGCCCCCGTGCACCGCCTTGTGGGCCGGCATCGGGCCGACGACGTCGCCGACGGCGTAGATGTGCGGGACGGAGGTCCAGTGCGACGACTCCGGCCTCCACGATCAGCGACGCCCGGCAGATGCGGGATCGCCGGGCTCACCCCGGTCGGTTCGACTGCGCCGTCGGGATCACGTTCGGCGACGAGCAGGCCCGCGGCGTGCAACTGCGGCTCGACGCGTTCAGCCGGCCCCTCCTGCGGCGCGCGGAAGCGAAGCGGGTCTGGTGACGACACCAGGGGCGTCCGAGCATTCTCACGTCCCTTGGCTGGCTGGGTGCTCTGCGCTAACATGCGTCCGTATTGCTACGCGAGACAGCATCTCGTTTTATGAAAGGTGCCGGATGTCCGACGTCGAGCGTGAAGCCATCCGAACGCGCTGGGCTCCCTACGCGGGGCCGCCGAGTCGGCTGCCACTCGCCCGGCACGGCGCGACCGAGTACTCGCAGGCCGGCCGGTTCTCCGGGCACAACGAGCTGCCGCTGGACGCCACCGGCGCGCTGCCGGCCACGGCGCCGGCCCGTCACCTGCGCGAGTACGGGCCGGTGCAGACGATCATCAGCGCGCCACTGCGCCGGGCTCGCGAGACGGCGGCGGCCTGCCGCCGAGGTCGGCGTCGCAGTGGACGCGCATGGCGGGCTCGAGACGGACTTCGGTTTCAGGGAGGGATTGACGTTCGACGAGGCGACGGCCGGTGGCCCGAAGCGCTGACCGGCTGGCCGAACGCCGAGGACGCCGCACCGCCCGGTGGCGAGCCGTTCGCCTCCCTCCCGGAACGGATCGCCCGGGCCGTTGCCGGATCGTCGATGGCCGCGCCGGTCAATGGTTGGTGGTTGTGTCGCAAGGACCTGCTGCGTCGGGCCCTCGGCACGCCGCATGACGAGGTCTTCCGATTCCACGCCCATACCGGGTCGCTGTCCATCCTCGACAGCTACGTGGGCGGCGCATTCTACGGGCGCATGCTCAATCGATCGGGTCCCGCCTGCCATCGTCAAGAGTCCGGATACCAGGTTCGGAAAGATCGTGCAGAAATGAGGCAAAAGAATGGGTAATGAATTCGAGCCGGCATTTGCTGGCCTCATCCGCGAAACGGTCGCGGAGTCGACGCCCTGGCATGCGCCGGAGGCTCACCCGGGGACAGAGGCCCCGAACATCGTGGTGGTGGTCCTCGATGATGTGGGATTCGCGCAGTTCGGGTGCTTCGGATCCACCATCGAGACGCCGACCATAGACCGGCTCGCGTTCGCGGGAACGCGGTACACCAACTTGCACGTCACGCCCTTGTGCTCGCCGACCCGAGCGTGCCTGCTCAGCGGGCGCAACCATCACTCGGTCGGTATGGGCATGCTCGCCGGCTTCCCGTCGGGCTTTCCGAACGGGCGGGAATGCGTGTCGGACCGTGCACCGATGCTGCCCTCCCTCCTCCAGCAGGCCGGCTACCGCACCTACGCGATCGGCAAATGGCACCTCACTCCGATGAAGGCGCTGAAGCCGTCGGGTCCCTTCGACCACTGGCCCCTCCGCAAGGGCTTCGACCGGTTCTACGGGTTCCTGGGCGGCGAGACCGACCAGTACCGCCCCAATCTCGTGCGGGACAACCACTTCATTGACCCGCCGCGCGAGGACTATCACCTCAGTGAGGACCTGGCCGACGCTGCGCTGCAGATGGTGGCTGATCACCGTTCCGGAGATCCCGACCGCCCCTTCTTCGCGTACCTGGCGTTCGGCGCCGGCCACGGACCGCACCAGGTACCCGAGCCGTACCGCAGCAAGTACCGCGGGCGGTTCGACGACGGCTGGGACGTCGAACGGGAACGCGTCTTCGCGCGTCAGCTCGCCACCGGTGTCATACCTGCCGGAACCCGACTGCCGGAACCCAACCCGGACGTGCAGCGCTGGGAGGACCTCACGGCGGAACAGAAACAGCTCATGGCGCGCTACGCCGAGGTCTACGCCGGCTACATCGAGCACGCCGACGCTCAGATCGGCCGATTCCTCGATGGGCTGGCCGCGCTCGGCGCGGACGAGAACACCCTCGTCATGGTCGTGTCGGACAACGGCGCTTCCGGGGAGGCCGGCGAGTCCGGAACCTGGAACGAGCTGATCGCGCTGAACGACTTTCCGCCGGTGGACGACACCTCCGCCGCGCGCATCGATGAGCTGGGCTCGCCCACGACCTATCCGCTGTACCCGACAGGATGGGCACAAGCCGGCAACACGCCGTGCAAGTTGTACAAGCACTACACCTTCGGCGGCGGCGTCCGCGCTCCGCTCGTCGTCCACTGGCCGGGCCACACCGGCGAGGTCGGCCGGGTGCACGACGCCTTCCTGCACGCCATCGACGTCACACCAACACTGCTCGAGGTCGCAGGGGTCAGCGTCCCTGCCGATGATGACCAGATTCCGATCCACGGTGTGCCGTTCTCACTTGCGGCCGAAGACCGGGCCTCGGCGTCCGAGCGCACCCAGTACTTCGAAATGGGCGGACACAGGGGCCTTTACAAGAACGGCTGGAAAGCCGTCACTTTGCACGAGGTCGGCGTCGACTATGCCGACGACCAGTGGGAGCTCTACCACCTCGACGCGGACTTCTCCGAGGTCAACGACCTCGCTGCCCAAGAGCCCGAGCGCCTGAAGGACATGGTTGACACGTGGTGGCGCGAGGCGCACCGGTTCGGTGTGCTGCCACTTGACGACCGCTTCGTCGAGCGCTCGGCGCGCCCCGACCCGCAGCCCACGCTCGTCTACTACCAGGGGGCCGAGCGGATCGCCGAATCGGCCGTCCCCGCCCTGCTTCGAACGACCTGGACGATGTCGACGAAGCTCACTGACTACGTCGACCAGGAAGGGGTGATCTTCTCCTTCGGCGGCACCTTCGGTGGATTCGTGCTGCACATGATCAACGGATCAGCGCGGTTGGACTTCAACTACTTCGGTGAGGTCTACGACACCCTCGAACTGGGCCCGCTGCCGACCGGCACCCTCGATCTGAATGTCACTTACCGTCCCGCCGACACCGGCGGCGCCGGCGTGGAGCTGTCCACGCCCGACCTGGCACCGGTACGCGCGACAATCGCTCGTGTAGTGCCGTACTACACAGGCGGTAACGGTCTCAGCGTAGGGCGCGATCCGCTGGCGCCAGTGGTCTCGGTGCCGACGGCCGGTCGGGCGTACTCGGGCCACTTCGGTCAGGTGCGGTTCGATCTCGACCTCGGCGCGGCGTTGACGGAAGACGGCGGCCTCATGGCCTCGTGGCTTGCCGCCGACTGACGGTGTGTCAACTGCTTGTCCGAGCGCAACTCGAACCCGCCTGGCGGGAGGCCCTCACCCTTCCGTCAGGCCAAGCCGCCACGCCCCGAAGACCACCGCGGCGATGACGATGTGTCCGCGCCCTGCGGCCATGTGCGACCATGTCCCGCATGGCAATATTCCGTCTCGCTTTGTGATGCACCAAGGAGGCCCTGTGCGCGCCACCGCCGCTCTGCTGGAGCAACCCGGACAGCCGTTCGTCCTGACCGACGTGGACCTGGACGAGCCCCGCCCGGACGAGGTGCTCGTCCGCGTCGCGGGCGTCGGCATCTGCGGTACCGACCTCGAGTTCGCCGGCTTCTTCCCCACGCCCGCGCTGCTCGGGCACGAAGGGTCGGGTGTCGTCGAGAAGGTCGGCGCCCACGTCACCTCCGTACGCCCGGGCGACCACGTCGCCATGTCCTTCACGTCGTGCGGCGCGTGCGCGCTGTGCCGCACCGGCTCGCCCGCCTACTGCCGCGACTTCGACGCGGTGAACTTCTCCGGCCGCCGGCCCGACGGCTCCACCGCGGTGACGCACGAGGGGCGGGAGGTCAACGCCCACTTCCTCGGGCAGTCGTCGTTCGCCAGTCACGTCGTCGCGCCGGAGCGGGCGGTCGTGAAGATCGACCCGTCACTGGACCTGCTGCGGGCCGGTCCCTTCGGCTGCGGTTTCCAGACCGGGGCCGGCGGTGTGCTCAACGTGCTCCAGCCGCGCCCCGGCTCGTCGATCGCGGTCTTCGGGGCAGGGGCCGTCGGCGTGGCCGCGATCATCGCCGCCTCGCTGAGCGGCTGCGAGGTCGTCGCCGCCGTCGACGTGAACCCGGCCAAACTGGAGGCGGCCCGCGGCTTCGGAGCCACGCACACCGTCGACTCCTCGGCGGGGGCGATCGCCGAGCAGTTGGCGGCCCTCGCCCCCGGGGGCTTCGACTTCGTGGTCGACACGACCGGGCGCGAGGACGTCCTGCGCACCGCGGTGGAGGCCCTCGGGCCGCTCGGCCGCGCCGGTGTCATCGGCATCGGCCCCAGCGAGTCGATGAGCTTCGAGTGGCGCAGCATCCTCAACGGGCGCTCGGTCACCGGCATCATCGCCGGGTCCAGCCTGCCGCAGCTGTTCCTGCCGAAGCTGCTCGAACTCAACGCCAAGGGCCGGTTCCCGGTCGAGAAGATGATCACCTACTTCCCGTTCGAGCAGATCAACGAGGCCGTCGCGGCCGTCCGGTCCGGCTCGGTCGGCAAAGCCGTGCTGACCTTCTGAGCACCGGCAGCTCCGTCCACGAGACGTTGTCACCCGCGGCGGCGGCACCTTAGGGTGACCGACGCCGATGAGGCAGCAGACTTCCGGTGGCGCGGCCGGACAACACCGCGCACAGGTCCGAGCACGTGGAGCGTGCCCACCATGTCCGCCGACATCACCTCCGACATCGACTTCGACCACCACTCCGACGAGGCCAACGCCGATCCGGTCGCCTACTACGCGCGCTTCCGTGAGACCTGCCCGGTAGGCCGCTCCGCCGCCCATGGCGGCTTCCACTACACGACGCGGTACGCCGACGTGACCCGCATCGCCCGCGACGACGCGACGTTCTCCTCGGCCCGCAGTGACCACGGCGGGCAGGGGGTCGGCATCGTCATCCCCAAAGGACCAGGGCTGGAGCAGTATCCGATCGAGCTCGACCCGCCGCGTTCGACCGAGTACCGGCAACTGATCAACCCGCTGCTGACCCCGGAGGCGGTCGAGCACCTGGTACCCATGATCGAGCGCCACGCCGCCCGCGTCGTGGACGACTTCATCGAGCTCGGCTCCTGCGACTTCGTCCGCGACCTCACCAACCCGCTGCCGGCCGCGGTCACCCTGGACTGGCTCGGTTTCCCCGAGGAGGACTGGGCGAAGCTGGCCGGGCCGATCCACGACATCTTCGCCGCGCCGGCCGGCAGCGAGCGCGCCGTGCGCGGGGCCGCCGGACTGGCCTACATGGATCGGCGTATCCGCGAGCTGATCGCCGAGCGCCGCTCGGCACCACAGGCCGACGCGGTCAGCACGCTGGTGGCCGGTCGGCGCGGCGACGGCAGCGAGTTCGACGAGGACGAGCTGGTGTCGGTGATCGGCCTGCTCATCGCCGGTGGCGTCGACACCACCACCTCGCTGACCGGATCGACGCTCGTCCATCTCGCCCGCCACCCCGAGCAGCGGCAGAGGCTGATCGACTCCCTGGATCTGCTGGACACCGCGACCGAGGAGTTCCTCCGCGCCTTCGCTCCGTCGCAGTCGATGGCCCGCACGGTCACCGAGGACGTCGAGGTCGGTGGCTGCCCGATGCGCACGGGTGACCGGGTGCTGATCCCGTGGGTCGCCGCGAACCACGATCCCGCCGTGTTCCCCGCCCCCGAGCAGGTGCGGCTGGACCGCGACGCCAGTCGGCACCTCAGCTTCGGGATCGGCTCGCACCGGTGTGCCGGCGCGCACCTCGCCCGAGCCATGTTCCGCGCGATGATGACGCAGGTCCTGACCCGGCTGCCCGACTACCGGGTGATCGAGGAGGGGCTCGTGCCCTATCCGACGCGCGGCAACCAGTCCGGCTGGGACGCGGTCCCGGCGGTCTTCACGCCCGGTCCCCGGGCGACCGCGGCGGCGGGCACGGTCCGCACGCTGAGCACGCCCACCCCGTTGCGGGTGACCGCGGTGCGGACGGCGGCCGAGGGCGTCGTCGCCGTCGATCTCGGCCTGCCGGACGGCGGCGGACTCCCCGCGTGGCGGCCCGGCGCGCACGTCGAGCTGCGCCTGCCGTCGGGCAGGCTGCGTCAGTACTCGCTGTGCGGTGACCCCGCCGACGCCACGACGTGGCGCATCGGCGTCCTGCGCGAGCCGCAGGGCCGGGGCGGGTCGGTGGAACTCCACGAACTGGCCCGCACGGGAGCCACGTTCGCGATACGCGGGCCGCGCAACCACTTCCCGCTCACGCCGGCGCCGTCCTACCTGTTCCTCGCCGGCGGCATCGGCGTCACACCGATCCTCGCCATGGTCCGCGAGGCCGCCGGACGCGGCACGCCCTTCACCGTCGTGTACGGCGGGCGCACCCGCTCCACGATGGCGTTCGCCGACGAGCTCGCCGCCGTCGCCGGCGACGCGCTCACCCTGCTCCCACAGGACGAGGCCGGGCTGCCGGACCTCCCCGGGCTGCTGGGCGGGCTGGACGCGGACACCGCGGTCTACGCGTGCGGGCCGGCACCGATGCTGGCGGCCGTCGAGCACGAGTGCGCCCGCCTGGGCCTCACCGACCGGCTGCACCTGGAGCGCTTCACCGCAGGCGACGACCTGGAGACGGCGTTCGACGCCGCGGAGAACCGGCCCTTCGACGTCCAGCTCGCGCGCACGGGAGCCACGCTCACCGTGCCGGCCGACCGCCGCCTCATCGAGGTCCTGCGCGATGCCGTGAGCGGCTTGTCCTACGACTGCGAGAAGGGGTACTGCGGCGCCTGCGAGACCCGTGTGCTCGCCGGTGCGCCGGAACACCGGGATTCCGTGCTCAGCGAAGAGGAACGCCTTGCGGGGCGCTCGATGATGATCTGCGTCGGCCGCTGTCAGGGCGACCGACTCGTCCTCGACCTCTGAGCCCCGGTCAGGCCGGGCCAGCGTAGATTGCGAGATGTCGTGTTGACATACGAGACAGCTTTACTGCGCGGACCTCCTCGCGAAACAGCACGGCAACGAGACGTTCCTAGCGTCGGGCCATCCCTTTCACGAAAGGTTGGCCATGCCAGCGATCGACTCGTCCCTCCTCGACGTCGCCGCGACCGGCTTCCCGGTCCTCCAGCCCGGCCACGGATCGATCCCGTCGCCGGCCTACGTCCCGGCCACACCCGGGAACACCCTGTGGGGTCGCCTTCCCTGCGAGGCGGACTCACCGTGCGCGGTCGTGCAGCCGGGCGCCGTCGTCACGGTGGACACGATCAGCCACGAGGGAGTTCTGGAGGATCAGGGCCGCAACCCGCGTGAGTTCTTCGCCCGTTACGGCGTCGGCGGCGCCGATGTGCTCGACGACGCCCAGCAGATCGCGGACTCCGGTATGCCGCACGACTTCGAGGACGACGGGCCGCACCTGGTCACGGGGCCGATCGCCGTGGCCGGCGCCCGGCCCGGCGACCTGCTCGCCGTAAGCGTCCTCGGCCTCACACCGCGGGTTCCGTACGGTCTGGTCTCCGCACGGCACGGCTTCGGCGCGCTCCCCGGCGAGATGCCGTCACTGCCCGGTCCCGTGATGACCTTCGCGACCGCGCACGCGGATCGCCACGGCGCGTGGGGCCGGATGGCGGTGGACCGGACCGACCCCTCCCGCGGCTCACTGCGCTTCCCGCTGCGGCCGTTCCTCGGCGTGATGGGCGTGGCGGTGCCCGGGAACGAACGGCCTCACTCGGTGCCGCCGGGGCGGCACGGCGGCAACATCGACGTCTCCCTGCTCGGCGAGGGCGCCACACTGTTCCTTCCCGTACAGGTCGACGACGCGCTGGTCTACTTCGGGGACCCCCACTTCGCACAGGGCGACGGCGAGGTCGCCCTCACCGCGTTCGAGGCGTCGTTGCGCGCCACCGTGAAGCTCGAGGTGGTGCCCGGCGGTGCGGCGCTGCGGCCCGGCCACGGCCGCGTCACCCCGTTCGCCGAGACGGACGAGCACCTCGTGCCGATCGGGCTGGACGAGGATCTGGACGAGGCGATGCGCGACTGCGTGCGCTGCGCGCTGGACCTCCTCGTGACGGACTACGGCATCGACCGCCACCTGGCGATGGCGTACCTCAGCGCGGCCGGCGACTTCGCAGTCTCCCAGGTCGTCGACGGCGTGAAGGGCGTCCACGGAAGGATCCGCAAGTCCGACTTCCGCGAGGTCGGCCCACTACGTTGACCGGCGGCTGCGCCGATCCCGGTGGCCCCGCGGGCAGGTCGCCGGTGCAGCCGGCGCGACGAGGCGACCGGAGACGGCCCCCGGTCGCCTCAAGGTGCGCAACGATCACCCGTCGCCCTCCAGATCCCCCTCCGTCTCCAGGTACACCTGCCGCAGCCCCTCCAGCACGGCCGGGTCGGGCTTCTCCCACATGCCGCGGGACTCCGCCTCCAGCAGGCGTTCGGCGATGCCGTGCAGTGCCCAGGGGTTGGCCTGCTGGAGGAACTCGCGGTTGGCCGGGTCCAGGACGTAGGTCTCGGTGAGCTTGTCGTACATCCAGTCGGCGACCACGCCGGTGGTGGCGTCGTAGCCGAAGAGGTAGTCCACGGTGGCGGCGAGTTCGAAGGCGCCCTTGTAGCCGTGGCGGCGCATCGCCTCGATCCACTTGGGGTTGACCACGCGGGCGCGGAAGACGCGGGAGGTCTCCTCGACGAGGGTGCGGGTGCGGACCGTCTCGGGGCGGGTGGAGTCGCCGATGTAGGCCTCGGGAGCCGTGCCGCGCAGCGCGCGGACCGTCGCGACCATGCCGCCGTGGTACTGGAAGTAGTCGTCGGAGTCGGCGATGTCGTGCTCGCGTGTGTCCGTGTTCTTCGCGGCGACCTCGATGCGCTTGTAGGCGGTCTCCATCTCCTCGCGGGCCGGGCGGCCGTCGAGTTCGCGGCCGTAGGCGTAGCCGCCCCAGACCGTGTAGACCTCGGCGAGGTCGGCGTCGGTGCGCCAGTCGCGGGAGTCGATGAGCTGGAGCAGGCCGGCGCCGTACGTGCCGGGGCGGGAGCCGAAGATGCGGGTGGTGGCGCGGCGTTCGTCGCCGTGGGACGCCACGTCCGCCTGGACGTGGGCCCGTACGTGGTTGGCCTCGGCCGGCTCGTCCAGCGAGGCGGCCAGGCGTACGGCGTCGTCCAGCAGGCCGATGGTGTGCGGGAAGGCGTCGCGGAAGAAGCCCGAGATGCGGAGGGTGACGTCGATACGGGGGCGGCCCAGCTCCTCGTACGGGACGGGCTCCAGGCCCGTCACCCGGCGGGAGGCGTCGTCCCAGACGGGGCGGATGCCGAGCAGGGCGAGGGCCTCGGCCACGTCGTCGCCCGCGGTGCGCATCGCGCTGGTGCCCCACAGGGAGAGGCCGACGGAGGTGGGCCAGTCGCCGTTGTCGGCGCGGTAGCGCTCCAGGAGGGAGTCGGCGAGGGCCTGGCCGGTCTCCCAGGCGAGGCGGGAGGGGACCGCCTTGGGGTCGACCGAGTAGAAGTTGCGGCCCGTCGGGAGGACGTTGACGAGGCCCCGCAGGGGTGATCCCGAGGGGCCCGCCGGGACGAAGCCGCCCGCCAGGGCGTGCACGGTGTGGTCGACCTCGGCGGTGGTCGCGGCGAGGCGCGGCACGACCTCGCGGGCCGCGAACTGAAGGATGGCGGCGACCTGTTCGCCGTGTTCGGCGGGGACCGCGGCCGGGTCCCAGCCCGCGTCCTCCATGGCCTGGACCAGGGCGCGGGCCTTCTCCTCGGCCTCGTCGGCGCTCGTGCGGGTCGCGGCGGACTCGTCCAGGCCGAGGGCCTCACGCAGGCCGGGCAGGGCCGTGGCGCCGCCCCAGATCTGGCGGGCGCGCAGGATGGCGAGGACGAGGTTGACGCGGTCCGCGCCTTGCGGCGGGTTGCCGAGGACGTGCAGGCCGTCGCGGATCTGGGCGTCCTTGACCTCGCAGAGCCAGCCGTCGACGTGCAGGAGGAAGTCGTCGAAGCCGTCGTCGTCCGGGCGGTCCTCCAGGCCGAGGTCGTGGTCGAGCCGGGCGGCCTGGATGAGGGTCCAGATCTGGGCGCGGATCGCCGGGAGCTTGGCGGGGTCCATGGAGGAGATCTGGGCGTACTCGTCGAGGAGTTGCTCCAGGCGCGCGATGTCGCCGTAGGAGTCGGCGCGGGCCATGGGCGGGACGAGGTGGTCGACGAGCGTGGCGTGCACGCGGCGCTTGGCCTGGGTGCCCTCGCCGGGGTCGTTGACCAGGAAGGGGTAGATCAGGGGGAGGTCGCCGAGGGCGGCGTCGGGGCCGCAGGCCGCGGACAGGCCGGCGTTCTTGCCGGGCAGCCACTCCAGGTTGCCGTGCTTGCCGAGGTGGATCATCGCGTCGGCGCCGAAGCCGCCGTCCTCGGCCCGGGCGGCGATCCAGCGGTAGGCGGCCAGGTAGTGGTGGGAGGGCGGCAGGTCCGGGTCGTGGTAGATCGCGATCGGGTTCTCGCCGAAGCCGCGCGGGGGCTGGATGAGGATCAGCAGGTTGCCGAAGCGCAGGGCCGCGAGGACGATGTCGCCCTCGGGGTCGCGGCTGCGGTCGACGAACATCTCGCCGGGGGCCGGGCCCCAGTGCTCTTCCACGGCCGTGCGCAGTTCCCCGGGGAGCGTGCCGAACCAGCGGCGGTAGTCGGCCGCCGGGATCCGCACCGGGTTGCGGGCCAGCTGCTCCTCGGTGAGCCAGTCCTGGTCGTGCCCGCCCGCCTCGATCAGCGCGCGGATCAGCTCGTCCCCGTCGCCGGAGGCCAGGCCCGGCACCTCCGCGTCCCTGCCGAAGTCGTAGCCCTCGTCGCGGAGTCGGCGCAGCAGGGCGATGGCGCTGGCGGGCGTGTCCAGGCCGACCGCGTTGCCGATGCGGGAGTGCTTGGTCGGGTAGGCGGACAGGACCAGCGCGAGGCGCTTGTCGGCGGGCCGGATGTGACGGAGCCGGGCGTGGCGTACGGCGATTCCGGCGACCCGGGCGGCGCGCTCGGGGTCGGCCACGTAGGCCGGGAGGCCGTCGGCGTCGATCTCCTTGAAGGAGAACGGGACGGTGATGAGGCGGCCGTCGAACTCGGGGACGGCGATCTGGCTGGCCGCGTCGAGCGGGGAGACGCCCTCGTCGTTGTCCGCCCAGTCGGTCCGTGAGCCGGTGAGGCACAGGGCCTGGAGGATCGGTACGTCGAGGGCGGTGAGCGCGCCCGCGTCCCAGGACTCGTCGTCGCCGCCTGCCGACGCCTCGGCGGGCTTGGTGCCGCCGGCGGCGAGGACGGTGGTGACGATGGCGTCGGCGGCGCTCAGTTCCTCGATCAGCTCGGGCTCGGGGGCGCGCAGGGAGGCGACGTACAGGGGCAGGGGCCGGCCGCCCGCGTCCTCGATCGCGTCGCACAGGGCGCCGACGAAGGCGGTGTTGCCGCTCATGTGGTGGGCCCGGTAGTAGAGCACGGCGACGGTCGGGCCGTCGGTCTGCCGGCCCGCCCGGGGCAGCGGGCCCCAGGTGGGGGCGGCCGCCGGTGCCTCGAAGCCGTGGCCGGTGAGCAGGACCGTGTCGGAGAGGAAGCGGGCGAGCTGCTCCAGGTTGGCCGGGCCGCCGTGCGCGAGGTAGGCGTGGGCCTCGGCCGCGATGCCGATGGGGACGGTGGAGGACGCCATCAACTGGGCGTCGGGGGCCTGTTCGCCGGTGAGGACGACGACCGGGCGGCCGTCGGCGAGGAGCAGGTCGAGTCCGTCCTGCCAGGCCCGGATGCCGCCGAGGAGGCGTACGACGACCAGGCCGACGCCGTCGAGGAGGGCGGGGAGGTCGTCGAGGTCGAAGCGGGAGGGGTTGGCGAAGCGGTACGGGACCGGGCCGCCGGCCGCGCGGGCGCTGAGCAGGTCGGTGTCGGAGGTCGACAGGAGCAGGACGCGGGGGTGCGGGAGTCGTTCCCCGGCTGAGTGCAGCATGCGGCGGCTGGCCTTCCTCGGGGTGTCCGCGCCCCGGGCGGGTGGTGGGACGGCGGGAGTTCCTGGCTCGCCCGGCCCGTGTGGGCCGGGCTTACAGTGGCGGGACCGCGCCGGACTCGCACCGGGCTTCCTCCCCTGTCGCCGTCGTGGCGTCGGCGGACCGGATGATCCACCGAGGAGCATAGTAAGGGGCAGGGGAAAAGGGCGGGGCATACACCCGGTGTGATGGTAGGTATGCTCGCCGCCATGTCCACGCCTGCCCTCCGTTCATCGCCCCAGGCCACAGCGGTCTCCCGGGACCGCGGTGACGCCTGCCCGGGGACGCTGCGGCTGCACGCGGCGGACGACGGCGCGCTGGCCCGTGTCCGGGTCCCCGGCGGGGTCCTGACCGTGCGACAGGCGCGGGCGCTCGCCGACGTGGCGGAGCGGCTGGGCGACGGGGATCTGCATCTGACCTCGCGCGGCAACGTGCAGCTGCGGGGTCTGGACGACGGCTGCGGCGGGGAGTTGGCCGGTCTGCTGGACGCCGCCGGGCTGCTGCCCTCGCGCGGGCACGAGCGGGTGCGCAACATCGTGGCCTCGCCGCTGTCCGGTCTCGACGGGCGGGGCGTGCTGGACGTACGGCCCTGGCTGACGGCCCTCGACGCGGCGCTGTGCGCGAGCGAGGCGGCGCGGGCCCTGTCGGGGCGTTTCCTGTTCGCGCTCGACGACGGACGCGGGGACGTGGCCGGCCTCGGTGCCGATGTGACGGTACGGGCGGCGGCGGACGGCGGTGCGCGAGTCGGCCTCGGAGCGGCCGGAGAGGCGCTGCACGTCTTGGCCGAGGAGGCGGCGCGGGCCGCGCTGCTGGCCGCGGAGACCTTCCTGGAGGCGGCCCGGGCGAGCGGGGCAAGGGTCTGGCGCATGGCTGAACTCGCCCTTCCCGAGGGCGAGTTGCTCGATGCGGTCGGCCATCGTCTGACCGCCGAGGGCATCCGCCACGAGCGGCGGGGCCGGGAGACCGACCGTACGGACGGCCCGCCCCCGGGAGTTGTCGGTCACGGCCTGTCGGTGCACGTACCCCTGGGACGGCTCTCGGCGCGCCAATGGCGGGAACTGACGCACATCGCCGCCGGTGAGCTGCGTCTGACCCCGTGGCGCGGTGTGGTTCTTCCCACACAGGGGACCCACGCGGACGAGTCCCTCGCCCGCCTCGCCGCCACCGGCCTCGTCACCGACCCCGGCTCCCCCTGGCTGCGCGTCGGCGCCTGCATCGGCAGGCCCGGATGCGCCAAGTCGCAGGCGGATGTACGGACCGACGCGGCCGAAACCCTCGACGCGATCGGCCCGCACGGCCTGCCCCTGTACTGGTCCGGCTGCGAACGCCGCTGCGGACATCCCCGGGGCGACCGCGTCGACGTGGTCGCCGCTCCGGAGGGCGGCTACCGGCTCTCCACCGCCGTACGCGGCCGGGAACCCCGGACCACCTCGATGAACGACCCCGCCCGACTCACCGCCGCCCTGGCGGAGATCACCTCATGACCCGTACGACGACCGAGAGCAGCGAGAACACCACCGTGACCACGTACGACTACGAGAAGGACGGCGCGGCCATCTACCGCCAGTCCTTCGCCACCATCCGCGCGGAGGCGGACCTCGCGGCCCTGCCCGCCGACGTCAGCCAGGTCGCGGTCCGGATGATCCACGCCTGCGGGATGGTCGACCTCGTACGGGACCTGGCCTACACGCCGGCCGTGGTGGCCCGTGCCCGTGCGGCCCTGCGCGCGGGCGCGCCGATCTTCACCGACGTGCAGATGGTGGCCAGCGGGGTGACGCGCAAGCGGCTGCCCGCCGGCAACGACGTGCTCTGCACGCTCTCCGACCCGTCCGTGCCGGAGCTGGCCGCGGAGCTCGGCACCACGCGCAGCGCCGCCGCGCTGGAGCTGTGGCGGGACCGGCTGGAGGGCTCGGTGGTCGCCGTCGGCAACGCGCCGACCGCGCTGTTCCGGCTGCTGGAGATGATCGAGGAGGGGGCTCCCCGCCCGGCCGCCGTGATCGGCGTGCCGGTCGGCTTCGTCGGGGCCGCCGAGTCCAAGGACGCCCTGGCCGCGCATCCGTCCGGTCTTGAGCACCTGGTCGTGCGCGGCCGTCGCGGGGGCAGCGCCATCGCCGCCGCCGCGCTCAACGCGATCGCGAGTGAGGAAGAGTGAGCGGCAAGCTGTACGGAGTGGGGCTCGGCCCCGGTGACCCGTCCCTGATGACCGTACGGGCCGTGGAGGTCATCGCCGACGCGGACGTGATCGCGTACCACAGCGCCCGGCACGGGCGTTCCATCGCCCGCTCGATCGCGGCGAAGCACATCCGCGCCGACCACGTCGAGGAGCGGCTGGTCTACCCGGTCACGACCGAGACCACCGACCACCCCGGTGGCTACCAGGGCGCGATCGAGGAGTTCTACGCCGAGGCGTCGGCCCGGCTCGCCGCGCACCTGGACGCGGGGCGGACGGTCGCGGTCCTCGCCGAGGGCGATCCGCTCTTCTACGGCTCCTACATGCACATGCACAAGCGGCTCGCCGGCCGCTACGACACCGAGGTGATCCCCGGCGTCACGTCCGTGTCCGCCGCCGCCGCGCGGCTGGGCACCCCGCTCGCCGAGGGCGAGGAGGTGCTGACGATTCTGCCGGGCACGCTGCCCGAGGAGGAGCTGACCGCACGGCTCGCCTCGACCGACGCGGCCGTGGTGATGAAGCTGGGGCGGACCTTCACCAAGGTGCGCGGCGCGCTGGAGGGTTCGGGACGGCTGGGTGAGGCCCGGTACGTCGAGCGGGCCACCATGGCCGGGGAGCGACTGGCCGAACTGGCCGACGTGGACGCGGAGTCGGTGCCGTACTTCTCGGTGGCCGTGCTGCCGAGCCAGGCCGGTGCCGAGCGGCCGGAGTCCCGGGAGCGGGGCGAGGTCGTCGTGGTCGGGACCGGGCCGGCCGGTCCCCTGTGGCTGACGCCCGAGACCCGGGGTGCGCTGGCCGCCGCCGACGACCTGGTCGGCTACACGACCTACCTCGACCGGGTGCCGCGGCGCCCCGGGCAGGTCCGGCACGGCTCGGACAACCGGGTGGAGTCGGAGCGCGCCGAGTTCGCCCTCGATCTGGCCCGGCGCGGGCGGCGGGTCGCGGTCGTCTCCGGCGGCGACCCGGGCGTCTTCGCCATGGCGACGGCCGTCCTGGAGGTCGCCTCCCAGGAGGAGTACACGGACGTCCCGGTGCGGGTGCTGCCGGGCGTGACCGCCGCCAACGCGGCAGCGGCCCGCGCGGGCGCCCCGCTCGGCCACGACTACGCCGCCATCTCGCTCTCCGACCGGCTCAAGCCCTGGGAGGTCATCGCCGAACGGCTGCACGCGGCGGCCTCGGCGGATCTGGTGCTGGCCCTGTACAACCCCGGCTCGCGCAGCCGCACCTGGCAGGTGGGCAAGGCACGCGAGCTGCTGCTGGAGCACCGGGCGCCGGACACCCCCGTCGTGGTCGCGCGGGACGTGGGCGGCACCGGCGAACGCGTCCGGATCGTACGACTGGCCGATCTGGATCCGGCCGAGGTCGACATGCGCACGATCCTGCTGATCGGCTCCTCCCAGACCCGGGCCGTACGGCGCGGGGACGGCGAGGAGATCGTGTGGACTCCGCGGCGTTATCCGGAGGGGTGAGGGGGCAGGGCGGCGGGCTCGCCGCGTGTGTGGAGACCCGGGGAACAGGCCCGGGTACGGATGCGAGGCGAGCCCTCGGATCGGACAACCGCGGCCGGGCCGGCTCGCCTCCGGCCCCGGTCGGTCCTCAACGGGTGTCCGGGAACCCACGCCCGCGGCACCACTCTCCGGCCCACCGGGCCACCTCCGGACCGGCGTCCGCCCGCTCGGGGACCCGGGGAACAGGCCCGGGTACGGACCCGGTGCGAGGCGAGGCCGCGCACCGGGCGATCACGGCCGGGTCGGGTCGCCTCCGGCCGACTCGTCTCCGGTCGGCTCGCGTCCGGGCCAGGCCAGACCTCAGCCGCCGACCGGGAACCCACACCCACGCAACCACACCCCGACCCACCCGACCGGCCCCCTCCCAGGCCAGGCCAGACCTCAGCCGCCGACCGGGAACCCGCGCCCGTGGAACCACACCCCGACCCACCGGGCCGCCTCCTCCGGCCCGGACACGACCGGGACGCCCTCGGGGACCGGGGGGCGGCGGACCACGAGGACCGGCAGGCCGGCCTCCCGGGCGGCCGTCAGTTTCGGTGCGGTGGCCGCTCCCCCGCTGTCCTTGGTCACCACGACGTCGACGCGGTGCTGGCGCAGCAGCTCGCGTTCGCCGTCGAGCGTGAAGGGGCCGCGGTCGAGCAGCACCTCCATGCGGGCCGGGTGCGGGGCCTCGGGGGCGTCCACGGACCGTACGAGGAACCACAGGTCGTCCAGCGCGGCGAACGCGGCCAGGCCCATCCGCCCGGTCGTGAGGAACACGCGCCGGCCGAGCGACGGCAGCAGCCTCGCGGCCTCCTCCAGGGAGCCGGCGTCGTGCCAGTCGTCGCCCGCGACGGGGACCCAGCCGGGGCGCCGCAGGGCGAGCAGGGGAACATGGGCGGTGGCGGCGGCCCGCGCCGCGTGGAAACTGATCGTCCCGGCGAAAGGGTGGGTGGCGTCGATGAGCACGTCCACCCGTTGCTCGCGCAGCCACGCGGCCAGCCCCTCCGCCCCGCCGAAGCCGCCGATCCGGACCTCGCCCGGGGGCAGGCGGGGGCTGGCCACCCGCCCGGCGAGGGAACTGGTCAGGGTCAGGCCGGGCGTGTCGTGGAGCAGTTCGGCAAGACGGCGGGCCTCCGTGGTGCCGCCGAGAATCAGTACGCGCATGGAAGTCCAGGTCCGTTCATGAGCAGCGAAGTGAAGGGCGGCCGCAGGGCCCAGCTGGAGCGCACCGGCCTGCGGCCCGGCTGGACCACCGGCGCCTGTGCGACGGCGGCCACGACGGCGGCGTACACCGCCCTGCTGACCGGCGAGTTTCCCGACCCCGTGACGATCACCCTGCCGAAGGGGCAGACACCGTCGTTCGCGCTGGCCGTCGAGGAGCTGGGCGACGCGCACGCGATGGCGGGGGTCGTGAAGGACGCCGGGGACGACCCGGACGTCACGCACGGGGCGCTGGTCCGGGTCACGGTACGGCGGCTGCCCGCCGGGGCCGGGGTGGTGTTCAAGGCGGGCCCCGGCGTCGGCACGATCACCCGCCCCGGTCTGCCCCTGCCCGTCGGCGAACCGGCCGTCAATCCGGTCCCCCGCCAGATGATGCGCGACCATGTCGCCGAGGTCGCCGCCCGGCACGGCGGCTCGGGCGACGTCGAGATCACCGTCTGCGTCGACCACGGCGAGGAGATCGCCCGCTCCACCTGGAACCCCCGGCTCGGCATCCTGGGCGGCCTGTCCATCCTCGGCACGACCGGCATCGTCGTCCCGTACTCCTGCTCGGCGTGGATCGACTCCATCCGGCGGGGCGTGGACGTCGCGCGGGCGGCGGGGCGCAGGCATGTCGCCGGATGCACCGGGTCGACGTCGGAGAAGACGGTCGTGGCCGAGTACGGGCTGCCCGAGGACGCCCTGCTCGACATGGGCGACTTCGCGGGCGCCGTGCTGAAGTACATCCGCCGGCACCCCGTCGACCGCCTGACGATCTGCGGCGGCTTCGCCAAGCTCTCCAAGCTCGCCGCCGGGCACCTCGACCTGCACTCGGCCCGTTCCCAGGTCGACAAGGGCTTCCTCGCCGAGCTGGCCCGGCGCGGCGGCGCGGACGAGGCGCTGGCCGCGGAGGTGGCGGACGCCAACACCGGGCTCGCCGCGCTCCAGTCGTGCCTGGCCGCCGGGGTGCCGCTCGGCGACCTGGTCGCCGCGACCGCCCGCGACGAGGCCCTGGCCGTGCTGCGCGGGGCGCCGGTCGTGGTCGACGTGATCTGCATCGACCGGGCGGGGACGGTGGTGGGGCGCAGCGCGCCGGCCTGACGGCGGGGGCCGTACACGTACACCGCTTTCAGCACACGTGGCGTTCCCGCTCCGGCGAGTACAGGTGGCTGTCCCGGAACTGTTGCGCCCCGAGTGTGCGCCCCACCATGATCACGGCCGTGCGCAGCACACCGGCCTCCTTCGTCTTCCCCGCGATCTCGTCGAGGGTGCCGCGGATGATCAGCTCGTCCGGGCGGGAGGCGTAGGCGACGACCGCGGCGGGGCAGTCGGCGCCGTAGTGCGGGAGGAGTTCGCCGACCACGCGGTCCACGTACTTGGCGGCCAGGTGCAGCACGATCAACGCGCCGCTGCGGCCGAGGGTGGCCAGGTCCTCTCCCTCGGGCATGGCAGTGGCCCGGTTGGCGACGCGGGTGAGGATCACGGTCTGGCCGACGGTCGGTACGGTCAGCTCCCGCTTCAGGGCAGCGGCCGCGGCGGCGAAGGCGGGTACGCCCGGGACGACCTCGTAGGGCACCCCGGCCGCGTCCAGCCGCCGCATCTGCTCGGCGACCGCGCTGAACACGGCGGGGTCCCCGGAGTGCAGTCGGGCCACGTCGTGCCCCTCCTCGTGGGCGCGCAGCAACTCGGCGGTGATCTGGTCCAGGTCGAGCTGCGCGGTGTCCACCAGCCGGGCGTCCGGCGGGCATTCGGCGAGCAGTTCGCGCGGGACCAGGCTGCCCGCGTACAGACAGACCCGGCAGGCGGCGAGCGTGCGGGCGCCGCGCACCGTGATCAGGTCGGCGGCACCTGGGCCGGCACCGATGAAGTACACGGTCATCTGTCTGCTCCTGAAGGGGTGTCGAGCGTTTTCCGTACGGCCCACTGGGTCACCGGCATCGCCTGCCGCCACCCGGTGAAGCCTCCCACCGGCACGGCGTGCGCCACGGCGAGCCGCACCAGTTCGCCGCCGCGGCGCCGGTGGGCGTCGGCGAGCAGCGCCTCGGACTCCAGCGTCACGGTGTTGGCGACCAGCCGCCCGCCGTCGGGCAAGGCCTCCCAGCACGCGTCCAGGAGGCCGGGCGCGGTGAGGCCGCCGCCGACGAACACGGCGTCGGGGGGCGGGAGTTCGGCGAGGACGGCGGGCGCGGCGCCGGTGACGACCCGCAGTGCGGGCACGCCGAGCCGGTCGGCGTTGCGGGTGATCCGCTCGGCGCGCGCCGGGTCCCGCTCCACGGTGACCGCGCGGCACGAGGGGTGGGTGCGCATCCACTCGACGGCGATCGAGCCGGAGCCGCCGCCGATGTCCCACAGCAGTTCGCCGGGGGCGGGGGCGAGCACGCCGAGGGTGGCGGCGCGGATGTGCCGCTTGGTGAGTTGCCCGTCGTGCTCGTACGCCTCGTCCGGGAGCCCGGGCACGGCGCCGAGGCGCAGGGCGTCCGGGGCGCGGCGGCACTCCACGGCCACGATGTTGAGCGGATCGCCGGGCGGCTGCGCCCCGGGCCAGTCGTCGGCGGTGGACTCGTCGGTCGTGCGTTCCTTGTCGCCGCCGAGCTGTTCGAGGACGCGCATCCGGCTGGACCCGAAGCCCCGGTCCCGCAGCAGGGCGGCGACCTCGCCGGGGGTGGTGGCGTCCGCGCTGAGGACGAGGAGCCGCCGGCCGTGGTGCAGAGCTGCGGCCAGGCGGGCGGCGGGCCGGCCGACGAGCGTGACGACCTCGACGTCCTCCAGCGGCCAGCCGAGCCGGGCGGCGGCGTAGGAGACGGAGGAGGGGTGCGGCAGGACGCGCAGGGCGCCGGTCTCCTCGGCGAGGGCGCGGCCGATGCCGTAGAACATGGGGTCCCCGCTGGCGAGTACGGCGATCCGGCGGCCGGCGTGCGCGGCGAGCAGGCCGGGGACGGCGGGGCGCAGGGGCGAGGGCCAGGCGATGCGCTGCCCGGTGCACTCCGGGGGCAGCAGATCGAGCTGGCGAGGGCCGCCGATCAGGACCTCGGCCTCGCGCAGCGCGGTGCGGGAGGGGCCGGGCAGTCCCGCCCAGCCGTCGGCCCCGAGCCCGACGACGGTCACGGCGGCGGTCGGTGCGTCAGGTGCGGGGGTCACTGCGTGGTACCTCGGGGCTCGGGGACAACAGAGGCGCACTCTACTGGGCGCTGACCAGCGCGCCTGTGCTCGGGTACGCATGCCCTCGGCCGTCACCGTCCCGCCCGGTCGCCGGCCGACCCTGTCGATCGACACCGCCGCGAACGCCGCGACCGAGAATGGCCGGATCCAGCCGGGGTCGGGCTGAGCTCGGGTTCGGGCACCTCCCTCCCAAACTGCACTTAGGCTAGGCTAACCTTCGCCGCGTGAGATCTGGTGAGGAAACGGCCGGCAGTCAGCGTCTGCGCGGACATCAACTTTCGGCCACGGGCGTGACCGTGTCGTACGACGGCGTGGACGTCGTGCACGACGCGGCGATCGCGCTCCGGCCCGGTGAGGTGACCGTCCTTGTCGGGCCCAACGGCAGCGGGAAGTCGACGCTGCTGCGCACCATCGCCCGGTTGCAGCGGGCCCGCGAGGCCACGCTCAGAATCGACGCCGACACCGACGGCCTCGCCCTGACCGCCCGGGAGTTCGCGCGGTACGTGGCCCTGCTGACCCAGGGCCGCCCCACACCCAGCGGACTGACTGTGCGCGACCTCGTCGAGTTCGGCCGCTACCCCTACCGGGGCCGCTTCGGCCGCCCGGACCCGGACGCATCGGCCGCGGTGGAGCGGGCGCTCGCGCTCACCGGCGTCACGGACCTCGCCGAGCGCGGCGCCGACCATCTCTCCGGCGGGCAGTTGCAGCGGGTGTGGCTCGCGAGCTGCCTCGCGCAGGAGACCGGCGTGCTGCTGCTGGACGAGCCGACGACCTATCTCGACCTGCGCTATCAGATCGAACTCCTCGACCTCGTCCGCGATCTGGCGGACGACCACGGGATCGCCGTCGGGGTCGTCCTGCACGACCTCGACCAGGCGGCGGCCATCGCCGACCGGATCACGCTGCTCGAAGCGGGCCGGATCGTCGCCGACGGCCGGCCCGAGGAGGTCCTGACCCCGGAACGGCTGACCGCCGTCTACGGCATCCGGATCGACGTCGACACAGACCCCCACACCGGCCGGATACGGACCCGTCCGATCGGCCGGCACCACACCCGCACCACCCCAAGCGAAAGGCTCGGCACCACCTCATGAGACGTCTCCTGCTCACCGCGGCCGGCACCACCGCCGCGGCACTCACCCTCGCCGCGTGCGGCACCACCGAGCCCGCTGCCGACAACTCGAAGAAGACCTCGGAGGCCATCACCCTCACCGACTCGACGGGCGCGAAGGTCGAGCTCGACGGTCCGGCGAAGAAGGTCGTCGCCACCGAGTGGAACGAGGTCGAGAGTCTCATCACCCTCGGTGTCGACCCGGTCGGCGTCGCCGACGTCAAGGGCTACAAGACCTGGGACACGGCCGTCCCGCTGAAGAACGAGCCGAAGGACATCGGCACGCGCGGCGAGCCGAGCATGGACACCATCGCCTCCCTCTCCCCCGACCTCATCGTGGCCAGCTCCGACCTGCCGGACGCGGCCGTGAAGCAGATGCGGAAGATCGCCCCGGTGCTGGAGGTGAAGTCCGCCGACGCCTCCGACCAGATCGGGCAGATGTTCACGAACCTCGACCTCATCGCCAAGGCCACCGGCACCACCGACAAGGCGAAGACCGCCCGGAAGAACTTCGAGGCCAAGGTCGCCGAAGGCAAGAAGGCCCTCGCCGACGCCGGGCTCGACGGCACCGGCATCGCCTTCGCCGACGGCTACGTCACCTCCAACCAGGTCTCCCTGCGCCCGTTCACCAGCGGCTCCCTCATCGGGTCAGTCAACGAGCGGCTCGGCCTGAAGAACGCCTGGAAGGTCAAGGGCGACCCGGCCTACGGCCTCGGCAGCACCGACGTCGAGGGCCTCACCGTTCTGCCGAAGGACGTCCAGTTCGCGTACATAGGCAACGACGGCGACAAGTCGAGCACGCCGTTCACCGGCGCGCTGGCGAAGAACGCCGTGTGGACGTCCCTGCCGTTCGTGAAGTCGGGCGACGTGCACCGGCTGCCCGACGGCATCTGGATGTTCGGCGGTCCCGGGTCGATGGAGGCGTACATCGACGCCCTCGTCGACGCGCTGACGAAGTAACGGGGTCATGGCCGTCACCGAAGCGCCTCCCGGCACCACCCGTCCGCCGGCGGCCGCGTCCCGGACGGGTGCGGCCGCGGTGACGGCCGGGCTCGTCCTCCTGGTCGCCGCTCTCGCCGTCGTCGACATCACCCAGGGCACCGCCGCCGTCGGACCGGCCCAGGTGCTCAAGGCCCTGACCGGGCAGGCCGATCCGGGCGACGCGTCCGTGGTGATCGCCTCCCGGCTGCCGCGGATGGCCGCCGGCATCCTGGTCGGCGTCGTCCTCGGCATCGCGGGCGCCGTCCTCCAGGCGGTCAGTCGCAACGTGCTCGCCTCCCCCGACACCCTCGCGGTGAACGCCGGTTCGTATCTGGCGCTCGGGCTGGTCGGCGCGACGGGCGTCTCCCTGCCGCTGCTCGCCTCCTCCGGCGTCGCCTTCGCGGGCGGGCTGGTGGCGGCGGCCGTCGTGCTCGCCCTGTCGGGCCTCGGCACGGGCACCGTACGGCTGGTGCTCGCCGGCACCGCGCTCGCGCTGGGCCTGAACTCCATGACGGAAGGGCTGCTCCTGCTGTTCCCGCAGCAGACGGAGGGCCTCTACCAGTGGAACCAGGGCAGCATCAGCCAGAACGGCTTCGACGGCGTCCTCCAGATGCTGCCCGTCGCCCTGGTGGGCCTCATCGGGCTGCTGCTGGTCGCCCGCCGGGTCGACGCGCTCGCCCTCGGGGACGACGCGGCACGCGGGCTGGGCGTCCCGGTGCACGCCACCCGCGTCACGGTGGTCGTGCTGGCGGCGCTGCTGTCCGCGGCGGCCGTCACCCTCGCCGGGCCCATCGGCTTCGTCGGGCTGTGCGCCCCCGCCCTCGTGCGTCCGCTCGCCCGCCGGTTCCGGGGCTTCGTCCGCGCCCGCGCGGCCCTGCCCGTGGCCGGACTGGCCGGTGCCGGGCTGGTGCTCGGCTCGGACGTGCTGCTGCGGGCCCTCGTCCCCGCCGACACGGCGGTCGCCGTGCCCACCGGCATCGTCACCAGCCTGGTCGGTGCGGTGTTCCTGGTGGTGACGGCCCTGCGGCTGCGGGACACGGCCGGGGCCGACGCGCCGGACCGGCTGCGCATCCCCAGCCGGACGGCGTTCCTGGTCACGGTGGCCGCCCTGGTCGCCGTGGCCGTCGGCGTCACGCTGGCCGGCGTCCTGCTGGGCGACAGCAAGCTCCTGCTCGGCGATGTCGCGAACTGGGTGCAGGGGCGGGCCGGTCAGACCGTCTCGTTCGTGCTGGACACGCGTGTGCCGCGGGTGCTCGCGGCCCTGTGCGCGGGAGCTTCACTCGCCCTGGCCGGCACTCTGGTGCAGGCCGTGACCCGCAACCCGCTCGCGGAGCCCGGGGTGCTGGGCGTCTCCGGCGGAGCCGCGCTGGGCGCCGTGCTGCTCGTGACCACCGTGCCCGCCGCCGGATCGTGGGGCATCGCGGGTGCCGCGTTCGGGGGCGCCGCGCTGGCCTCCGCCGTCGTCTTCGGGCTCGCCGCGCGGGGCGGCTACCGGCAGAACCGGCTGGTCCTCGTCGGGATCGGCATGGCCGCCGGCTCCACGGCCCTGATCAGCCTGCTCATCGTGCTCACCGACCCGTTCAACGCCACGAAGGCGCTGACCTGGCTGTCCGGTTCGACGTACGGGCGGACCATGACGGACGTCCTGCCCGTCGCGCTCATGCTGGCGCTGGGCCTGGTCGTGGCGGTCGCCCGGCGCACCGAGCTGGACCTCGTCTCCCTGGACGAGGACACTCCGCGGCTGCTCGGCCTCGGACTCCCCGGCGCCAGGCTGGGCTTCCTCGTCGTGAGCGTCCTGCTCGCCGCGACCGCCGTCGCCTCGGCCGGCACGATCGGCTTCGTGGGCCTCGTGGCGCCGCACGCGGCGCGTGCCCTCGTGGGCCGGCGGCACGTGCGGGTGGTGCCCGTCGCCGTCCTCCTCGGCGCCGCGCTGGTCTGCACGGCCGACCTGCTCGGCCGCACGGTCATCGCCCCCGCCCAGCTGGGTGCCGGTCTGATGACGGCGGTGATCGGCACGCCGTACTTCCTGCGTCTGCTGGTACGGAGCCGAAGGGCGGCATGAACACCCGCGGTCGCGCCAGGAGATCGTGGCGTCGCCTGTGACGCGGCGGACCATCAGGTTGTGGGTACTGTGATCACGGCTTGGGGCCGTCGCCCTCAGCCGACCTCGCCAGGCGAAAACAGAAGCAGTGCACCACGCTCTCGGGCGGCGCCTTGACCGTGACGACGGTGTGTCCCGACGCCCTTTACCCCGGAGGTAATTGAAGGCGCATGCGCTTCGGCGACAGCCTCTTCGTCATGTCTGCCCTTTGGATAGGTGTCGTCGCCCTCTTCTTTCTCGGCATGGGCTTCTTCGGCCTCATTGCGCCCACTGCGCTCATCCGACCCTTCGGTATCGAGCCGACTGCCCCGGAAGCACGTGGCGAGGTCCGCGCCGTCTACGGCGGGTTCGGTGTCGTGCACTTCACCACCTCGTCCCCGGAACAGGGCGATGCGCTCACCCGCCAACGCGGTCGCCGGCACCCGCTCGCCGCGCACCCGCCGGGACAGGGCGGCCGGATACCAGTAGTCCGGGTTCGCGCCTACGCGCCGCAGACCGGATTCGGCGGGAGCCGGGTCGCTGTGTCCCGAAGCTGATCGCACCCGGCCTCGGCGGCGAGGGCGGTGGCCCTGTCGGTCTCGGTCATGCCTCTCCTCGCAGGTGGGACACGCGGACAGCCACCCTCACCCTGACCGCGACCCTCTTCCGGTGCCCCGGAGGGTCCGGGCGGGTGAACGGCTCTCAGGCGCCGCGCAGTGGGTTGGGCAACGGCAGGTAGCGCGCGGCCGCGCCGTCGGCGCCCGTCCAGCGGAGCAGCAGGTTGGTCTTGCCGGGGAGGGTGGGCGAGGCGAGCAGGGCGGGGATCTCGGGGACGTCGTGGCGGGCGAGTTCGCGGCGGGCGGCGGGCCAGGGGTCGAGGCCGGGGTGGCGTTCCGCGAGGGCGCCGGCGATCTCGCAGAGGTGGTTGACGACCAGGCAGTACACGAGCCGCTCCCAGCCGGCTTCCCGCTCCACGTCGGGCAGGAGTTTCACGCCCTCGGCGTCCCGGTACAGCGCCTGCACGGGTGTGCCGCCGGCGTCCACGGCGACCAGGGTGTTCTGGAGGTGCGCCTCGATGACGACACCGTGCCGGGCGAAGGCCGTCAGGGCCGGGGGCACCACCTGCGCCAGGTACGCCGCCCACCACGCCTCGGGGTCGGCGGCCCCATCGAGCGGGCTGCCGTCGAAGCCCTCGACGAGACCGGCGGCGAGCAGCGGGGTCGCACCGGGCAGGAGACGGCCTGCGAAGCCGTCCCGGACGAGGACGGCCAGGGCCTCGAAGGCGAAGTCGGCGGTGCGGTATCCGCGGTCGCTGAGCCAGGCCGGGGGGCCTTCGAACGTCTCGAAGGCGGCGCACACCGCGGCGTCGGTCCGGCGCAGGGCGAGCAGGTCGTGGCGCCACAGCCGGCGGATGTCGTTGGTGATGCGCACGTCCAGGCTGAACTTCAGGAAGAGGTCGTGCCCGGGCGCGTAGAGCGTGCGGATCGCGGCCGTCGGCCAGGTGTCGAAGGCGGTCGTGCCGAGCCGGACGACTCTGCCGTCCGCGAAGGCGTCGGCGAGCTCGGGACCGGCCAGGTCGAGCTGCCAGGGGTGGGCGGGCAGCAGCCGGTAGCCGGGCGGGGCCGTGCCGAGGGCGTCGAGGGCCGAGGTGTCGCCCTCCTCGACGACGGTGTCCTCGCGCAGCCCGAGCAGGGTCAGCGGGAAGCGGGCGTACGCCTCGGGCGCGTAGGGCAGCCAGCCGGCGGCGGGGCCGCCGCCGCGCGCCTTGGGGGCCGGGTGGTGGGTGTGGCCGGTGAGGAGGCACTGCTCGGAGCGCAGATAGGGGTCGTCGGGCGGGGTCGCCCGGGCGCGGGCGGCCAGCAGCGCGGCCACGGCGTCCCGGCTGTCGATCATCTCCGCGGGCAGTTCGTGGTTGGACAGCCCGGTGTGCCGGCGCAGTTCCTCCGCGACGAGTTTGACCAGCTCGGTGTGGCCGACGCGGTGCCAGCCGCCGCCCACGCGGACCTCGGGCTCGGCGGGTCGCCGCGTGCCGCGCACGCGCAGCAGGCGGTCCCCGCCGGGCAGGTGGTGGACCCGGTGCTCGCCCGTCTCGCTCACCGGCCGCGCCACCTCCCGCAGCAGGCAGTTCAGCAGCGGCACGGCGGCGTACGCGTCGGCCCGTTCGGCGAGATCGCCGGTGACCGGGTCGTCCTGGGCGAAGTCGCCGGGGGCGGATGCGCCGTGGGCGGAGTCGTCGCCGTCGGGCGGGGGCATGAGGTCCACGCGTTCCACTCGTTCCCTGCGGTCCTTCCGGATTTCCGGACTTCCGGGCGGAGATGATCGGTATGCGTGTCGTCGTCATCCCGCCGTGACGCCCTATTCGTACCCGAGGAGCCCGCCCGTGCACCGTTCCCCCACCGCCGAGGCCGAGGTCGCCGACGAACTGGCCGTCGTGCGGCCCGGTCTCCTGCCGCGGTACGAGGCCGAACTGCCCGGCGCCCGGGCGGCCGTGCTGTCCCGGCTGTGGCGCGGTCTCGCCCACGATCCGCTGCCCTGGGTCACCCGTGAGCAGGGCCGGGACGGGCTGACCCTGTACCTGTCCGACGGCCGCCGGCTGCACGGCCCGCGGCCGGATCCGTACGCGACCGGCGCCTACGTCACCGTCGTACGGCTCGACGAGGCGGAGTACGACGATCCGGCCCGGCTGGTGACGGACCTCGCCGTACCGCACTCCGCGTCCTTCGCCGCCGAGCTCGGGCACAGTGTCGCCTCGTTGGCGCTGTCGCGAGCGGGGCAGGAGCGGCGCGCGACGGACGCGTGGCCGGGGAGCGACTGGGAGTGGGAGCAGCGGATCGTCGACGGGCATCCGTTCCATCCCACCTGCCGGTCCCGGCCCGGTTTCTCGGTGGCCGAGCAGCTCGCCTACGGGCCCGAGCACCGGCCGCTGGTGGAGCTGGGGCTGGTGCCGGTGCGGGCGCAGGAGTGCCTGGTGACGGGCGCTTGGCCGCGGGATCTGCGGGACGGGGAGCGGGTGGTGCTGCCGGTGCACCCTTGGCAGGCGGCGCACGTGCTGAAGCGGGTGTGCGAGGAGCGGCGCGCCGGGCATCCCCTGATGTCGCTGCGGACGCTCGCGCTGCCCGGCGGGCCGCACGTCAAGACCTCGCTCAGTGCCCGGCTGACGTCGTCGGTGCGGGACATCTCGCTGCCCTCGGTCGCCGCGTCCGCGGTGCTGTCGGAGTTCGCCGGGACGCCGGCGGCGCACACCGACGGCCTGCTGCACATGACCCGCACCCTGGGCGCGGCGGCGGCCGGCTCCCCCGACTTCGCGGCCGTCCTGCGGGAGCCGCCGGAGACGTACGCGAGGGACGGCGAACGGGTCCTGCCGGTGGCGGCGCTCGCCACCACCGACCTCCCCCGCTCCCCCGCCTGGCTGGCCGGCTTCGCGCGCCTCGCCCTCACCGTCGGTCTGCGGCTGCTGGAGCTGGGCGTGGCCCTGGAGGCACACGGCCAGAACCTCCTGGTGATCCTGTCGCCGGCGGGCGATCCGCTGCGGCTGGTCTACCGCGACCTGGCCGACATCCGCGTCAGCCCCGTCCGTCTCGGCCGGCACGGCATCACGGTGCCCGACCTGCCCGCCCGGATGGTCACGGACGACGAACGCACGCTGCGGCGCAAGCTGTTCGGCTCGCTGGTGGCGGGAGCGCTGGCCGGCACGGCAGGGTCGGGGGCGGCGCTCACGGAGGCGCTGGAGACGGCCGTACGGGAGCTGCCCCGCAGCCCGGACCTCGCGGCGCTGCGCGCGGAACCGCTGCCCACCAAGGCGCTGACGCTGATGCGGCTGTCGCCGCAGACGGCCGGGGACCAGTGGGCGGAACTGCCCAACCCCCTTGCCTGAACCCCGTTTTGGAGCACGGCACCGGTGATCAATAAGATCCGCCGATGATCACAAGAAAACGGCCGGTGGCAGCGGTCTGTGCCCTGCTCGCCGCGTTGACGGCCGGGCTCGCCTGCCCGGCCGGAGCGGCCGCCGGCGAACCCACGGGCCAGGACGCCCCCAAGGTCGACCTCGTCCTCGATGTGAGCGGTTCGATGCGGGCGCGGGACATCGACGGACAGTCGCGGATGGCCGCCGCGAAGCAGGCGTTCAACGAGGTGCTCGACGCGACGCCCGAGGAGGTGGAACTCGGCATCCGCACCCTGGGCGCCGACTACCCCGGGGACGACCGGAAGACGGGCTGCAAGGACACCGCGCAGCTCTACCCGGTCGGCCCGCTGGACCGCACCGAGGCCAAGACGGCCGTCGCCACGCTCACCCCGACCGGCTGGACGCCGATCGGCCCGGCCCTGCTGAAGGCGGCCGACGACCTGGAGGGCGGCGACGGCTCCAAGCGCATCGTGCTGATCAGCGACGGCGAGGACACCTGCGCCCCGCTCGACCCGTGCGAGGTGGCCCGCGAGATAGCCGCCAAGGGCATCGGCCTGACCATCGACACGCTGGGCCTGGTGCCGACGGCCAAGCTGAGCAGGCAGCTGAGCTGCATCGCCGAGGCCACCGGCGGCACGTACACCTCGGTGGAGCACCAGGACGAACTCACCGACCGCGTCAACCAGTTGGTGGACCGGGCCGCCGATCCGGTGGTGACGCCGGTGCCTGTGGAGGGCGCCGCCGAGTGCGCCAAGGCACCGGCGCTGAAGTCCGGGCTGTACACGGACCGGGAGGAGTTCGGGCAGCAGCGCTGGTACCGGGTGCACGTGCTGCCGGGCCAGGAGCTGCGGGCCTCGGTGAGCGTGGCGGCCGACCGGGCCGTGACTCCCGCCTACGGGGTACTGCTGCGAGCCGTCACGGTGCACGGGCGGGAGATCGTGCGGGGCGAGGCGGCGGGCAACGGCCGTACGGATGTGATCTCGACAGGGCTCAGGCACCCCGAGCCCGAGCGTGACGGCACCGACAGCGACAAGCCGGCCGCGCAGGCCGTGTGCCTGGCGGTCACCCACTCCTTCTCGGCGGCCTCCGGGGTGAAGACCGCGCCCGGTCTGCCGCTGGAGCTGACGGTCGACGTCGTGGACGGCCCGAGCCAGGCGGGCGACGTGGCCTCCTTCGGCCTCGGCCGCGGCTGGTGGCTGCTCGGCGCGCTGATTCTCACCGGCTTCCTCGCCGGTCTCGTCTGGGGCTGGCTGTCGCGCTGGCGGGTCGCGATCTGGAGGACCGACTGATGCGAACGGTACGTGTGTTGAGCGCCGCGCTGCTGACCTTCTCACTGACGGCCGCCCCGGCCGCGGCCGACCCGTGGCCGAGTGCGTCGCGGGACGGCGCGTCGGCGCCCACGCAGGCGGGCACGTCCTTCCGTACGGCCACGGAGATCGAGCAGGGGCAGCGGGCCACGGCGAGCGGCTCCACGGGCGACTACCTGTACTGGTCGTTCCCCGCCGACACCGGAGCGCGCCCCACGGTCAGGGCGTCGGTGAAGCTGCCGGACACCCACGCCGAACAGACCTGGCAGATCGACGTGTACGACGGCCTGCGCCGCCGCCAGGCCTGCCAGTACGGGGCACAGACCCGCACCGCGGCGGCCAACGCGCCCTCCGTGGACCTGACCTGCGTGCTGCGCACGGTCCGCGCCTGGTCGGAGCCGTGGGCGAACGACCCGCTGCCCGGCACCTATTACATCCGGCTGACGGCCACCGGTGTCCCCACCTCCGACCTGGGCCTCCCGGTCGACACCGAGGTCCGCGCCGACTCCAAGGACACCGGCGGCTCGGCGGCGGTGGACGGATCGCTGGCCGAGCCACTGGTGCCGGGCATCGCGACGAGGTCCGAGGACCAGCAGGAGAACGCGGCCGTACTGGCCGGCCTGCAGCCCGAGGACGGCTGGGCGTCCGGCTGGTGGTCGGACCGGTGGGTGTGGACGGCGGTGGGCGGCGTGCTGGCGGCGCTGGCGGGTGTCGCCGGCCACGCGCTGACACGCGGCGCGGGACGGCCGTCACGGGTGCCGCCGAGCGCCTGACCGTGCTTCGAAGGCCCGCTGTTTCAGCAGGCCCGCTGACTGCGGGCCTTCATTCACGCTCGCGGAGTGCCTGGCGAGGTCATGCCTCGCGGAGCGCCTTGGCCAGCGTGCCCTCGCCGCTCACCTCGACCCGGCCCTCCCGCACGGCCCGGGCCAGGCTCAGCTCCCCCCGGCTGAGCGCCGTACACGTGCCGGTGTCCAGGACCAGCCGGGCGTCCGGCTCCCCGGGGGCGGGCCCGTCGCCGTACACGAGCCCCTCCTCGGCACCGGCGTGCAGGTGGAACAGCCCCTCTTCCAGGCGGACTTCGACGAGTCCCTCCCCGTCCAGCAGGCGCAGCAGCGGCAGGGCGAACCAGTGCGCCCGCACCGCGTCCGTCGGCCGCCGCTCGCCGAGTTCCGCCTGCCCCCACTCCCCCAGCGCCTGGAGCACGGGCAGCAACTCACCTCCCCGGGCGGTGAGTTCGTACACGTAAGCCGCGCCGGGAGGCGGCAGCCGGCGGCGGGTGGCCAGGCCGTCGCGTTCCATGTCCCTGAGCCGGGAGGCGAGTACGTCCGTGCTGACGCCGGGCAGGTCCGCGTGCAGGTCGGTGTAGCGGCGGGGACCGGCGAGGAGCTCCCGGACGATCAACAGGGTCCAGCGGTCGCCGACGACGTCGAGGGCGCGAGCGGCGGAACAGTACTGGTCGTAGCTTCGGCGAGGTGGCATGCGACGCAGTCTAGACAAGTTGTTGGACTTTCCAAGCTGCTACTTGGTAAAACCAAGCAACACCAGTCAGCGAGGGGAAGCGGCGCATGGAGTTCCGGCAGTCGAGCAAACTGAGCGAGGTCTGTTACGAGATCCGCGGCCCGGTGATAGAGCACGCCAACGCGCTGGAGGAGGCCGGTCACAGCGTGCTGCGCCTGAACACCGGCAACCCCGCGCTCTTCGGGTTCGAGGCGCCGGAGGAGATCCTCCAGGACATGATCCGGATGCTGCCGCAGGCACACGGCTACACCGACTCGCGCGGCATCCTCCCCGCCCGCCGCGCGGTCGCCCAGCGCTACCAGACGCTGGGCCTGGAGGTCGGCGTCGACGACGTCTTCCTCGGCAACGGCATCTCCGAGCTGATCTCGATGGCCGTACAGGCGCTGGTCGAGGACGGCGACGAAATCCTCATCCCCGCACCGGACTTCCCGCTCTGGACGGCGGTGACGACCCTCGGGGGCGGCAAGGCGGTCCACTATCTGTGCGACGAGCAGGCCGACTGGTACCCCGACCTGGACGACATGGCGTCGAAGATCACGGACCGCACGAAGGCCGTGGTCATCATCAACCCCAACAACCCCACCGGCGCGGTCTACCCGAAGGAGATCATCGAGGGCATCCTCGACCTCGCCCGCCGCCACGGCCTGATGGTCTTCGCCGACGAGATCTACGACCAGATCCTCTACGACGACGCCGTGTACCACTCGGTCGCGGCGCTCGCCCCCGACCTGGTCGTCCTGACCTTCTCCGGCCTGTCGAAGACGTACCGGGTGGCGGGCTTCCGCTCCGGCTGGCTGGTGGTGACGGGCCCGAGGCAGCACGCGAAGGACTACCTGGAGGGCCTGACGATGCTGGCCTCCATGCGGCTGTGCGCCAACGCGCCCGCCCAGTACGCCATCCAGGCCGCGCTCGGCGGCCGCCAGTCCATCCGCGAACTGACCGCGCCCGGTGGCCGGCTGCTCGAACAGCGGGACGTGGCCTGGGAGAAGCTCAACGAGATCCCCGGCGTGACGTGCGTGAAGCCGAAGGGGGCGCTGTACGCGTTCCCGCGCCTCGACCCCAAGGTGCACAAGATCCACGACGACGAGAAGTTCGTCCTGGACCTGCTGCTGCGGGAGAAGATCCAAGTGGTGCAGGGCACGGGCTTCAACTGGCCGACCCCGGATCACTTCCGCATCCTGACCCTGCCGCACGCGGACGACCTGGAGGCGGCGATCGGGCGGATCGGACGCTTCCTCGGCGGGTACCGGCAGTAGGCGCGATTGTCAGTGGCGGGTCGTAGCCTTCCAGCAGGTGGGGCGAGTGCCCCGGGGCCTGTGCCGGAGAGGAGCGCGCCGTGACCCGACCGCCGACCGCCGCGCAGCGGCGGGTCATCGACGCCGCCGACCCGGTGACCGGCCGGCTGCGGGGTACGGAGGCACAGCTGGCGGCGCTGGTGCGGCAGGGGCTCGCCTTCCGGCACCCCCGGCCGCCGCACGACCACTTCCTGACCCCGGAGGGCCACCGGGTGCGGCAGGGCGTCACACAGGTGCCCGTGCCCGCCGCCGAGGCCCCCGCAACCGCCGGTGTGTTCGCCGCGCGCGTCGGCGGCGAGGAGGCGGCGCCCGAGACCGGGCCCGCCCGGCGCCGTGAGGTGCACAGCGCCTGGCAGGGACTGCTGGAGCTGCGCCGGATGACCAACCCGGACGGTGCGGTGGAGCGGCCCTGCGGCTGGGAGCGTACGCATCTCGTGCAGGCCGCCGCACTCGCGCTGGAGGCGGCCGGACACCGCCCGGCCGGGCGGGACGACGGGGGCTACCGGGTGCGGGAGACCCCGCAGCCGGAGGCCGTCGCCGTGTACGAGCCGGACGACGAGGCGCTGCGGGCCTGCGCGGCCACCCTGGAAGGGGCAGGCTGGCAGGTGAGCGAGCACCGCGAGCCGCGCACCGGGACCCGCTATCTCCTGGCCTCGCCGCGCCGGGCGTGATGAGCATGCCAAGATCGGGGGATCGTTGCGTACGCCACGAGTGTCCGGTGCCAGAAGGGAAGCCCATGAGCGAGCCGTTTTCCGTCCCGGTGACCGTCCGCGGTTACGAGACCGACGTGCAGGGTCACCTCAACCAGAGCGTGTACCTGAACTACGCGGAACACGCCCGCTGGTCGTTACTGCAGGCCGCGGGGATCAGCCAGTCCGCCCTCATAGGCAGCGGCGTGGGCCCGGTCTCCCTGGAGACGACCATCCGCTACAAGCGGGAGCTGCTCGCGGGCGACGAGGTCGAGGTGACCTGCGCCTTCGCCTGGGGCGAGGGCAAGACCTTCCGCATCGAGCAGACGGTCCGCAAGACGGACGGCACGGTGGCGGCCGAGATCACGGCGGTCGGCGGCCTGCTGGACCTGAAGGCCCGCAAGCTGGTCGCGGAGCCCCAGGAGCGCTTCAGGGAGCTGGCGTCGGACCCGAGCCTGTTCGGACTCTAGGACGCCTGCCGCCAGATCGTCATGTCCACCATGAGGGAGGCGAGCTCCGGCAGTGCGGTCGACTTCGTCTCGACCACGAGCAGGGCGATGTCCCCGGACGGGTGCTTGACTCAGATCTCGCTGCCGCTCGCCGCCCCGGCCAACGTCCAGCGGTGGCGATCGGCGTCGGCGAGGATGAGCCGGCACTCGTCCGGGGTCGCCCCCTCATCGGTCCGTCTCCCCCTCGTCCCCTGTCCCCCCGGTCAACGGTGAGTTGACCGAGGCAGGAGCCTAAGCGGAGTCCGGAGCTGTTTTCGCCGGTCTCACGGTGCGGCCGGGGTCCGGGTGACGCCCGTGATCTCCTCGCCCGCCTCCATCGGGTGGGTCACGTCGTGGGCGTCCCGGTCGCGTCGGCCCAGGTGGTTGAAGACCAGGTTCAGCAGGACCGCCGCCACGCAGCCCGTCGAGATGCCCGAGTCCAGGACGATCCGCGCCGTCTCCGGGAAGGCGTGGTAGAACTCCGGCGCCGTGATGGGGATGATGCCGACGGCCAGGGAGACGGCCACGATCAGGACGTTGTTGTCCTTGTCCAGGCCGGCCCGGACCAGGGTCTGGATGCCGCTGGCCGCGACCGAGCCGAACAGCACCACGCCCGCCCCGCCGAGCACCGGGCGCGGTACGACGGCGATCAGCGAGGCGGCCATCGGGCACAGGCCCATCAGCACCAGGAATCCGCCGCCGGCCGCGACGACATAGCGGCTGCGGATCTTCGTCATCGCCACCAGGCCGATGTTCTGCGCGAAGGCGCTGCACATGAAGCCGTTGAAGAGCGGGCTGATCGCCGAGCCGAGGGTGTCGGCGCGCAGGCCGGCCGCGATGGTCTTCTCGTCGGCCGGGCGGTCGACGATCTCACCCAGCGCCAGCATGTCGGCGGTCGACTCGGTCATCGACACCACCATCACCACGCACAGGGAGAGGATCGCGGCGAGCTGGAACTGCGGGGCGCCGAAGTGGAAGGGGGTCGGGAAGCCGATGACCGCCGCGTCCGCGACCGGGCCGAAGTCCGTGGCGCCGAACGGGAGCGCGATCAGCGTGCCCGCGACCAGGCCGAGCAGCACCGCGATCTGCTTGACGAAGCCCCGGGTGAAGCGCCGCAGCAGCAGGACGATGACGAGAGTGCCGGCGGCCAGCCCCAGGTTGGTCGCCGAACCGTAGTCGTGCGCCGCCGGGTCGGGTCCCTGAGCCCAGCCGAAGGCGACCGGGAGCAGGGAGATGCCGATCAGGGTGATGACCGTGCCCGTCACCACCGGCGGGAAGAAGCGGACCGCCTTGCAGAAGACGGGGCGGCTATGAAGCCGAGGAGTCCGGCGACGATGACCGCGCCGAAGATGATCGGCAGGGCGTCGGACCGAACAGCGACTTCGCTCGATCGTGTGATCGTCGGTTGATGAGCTTGCGGCGGCACACGGGCAGCGGGGTAGCGTTGCCGTGCGATTTGGAACGTCGGGCACGGCGCCAGCGCGCGGGGCCCCTGCTCCACAGAGGGACGGTTCAGGGCCTCCCCGCCGCCTCTGGCCGCGCCCACCAGACCAGGTCGTGAGGGACTCCGCCCGCCCGGCTCGGACCACGGACAGGATTCGTGTCGCCGCCCGGGATGCGAAAGCGGACGACCAGTGCGCCCAAGACCGTTCGGGGCGTGCCAGTGCACGGGCTCACGCCCGTCGCTGCTGAGGAACGGTGGGGCGACGACTCCTGCCCAGCGAAAAGAGGGAGTTCCGTTCCGGGGCGCGCCATCTCTGCGCGCCCCGGAGACGGCCGCCGTGGACCCCGCTCGGGTCCGCGGCACCGGCCGGGAGCCGTCCCTCCCGGCCGGAGTCATCGGGGGGGTCAGCCCTGCGCGGCGATCCTCGCCAGCCGCCGGGCCTCGTCCCGCGTGGAGCGGGCGATGGCGTCCTCGTCGACCGTGAGCAGCCGCCCGTCCTCGACGATCTGCCGGCCGTTCACGAAGGAGGCGGTGACCGGGGCCGCCGCGCCGAAGACCAGGGCCGTCACCGGGTCGGCGATGGAGGCGTGGGCGAGCGTGTCCAGCTTCCACAGGACCAGGTCGGCGAGCTTGCCCGGCTCCAGTGAGCCGGTCTCCGCCACCCGGCCCAGCACCTGGGCGCCGCCGTAGGTGCCGAGGCGCAGCGCCTGGCGGGCGTTCAGGGCGGCCTCCTTGTGCGCGCCGAGGCGGTTGATGAGGAGGGCGTTGCGCAGCTCGGTGTGGAGTTCGCCGGACTCGTTGGACGCGGTGCCGTCGACGCCGAGGCCGACCGGGACGCCGGCCGCGAGCATGTCGGGGACGCGGGCGATACCGGCCGCGAGACGGGCGTTGGACGACGGGCAGTGCGCGACGCCGGTCTTCGTACGGGCGAAGGCGGCGATGTCGGAGTCGTTCATGTGGACGCAGTGCGCCATCCACACGTCCTCGCCGAGCCAGCCGGTGGACTCGAAGTACTCGGTCGGTCCCATGCCGAACAGTTCGTGGCAGAACTTCTCCTCCTCCACGGTCTCCGAGCCGTGGGTGTGGAGCCGTACGCCGAGGCGGCGGGCGAGCTGCGCGCCGTCCCGCAGGAGTTCGGTGGAGACGGAGAAGGGCGAGCAGGGCGCGACGGCGACCTGGGTCATGGCGTCGAAGGAGGAGTCGTGGTGCTGCCGGACGGTCTCCTCGGTGGCGGCCAGCGCCCCGTCGAGGGTCTCGACGGCGAAGTCCGGGGGCAGGCCGCCGTCCTTCTCGCTGCGGTCCATGGAGCCGCGGGCGAGGGTGAAGCGGACGCCCATGTCGCGGGCGGCGCCGATGATCGCGCCGGACAGGTCGCCGGAGCCGTGCGGGAAGACGTAGTGGTGGTCCATGGCGGTGGTGACGCCGCCGCGGGCCATCATCGCGAGCGAGCCCTGGGCCGCCGCGCGCACCATCGGCTCGTCGATGCGCGCCCAGACCGGGTACAGCGCGACCAGCCAGTCGAAGAGGTTGTGGTCCGTGGCCAGGCCCCGGGTGATCCACTGGTAGAAGTGGTGGTGGGTGTTGATCAGTCCGGGGGTGACGAGGTGACCGGAGGCGTCGATGCGGCGTACGACGTTCTCCAGGCCCTCGGGGGCCTTGCCCGCGCCGACCGACTCGATGCGGTTGCCGGCGAGGACGACATGTCCGGAGGCGTACTCGGTGTCGTCGGCGTCGACGGTCGCGATCGCACAGTTCTCGATGACGATGCGCTGGGCTGCTGCCATGGTTCGTCCTTTGCGCTGAGGTGGAGGGGGCACGGCAGGACCCTGGGAGTTTGAGTGCCGTGGCCGAGGAGATGGGTTCCCCGGCCACGGGTGCCGAAAGAGGGAACGTCAGAGGTTGGTGAGGTCCACGGGGATCTGCGCCTCGCAGCCGTCCCGCAGGATCGTCGCCTCGATCAGGCCGTAGGGGCGGTCGGCCGCGAAGTACACAGCACCGTCGGCGGTATCGTTCTTCAGCCCGAACGGCTCCAGATCGACCAGGAAGTGGTGCTTGTTCGGGAGGGAGAAGCGGACCTCGTCGATCTCGCCGCGGTTGTCGATGATCCGCGCGCCCATCTGGTACAGCGTCTGCTGGAGCGAGAGCGAGTACGTCTCGGCGAAGGCCTGGAGCATGTGCTTCCTGGTCTGCTCGTAGGACTGCTCCCAGTTGGGCATGCGCTGGTCGTCGTCGGTCCAGTTGAACCGCCAGCGGGCGGAGACCTGGGTGGCCAGGATGCGGTCGTAGGCCTCCTTCAGCGTCGTGTACTTGTCCTTGACGTAGCCCCAGAACTCGGAGTTGGTCGAGTTCATCACGACGAGGTCCTTCAGGCCCGAGATCACCTCCCACGACGAGCCGTCGTAGGTGATCTGGGTCAGCCGGACCTCCTGACCCTTGCGGACGAAGGAGTGCCTGGCCTCGTCGGCGCCGGTTGACTGCGAGTTGGCGTCGGAGGCCTCGATCCGCTCCCAGGCGTACTCCTCGATGCGGATCCGGGCCCGGTGGATCGGCTCCTGGCTGGTGACGAAGTGGCGGGCGAGGTGGATGCCGAACTGCTCGGCGGACTCGATGCCGTGCTCCTTGGCGAACGCGTACACCGTGTTCTTGGTGGTGTCGGTGGGCAGGACGTTGGCGTTCGAGCCGGAGTAGTGGACCTCGTCCATGTCGCCGCTCAGCGACACGGAGACGTTGAGGTCCTTGATGCGGTGGGTGGCGCCGTCCCGCGTGATCTTGACGACTCGGTTCTCGGCCTTGCCGTACTGGTTCTGTCCCAGAATGGTGGGCATGAGTAGCTAGCTCCCTCGGTACACGGAGTAGCCGAACGGGTTGAGCAGCAGCGGTACGTGGTAGTGCTCGCCCGGTACGACGGCGAACGTGATCGCCACCTCCGGGAAGAACACACCGGCGCCGCTGTCCCGATTCGCGGGGGCGTCCTGCTGCGCATCGGCTTGGCTTTTCGCGTCGTTCGCGGACTTCTTCTCGAAGTACGGCTCGACGGCGAAGTCGAGCCGTACGTGGGTGGTCCCCTCCGGCAGGGCCGGGAGGTCCTTGCACCGGCCGTCCGCATCGGTCGCGGAGCCGCCGAGCGCCTGCCAGGCGGCCGCACTCCCGCTGCGGGCGGAGAGCCGGACGGCGACGCCCTCGGCGGGGCGGCCGGCGCTGGTGTCCAGGATGTGCGTGGACACGGACGCGGTGGCGGAGGTGCTCATGCTGCTGTCAGTCCTCTTCGACGAGTCGGGCCAGGCGGATGCGGTTGATCTTCCCCAGTTCGGTGCGGACGATCTCCCGCTCCCGCCCCGGCGTGTTGCCGATCCGTTCCCTGACCGCGTCGCGCATCTGCTCGCCGGTCCGGCCGGTGGCGCAGATCAGGAAGACGTGGCCGAACTTCTCCTGGTAGGCGAGGTTCAGCTCCAGCATCTCCGCCTTGAGCGCGTCGGAGGCGCCGGCCATGCCGCGCTGCTCCCGGGCCGAGGTGGGGTCACCGGGTTTCGGGCGGCCGATGGGCGGGTGGCCGGCCATCGCCTCCGCGAGGTCCTGCGCCGTCAGCTCCGCCATGGCGGCGTCGCTCGCGGCGTACAGCGCCTCGGGGGTGGCGTAGGGGCGGGCGGCGAGCAGCCGCTTCGCCCACTCCGTGGAGGCGCACGCCTCGTGGAGCGCGGTGAAGGCCGCGTGCTCCTCGAGGGCGTTGAACCGGGCCAGGCCCGGCGGCGTGGAAGTGGAAGTCACGGGAGCCTCCGTGGCCGGGTACGGCCTTCGTGCTGAACGGGCGTGCCGATAGCTAACGCCCTCCCCCGACAGCACGTCAACAGTTTGTTGAAAATTCCGTGTGACGAAACCCGGCGAGGCGGCGGAACCGGGCATGAGCCTGGTCAGGGCACGAGCCCGGTCAGGCCCCCTTCTCGCGGTTGAGGTAGTTGTAGACGGTGAAGCGGCTGACGCCCAGGGCGCTCGCCACGGTCTCCACCCCGTGCCGTACGGAGAAGGCGCCGCGCGCCTCGAGTATCCGTACGACCTCCTGCTTGGCCTTGCGGTCCAGGTCGGCCAGCGGCATGCCCTTGCGGCGCTCCATGGCGGCGAGGATGTGGTCGAGGGAGTCGGCGAGCTGCGGCAGCCGTACGGCGACGGCGTCGCGGCCCTCCCAGGACAGGACGACGTCGTCGGGGCCGGCCTCGTCCGGCGGGATCATCTCGCCGCCCATGGCGTCGACCAGGGGCTTCACGGCCGCGATGAACGGCTCGTCCCCGGCGCCGCTCACGCCTCGCCCTCCTCGATCACGTTGACCTGGAGCGAGACCCGGGTGGCGCCCGCCTGCAGGGTCTTGCGGAGCAGGGCGTCCACGGCGGTGAGCACCGCGTCGGCACCGCCCTCGGCGGTGTTGCCGAACGGGCCGACGTCCACGGCGTCCAATTCGGCGGCCTCCACGACCTCGCGGGCGACCAGCGCGTGCGCGGGTGCCTCGTCGAGGTCGAAGGGCTCGGTCGTGAACTCCACTCTCAGTCGCATGCTGCCCCCAGAACCGTCGTGACCTGTGCGACCTTAGCCGACGCCGGGGCGGACCGGACCGCCTGCGCACGCACTCCGCACTCTGCGCATGAACACATCCCCTCCGACATACACACACGCTTCCCACGCATTCACGTTCACGCCCGCCGCTGTTCGCACGCGAGCCGACCCCGCACCGGCTACGGAGACGCCCTCGGCGTGCTCGCGGGGGCCGCGGCCGACGTACGGCGCCAGCCCGGTGACCCCGCAACGACGAGGCGCCACGGCCACCTCGGAACTCGGGCAGCGGGCGGGCGCCAGCCGGGTCAGCTCCAGCGCGGCGGGCACCTCCGCCTCCGGACGCATGGGCCCGCGCCGGACGGCCGAAGTCCGCCGCCCGTCCTCTTGACAAGCCACGAGACCCGACGGCAGTCTTCCGGTAAGCAGAAAGCAACTTCCACGATGCGGAACCAAACGGAAGGGAGCGCGGCCCGATGGGATTCGCAGACCAGCGCTTCAACGTCAACCTGTCGATCCTCTTCACGGAACTCCCGCTCCTGGAGCGTCCCGCGGCCGCCGCCGCGGCCGGCTTCACGGCGGTCGAGCTGTGGTGGCCCTGGGTCGACTCGCCCATCCCTGAGCAGTCGGAGCTCGACGCGCTGAAGAGGGCCGTCGAGGACGCGGGCGTCCAGCTCACGGGCCTCAACTTCTACGCCGGCCAACTGCCCGGCCCCGACCGTGGCGTCCTGTCGATCCCGGGCGAGGAGTCGGCGAGGTTCCGCGCCAACATCGACGTGGCGGCCGATCTCGCCGCCTCCTTGGGCTGCAAGGCGCTCAACGCCCTGTACGGCAACCGCGTCGAGGGCGTGGACCCGGCCGAGCAGGACGCGCTCGCCCTGGAGAACCTGGTGCTCGCGGCGCGGGCCGCCGACCGGATCGGCGCGATCCTGCTGATCGAGGCGCTCAACCAGCCCGAGTCGCCGTCGTATCCGCTGGTGTCGGCACCGGCCGCCGTCGGCGTCGTCGACAAGGTCAACGACACGACGGGGCTGGGCAACGCCCGCTTCCTCATGGACCTCTACCACCTGTCCATGAACGGCGAGGACCTGCCGCAGGTGATCGAGCGGTACGCCGCGAAGACCGGCCACGTCCAGATCGCCGACAACCCCGGCCGCGGCGCCCCCGGGACGGGCTCGCTGCCCCTCGAAGACCTCCTCGACCGGCTGAACAAGGCGGGTTACGACGGCTGGGTCGGCCTCGAGTACAAGCCGGGCGACCGCCCGAGCGCCGAGGCCTTCGACTGGCTGCCCCGCTGACCCCCGTACCGAAAGGCACACCATGAGCAACGCACTGCCCAAGATCGCCTGGATCGGCCTCGGCATCATGGGCTCCCCCATGTCCGAGAACCTGATCAAGGCGGGCTACGACGTCACCGGATTCACCCTGGAGCGGGAGAAGCTGGACCGCCTCGCCGCCGCCGGCGGCACGTCCGCCGGCTCGATCGCCGAGGCCGTGCGGGACGCCGACGTCGTCATCACGATGGTGCCCGCCTCCCCGCAGGTCGAGGCCATCGCCTACGGCCCCGACGGCATCCTGGAGAACGCCGGGTCCGGCGCCCTGCTGATCGACATGTCCTCGATCACCCCGCAGACCTCGGTCGACCTGGCGAAGGCGGCGAAGGACAAGGGCATCCGCGTCCTGGACGCCCCGGTGTCCGGCGGGGAGGCCGGTGCGATCGAGGCCGTGCTGTCCATCATGGTCGGCGGCGAGCAGGCCGACTTCGACCAGGCCAGGCCCATCTTCGAGGCGCTTGGCAAGACCATCGTGCTGTGCGGCCCACACGGCTCCGGCCAGACCGTGAAGGCCGCCAACCAGCTGATCGTCGCCGTGAACATCCAGGCGTGCGCCGAGGCCGTGGTCTTCCTGGAGAAGTCCGGCGTGGACCTGAAGGCGGCCTTGGACGTCCTCAACGGCGGCCTGGCGGGCTCGACCGTGCTGACCCGCAAGAAGGACAACTTCCTCGGCCGGGACTTCAAGCCGGGCTTCCGGATCGACCTGCACCACAAGGACATGGGCATCGTCACGGACGCCGCCCGCAACGTCGGCGCGGCCCTGCCCGTCGGCGCCGTGGTCGCCCAGCTGGTCGCGTCCCTGCGCGCGCAGGGCGACGGCGGCCTGGACCACTCGGCGCTGCTGCGGGCCGTGGAGCGGCTCTCCGGCGCCCGGATCTGACCCTCGTACACCCTCATGGCCCGAGGGTCCCTCGTACCCCGGGCGGCGCCGCCGCTGACACCTGTCCTGTCGCGCCCAAAGCGGCGGCGCCGTCCGGACCCAGCCATGCCCATTACTTCAACAAACTGTTGACGCTCCGATCACCCCAACCCCTAGGCTCCACAAAGCGGAAACACTTTTCCACTGCCCTCTCGTAGGGAAGGGTCACGATGTCGCAGCGCGTGCTCACCACCGAGTCCGGCGCCCCCGTCGCCGACAACCAGAACTCCGCCACCGCCGGCGTCGGCGGTCTGAGCGAGACCGGCAAGCGGACCGAGGAGTTCCTGCGCTACTCGACCGTGGCCGACAGCCTCGGCGGCGCGGACGCGGTGCGCGACCCGCGCGGGTTTCGCGGTCAAGTTCCATACGGCCGAGGGCAGTTACGACCTCTTCGGCAACAACACCCCGGTGTTCTTCATCAAGGACCCGATCAAGTTCCCGGATTTCATCCACTCCCAGAAGCGCGACCCTCCCCCACGCCTTAAGAACGCGGGGGGACCCCCATCGGGCCGTCAGGAACCGGACAACTTCCGGGACTTCTGGGCGCACGGCGTCAACCACACGCGGCTGGCCGTCAACGCGCCCCGGGCCACGACCGCCCGGAACTACGGCCGGGACGGCTTCATGGCGTCCAACGCCCAGGGCCGGCACTCGAAGAACTACGAGCCGAACTCCTGCGACGGCCCGGTGGAGGCCGGCCGCCCGCTGTCGGCCCCGCGGGCGGTGACCGGCCACACGGGCACCCAGGCGGCCTCCCTCCACACCAAGGACGACGACTTCTTCCAGGCCGGCGAGCTGTACCGGCTGATGTCCGCGCAGGAGAAGTCCCGGCTGGTCGCGAACATCGCCGGCGGCCTCTCCCAGGTCTCCTGCGACGACGTGGTCGAGAAGAACCTCGCGCACTTCCACGCCGCCGACCCCGAGTACGGGCGGCGCGTGGAGGAGGCGGTCCGCGCCCTGCGCGAGGACTGAACTCCCTGCCCGTGTCCGACCGCTTGGGCGACCCGGATGAGGGGTGGTCGCCCCGGGCACGGGCGCGGGCAGGGCGCGGACCGCGGCGGAGTGTGAGCCAGTGCGGTGGTGAAGGACCCGGCCGGGTTCTCGACCTGAGGGAAGCCCGTTCCGGACTCCGTCGCACCCGCCGCGGTCCCACTACCGGCACCCCTCCCCAGACCCCGTCCGGCGGCGCGAACGTCCTGTCGCGCCCAGCCTCGCGCCGTCGGACGGCCAGCACTGACGCGCTCCCTACACCGGGCCATCTCCGGCGAGGGAGCGCTCGGCGTTGTCCAGGAGTTCCTTGTATGTCAGGACCTCGACCCTGGTGAGGTGAGAATTGAACGTCCGCAGCGCCTCGTTGATCTCCTCCTCCGGCACCTCGGGATGCAGTGCCGGATGTCCGACCAGGACGAGGGCGCTGGCACGCCGAGTCTCGATACCGAGGTCGGCACGGAGCCGCTCCCGGCTCTCATCCAGACCAGTGAGGTAGTTGACAGCCTGGCCGACGGCCTCGTGCACCTGCGCCGCCGGAACCCATGCGTTGCGATGCCGCTTGACGAGGGGACCCTTGAGGCTCATGGCTCGCTTGAGTTCGACGATATGGAGCGCTCCGTCACCACGTATCAGCGGGATGTCCACCTCGTCTCCCGGCACGAGGCGCCGCTGCGCCGCCTCGCCCACGAACCGCCCACCGAAGATCCAGTACTGCCCGTCAAGCGCCCGCTGCACATCGGCCTCTGTGGCCTTGCGATCCTCGACGACGGTGCGCAGTTCCTTGAGTCGGGCCGCGCGTCGGCGCAGTTCAGCGGCCTGCAGGAGGATTCGTCCTTGGTCATCGGCAGCCAGCAGGGCCATGGCTTCGGGCGATGTGACGATCTTCCGGGCTTCAGCGGCCGGGTCGGCGACATCGATCCGACCGCTGCGGATGATCCGCTCCAACCACAGGGTGATCTCGGCACGGCCCCTCGGAATCACATAACGCCCAGGGCGATCGTCGGGGGCCTGAAGGAACAGCGCGTCCTCACCCTGCGCACGGAAATGCTCCAGGAACTCTTTGATCCCGGCCTCGGGGTGGTCCGACAGGAACTCCCGCCCGCTGTCGATGAGCCACTGGTGCATCGCCTTCATGGTGCTGCCGAGGAAGCCCGTGTGCGACTCCCTCCTTCGTCCATCTCCGAACAGCCTGTAGCGATCCTCGAAGTCGTACCGCAGGATCCGCCCCTCTGCATACTCGATCGCATCCTGCACGAGCCGTACTACCTGCCACTCGCCGACCCCGGCCGCAGTCCCTCGCACTTCCTCCAAGAGCCGTATCAGCTCTCTGCCGCCCCGTCTCTTGCCGCTCCGGCCGCTGTGCATGTGCGTGAAGACCGACTGCACGGCGTTCTTCACGGTCTGGTCGATGGCCTCCTTGGCCACCACCTCACGTAAATGCCACTCCAACGTCATGTCGCTTCTCGGTGTCATACGGCGCATTGTGTTCGCAGGGTCTGACAACACCCCGGCGTGCGTATCCAGCGCTGCCGCAGGACGCTGGAGGCATGACACATCCATCACCGGCGCATCCGCACGTCGTGGTGCACCCTCCTGCCCTGGACGGCTCCCGGCGCGTCACCGAGGGCGACGCGACACTGGGTATCGCCACACATATGGACGACGTCGCCGAGATCCTGCGGCTGGCGGACCTGTACGTCACCGACGTCGCGGACAGCGATCTCGTCGAGTGGCAGGGCGGCGGCCCGGACGACTGGCCGGGGCTGTCCGAACACCACGAGGCGTGAACCCGCCCCGCGCCCCTTCGCAGGCGCGCGTACGGCACCGGTCGTACGCCGTGTACGGAACCCTCAAATGAACCTCTGAACCCGGCCCCGGGGGCTTCAACCGCCCCCGGGGCCGGGCACATTCTCGGCACACGGGACCCGCCGGCACGGGGGCGGCGGGCCCCGGCACGGGGGTGAAGCCATGGATGACGGTACGGCGGTCCGGCTGGAGCCGCACGAGATCGCACTGCTGGGGGACGGCCCCCGGGCCGCCGTCACCGTCGCCGTGGTGGATCTGTATCTGCGGGGCCTGGTGGAGGCGGACCGGCCGGGGACGGTGCGGGCGGGCGTCGCGGACGCCGTGAGCGCGCAAGGGCCGCCCTCTCCCCTGGCCCAGAAGGTGCACGCCTGTCTCCACGAGCCCGCCGGTCTGCGGACGTTGGTCAAGGACCCGGGCATACGGCTCGCGGTGGCCCTGATGCGCATCCCGCTCGCGGAGGCGGGCCTGCTGCGCTACCCGCTGCTCGGTCCGACGCGCGGTGCACGCCGACATGTGCGGGAGCTGCGTCGGCGCCATCCGCTGCCCGCCGGCAGACGCGGCCTGACCGACCACGACCGGCTGCTGGCCGTGGCCCTGCACGGCGAGGCGGCCCTGCGGCTGGTGGTGCCGCGCTTCGCCCTCCGGGCGGGTCTGCTCCGCCGGGCAGAGGTGGGCGGCAAGAGCCTCCTCAAGCACTCACGCGGTCCGTACGGAGGCGGCAGTGCGGGCTACACCTACTGCGGCGGGGGCGGAGGCGGATGCGGGGTGGAGGCGCGTAGTGAACGCGTGAACGCGACAGGGGCGGTCCGTCCTCCCGGACGGGCCGCCCCTCTCCTGCGCGTGCGTCAGACCTTCAGCGTCCTGATCGACGTCGGCGCATGGCCGGGCTCCGTGGCGATCTCCTCGAACTCCACGACGTTGCCGATGTCGTTGGTCGTCGACATGGAGATGTTGGTGACGCGCTCCAGGATCGCCTCGACGACGACCGGCACCCGGTACTCGGCGGCGAGCTTCTTCGCCTGCTCGAAGGCGGCGCCGAGTTCGGCGGGGTCGGTGACGCGGATGGCCTTGCAGCCGAGGCCCTCGGCGACCTTGACGTGGTCGACGCCGTAGACGCCGAGCTCGGGCGCGTTGATGTTCTCGAACTCCAGGTTGACCTGGAAGTCGATGTCGAACGCGCGCTGCGCCTGGCGGATCAGGCCCAGGTAGGAGTTGTTGACGAGGACGTGGACGTACGGGATCTTGTGCTGCGCGCCGACGGCCAGTTCCTCGATCATGAACTGGAAGTCGTAGTCGCCGGAGAGCGCGACGACGGACGCCTCCGGGTCGGCCTTGGCGACGCCGAGCGCTGCCGGGATGGTCCAGCCGAGCGGGCCGGCCTGGCCGCAGTTGATCCAGTGGCGGGGCCGGTAGACGTGCAGCATCTGCGCGCCGGCGATCTGCGAGAGGCCGATGGTGGAGACGTACCGGGTCTGAGGGCCGAAGGCCTTGTTCATCTCCTCGTAGACGCGCTGCGGCTTGATCGGGATGTCGTCGAAGTGCGTCCGGCGCTGGAGGGTCGCCTTCCGCTCCTGCGCCGAGGCCGCCCAGGCGGAGCGGTCGGGCAGCTCGCCGGCCTTCTTCAGCTCGCGCGCCACCTCGACGAACAGCTCCAGCGCGGCCTTGGCGTCGGAGGCGATGCCGTAGTCGGGGGCGAAGATCTTGCCGATCTGGGTCGGCTCGATGTCGACGTGGACGAACTTCCGTCCGGCCGTGTAGACGTCGAGTTTGCCGGTGTGGCGGTTGGCCCAGCGGTTGCCGATGCCGAGGACGAAGTCGGCCTCCAGGAAGGTCGCGTTGCCGTAGCGGTGCGAGGTCTGGAGGCCCACCATGCCGGCGTTCAGCTCGTGGTCGTCGGGCAGGACGCCCCAGCCCATGAGGGTGGGGACGACCGGGGTGCCGGTCAACTCGGCGAATTCGACGAGCAGTTCGGCGGCATCGGCGTTGATGACACCGCCGCCCGCCACGATCAGCGGCCGCTCGGAGGCGTTCAGCATCCCGATCGCCTTCTCGATCTGGGCGCGGGTGGCGGCGGGCTTGTAGACCGGGAGCGGCTCGTACGTCTCCGGGTCGAACTCGATCTCGGTCATCTGGACGTCGATCGGCAGGTCGATCAGGACCGGCCCGGGGCGGGCGGAGCGCATCAGGTGGAAGGCCTGCTGGAAGACGCCGGGGACCTGCGCGGCCTCCAGCACGGTCACGGCCATCTTGGTGACCGGCTTGGCGATCGAGGCGATGTCGACGGCCTGGAAGTCCTCTTTGTGGATCACGGCGGTCGGGGCCTGGCCGGTGACGCACAGGATCGGGATGGAGTCGCCGGTCGCGGAGTACAGGCCCGTGATCATGTCGGTGCCGGCCGGGCCGGAGGTGCCGATGCAGACGCCGATGTTGCCCGCGTGGGTGCGGGTGTAGCCCTCGGCCATGTGCGAGGCGCCCTCCACATGGCGGGCGAGGGTGTGGTTGATGCCGCCGGAGGCCTTGAGCGCCGCGTAGAAGGGGTTGATCGCCGCGCCCGGGACACCGAACGCGTCGGTGACGCCCTCGCGTTTGAGGATCTCAACTGCCGCGCGGGCAGCGGTCATTCGAGCCATCGAGTACTCCTGCTTCGGCTGTCGGATTCGCACTCCCGTCGCGCCCTGCGGTGAGCTCTTCCGTATTACGGAAACTAACTTCTACGATCTGGAATGAATGTATGTGGGGCGGACGAAGGGCGTCAAGGGAGGGACAAGCGGCGGACAGGCAGGGGCTCGCTGGAGCACGATGGACGCGCTGTCCCGATGTGACGCCGTACGGGAGTGGTCATGGCCGAGAGCGTGCCGGTGCGCTGTCCGTCCTGCCGACGAGAGCACCGCTTCACGGCCCCGTCGTACCCGTGCGTGTGCGGAGCGCCCGTCGCCCCGCGGCTCGACCGGGACGGGACGGTGACGCCCGTCGCCCACCGCGTCTGGCAGGACGACTGGGTGACGGTGCGGTGCGAGCGCTGCGGCCGACGCGGGGAGTGGCCGCGGCCGGAGGTGGGGTGCCCGTGCGGGGCGGTGCTGCGGGTGCCGGTGGCGGAGGGGCGGGAGGGGGTGTCCGGCGGAGGCGGTTCGACGGGCCAGGACAGGACATCCGACGATGTCCTGAGGCCTGGCGGCACGACGAGGCAGGACACGGCAGCCGACGGCGGCCTCCGGCGTGACCGGGACATCACGGTTGACGCGGACGCCGAGGCCGGCCGGGAGGGCGCGACGCACCCGGGCCGTGCGACCTGCCCGCACGACGCCGCATCCGCCGAGCGGGCCGCCGCCTCTGCCTACGCCGAGGGGGCCCCTGCCCCTGCCACGGCCGGTGACAGTGCAGGAGCCGACGCCGATGGCGGTGCTGGCGCCGCCGCCGAGGCCGGTGGCCGCAGCGACGCCGAAGCCGAAAGCCACGACCAGGCCGCCGCCAGTAGCCGCAGCCGCGGCGACGCCGCCGACCGAACCGGGACCAACCCCGGTGACGACGCCGGAGGCCGCAGCGGTGCCGAGGCCGGTGGCCGTGGCCGGGCCGCCGCCGGTAGCCGCAGCCGCGGCGGTGCCGACGCCGTCGACCGTGCCGGGACCGACCCCGGTGACGCCCCCGGTGACGACGCGGGAGGCCGCGGCGATGCCGAGGCCGGTGGCCGTGGCGAGACCGCCGCCGGTAGCCGCAGCCGCGGCGGTGCCGACGCCGTCGACCATGCCGGGACCGACCCCGGTGACGACGCTGTCTCTGCCCCCCGGCCCCCCTTCCGTTCCGTCACGATCCGTACCGCGCTCGACGCCGTCACGGCCACCGCGCTGTACCTGCGCTGGCTGGGCTACCGGGGCGTCCGGCGGGCTGACCAGCGGCCGCCGTCCGGGATCGGGCTCGCCGCCCGCGGCGTCGTCGCGCTGGTCGACCCGGGCGTGCGCCCGGCGACCCTGCGGGACGTGGAGTGCCTGTGGCTGACGGCCATGACGGAGTCGGCGGACTGCCTGTACCTCTCCCTCGCCGGGTACGCGGACGACGCACGGGCCCGCGCCGACGCCCTCGGCATCCCGCTGTTCGTCCTCGACCTCACCGGCACACCACGGCCGGTGAACGCCCCGGCCGGCGCACTGGACGCCACCGGCACGGAGAACCGGGCGCCCTGACACGCCCGAACAGGTCAGTCGTCGCCGGACCCGGGTTTGCTGAACTCTTCGATCAGCACGGGATACTGCTCGCCACCGTGCCCCGCGGCGATCGAGCGGTCGGCCATCGCCTTGAACAGCTTCGGCAGTTCGGCGTTGACCCCCACCGCCTCGCTCTCCTCGATCAGGTGTGCCATGGCCCGCGCGTCGGTCTCCAGGGCCGACACCTCGGCCGGGAAGGAGCCGCTGTCGATCTGCTCGGCGTATCCGGGCAGCCATTCGGCCACACCGGCGGCGATCCGCTGCGCGAACGGCGCGTACGTCGCCGCGTCGACACCGGCCGTCCTGAGCAGCGCGGTGCCCTGGAGCCAGGCGTTCAGGACGCTCCACATCATGGCCAGTCCGGCCACGTCGTACAGGGACGCAAGGCCGTGGTCCGCACCGAGGTGGGTGACGGTGCCGAGCACGTCGAGGGTCGGCTCGTGCTCGTCGAAGTGCGCCTGCGGGCCGCTGTGCAGAATCACCGCCTCGGGCGTGCCGATGGCCGGCGGGACGGCCATGATCGCGCCGTCCAGGTAGCGGGCGCCGCGCTGCTCGGCCCATCGGGCGGTCTCCCGGGCCTGGGCCGAGTCGCCCGAGGTCAGATTGACCAGCGTCGTGCCGTCGAGCTCCACGTCGCCCGTGCCGAACAGCTCCCGCACGGCCTGGTAGTCGGTGACGCAGATGATCGTCAGGGAGCCGGCCCGGACCGCGTCGCCGACTGTCGGGGCGAGCCGTGCGCCTCGGGCCACCAGCCCGTCGGCTTTGGCGGTCGTACGGTTCCACACAGTCGTGGGATGACCGGCTTTCAGGAACGCGCCGGCGAGTGCCTGGCCCATCAGTCCGAGTCCGATGACTGTCACGGGTGTGTCGGTCCTGTTCATGGCAACATCGTCAACGTTGATACCGGTGTGAAGGTCAAGCGAGGTTTTGATGCGTATCGGGGAACTGAGTCGCCGGACGGGCGTCAACGCCCATCAGTTGCGCTACTACGAGGCCCAGGGCCTGCTGGAGGCGGACCGCGGCACGAACGGGTACCGCGAGTACGACGAGAACGCGGTACTGCGGGTGAGACAGATCCGCCACCTGCTCGGCGCCGGCTTATCGTCCGAGGACATCGCGTATCTGCTGCCCTGTGCGGTCGGAGAGGCCCCGGAGCTGCTCGGGTGTCCCGAACTGCTGGCGGCGATGCGGTCGCGGCTGCGCCGGCTGGACGACCAGATGGCCGCGCTCGCCCGGTCCCGGGACGCCCTCGCCGACTACATCGACGCGGCCGAGCGCATGGGCAGCCGCACCTACCCGCCCTTCGACGACGCCGCCCCGGAGCCCGTGCCCGCCTGACGGCCGGGCCGGTCCCGGTCGTGGTCCGCGAGTGCCGCCGCGGTGGCGCGGGCGAAGGCTTCCGGGTTGTCCAGCATGATGTCGTGTCCATAGTCCGGGACCGCGACGACGGACACCCCGGACCCGGTGAGCGCGTCGGTTCCCGGGAGCGGGCCGTCGGCCCCGGGCAGCAGGAAGGTGCGGGGGATCTTCATCTCCAGCAGGAGTTCCCGCATGGTGGGGACGGTGCCGCGGACGAGGCGGACCGCGCTGCGGTGCAGGGACTCCCGGCCGGCCAGACGCATCGTGGACCACCAGTGGGGGCCGACCCGGTCGCGGACCTCTTCCCACCCGCCGGCCAGGAACTGCTGCTCGGTGTAGGCGGTGATCCCGCTGCTGCCCGACGATCCGGGGACGCGCGGTATCGGGTCGAGGTTGGCGTCGACCAGGACGAGACGGGTCCCAGCAGGTCGATCAGCAGCGAACGGTGACCGGCCGGCAGGGGATGGACCGCCATCTTGGTGAAGTGGGCGGGCGACGGGACGCCCAGGCCGTGCACGTAGAGGCGCGCCGGTTCCTGCCCCGGCAGTTCGACCCAGCGGATCCGACGCCGTCGGGCGTCACGGCGACCCTGCGCACAGGCTGCTCCCCTTGCGGTCCAAGTCGGTGAAGGAACGAGGGTATCCACCGGATCCCGGTGCCGACCGCGCCGCATACTCACCCCATGCGTATCCGCCCCGCGACCGCCGCCGAACTCCCCGCCCTCCAGGACATCGAACGTGCCGCCGGTGCCCCCTTCCGCGACCTCGGCATGCCGGAGATCGCCGACGACGAACCGCCCGCGCTCGACGTGCTGGAGCGCTACCGCGGGGCGGGCCGCTGCTGGGTCGCGGTGGACGAGCGGGACCACCCGGTCGCGTACCTCGTCGCCGAACCCGTGGACGGCGCCCTGCACATCGAGCAGGTCTCGGTCCACCCGCGCGCAGCCCGCCGGGGCGTGGGCCGGGCCCTCCTGGCGTACGCCGCCGGCCGCGCCCGCGAGGAGGGCCTGACCGCCCTGACGCTGACCACCTTCGCGGAGGTCCCGTGGAACGCCCCCTACTACGCCCGCCTCGGCTTCCGCAGTCTGACGGAGGCGGACCTCACCCCCGGCCTGCGCGAGATCCGCGCGACGGAGGCCCGACAGGGCCTGGACCGCCGGCCTCGTGTGTGCATGCGCGCACCACTGTGACCGAGCCGCGGCAATCCGCGCGCGGCCCGGCCCGCGCTGCTGCCACGATGCGCTCCATGGGCGACATCGAACCCGGCACGCTCGTCGTGCGCCGCGCCGAGGCGTCGGACCGCACGGCACTGACCGAGACCGACCCGATCGCGGCGGCGGGAGACCGGGCGCGCCGCGCGAGCATCCGGCGCTGGTGCGAGCAGGGCCGGGCGCTGCCGGCCGAAGACGCGCGCGGGCCGGTGGGCTACGACGTGCTGGAGTACACCTTCTTCGAACAGGGCTTCCTCACCCTGCTGACGGTCGCGCCCGCCGCACGCCGGCAGCGGGCGGGCTGGCAACCCGCCGGTCTGGTCCACGGCCTCGACGACGGCGACCCCGAGCTCTTCTATCTCTGCCCGCCCCCGAACCTCTCCCGCAGTTCCACCTTGCGTACCTTCCCGGAGACCGTCATGGGGAAGGAGTCGAGGAGCTGAAGTCTGCTCGGGATCTTGTAGTGGGCCAGGCGGCCCTGGCAGAAGGCGTGGAGTTCGGCCAGGGTGAGCGGGTCGGCGGGGTCGTGGGGGATGACGCAGGCGAGGACCTCCTCGCCGTAGTGGTCGTGCGGGACGCCCACGACCTGGACGTCCTGGATCTTGGGGTGGGCGTAGAGGAACTCCTCGATCTCGCGGGGGTAGATGTTCTCCCCGCCCCGGATGATCATGTCCTTGATGCGGCCGACGATCTCGACGTAGCCGTCCTCGCGCATCACCGCGAGGTCGCCGGTGTGCATCCAGCGGCCCGCGTCGATGGCCTCGGCGGTCTTGTCCGGCTCGTTCCAGTAGCCGAGCATCACGCTGTAGCCGCGGGTGCACAACTCGCCCGCCCTACCGCGCGGTTGGGTCACCCCGGTCGCCGGGTCGACGATCTTCACCTCGATGTGCGGCAGCACGCGTCCGACCGTGCCGGTGCGGTGTTCCAGGTCGTCGTCGCGCCGGGTCTGCGTGGAGACGGGCGAGGTCTCCGTCATGCCGTAGCAGATGGACACCTCGGCCATGTTCATCTCGGTGACCACCCGCTTCATCACCTCCACCGGGCAGGGCGAGCCCGCCATGATGCCGGTGCGCAGGGAGGAGAGGTCGTACGACGCGAAGCCGGGGAGGTTCAGCTCCGCGATGAACATGGTCGGGACGCCGTAGAGCGAGGTGCAGCGCTCCTGCTGGACCGCCTCCAGCGTGGCCTCCGGGTCGAAGGACGGGGCCGGGATGACCATGCAGGCGCCGCGGGACGTGGCGGCCAGATTGCCCATGACCATGCCGAAGCAGTGGTAGAAGGGCACCGGGATGCACACCCGGTCCTGCTCGGTGTAGGCGAGCAACTCGCCCACGAAATAGCCGTTGTTGAGGATGTTGTGGTGGGAGAGGGTGGCTCCCTTGGGGAAGCCCGTCGTGCCCGACGTGTACTGGATGTTGATCGGGTCGTCGCAGGACAGGCCGTCGTCCGCGAACCGGGCGCCGGGGGTCCCCCGCCCGAGCAGCGCGTCCCAGCTCGGGTCGCCGAAGTACACGACCTCGCGCAACTCGGCGCATCTGCCCCGCACCTGCTCGACCATCGCCCGGTAGTCGCTCGTCTTGTGGCCGAGGGAGGCGAACAGCAGGGAGATACCGGCCTGGTTGAGGACGTACTCGACCTCGTGGGTGCGGTAGGCCGGGTTGATGTTCACCATGATCGCGCCGATGCGGGCGGTGGCGTACTGGACCAGGACCCACTCGGGACAGTTGACCGCCCAGATGCCCACCCGGTCGCCCTTGGCGACCCCGGAGGCGAGCAGGGCGGAGGCCAGCTCGTCGACGGCCGCGCCGAACCGCGCGTACGTCCAGCGCCGCCCGGACGGGACGTCGACCAGCGCCTCGCGGTCCGGCCAGGTGGCCACAGCCCGGTCCAGGTTGGCTCCGATGGTGTCGCCGAGCAGAGCCGTCTCGCCGGCTCCATGGCTGTACGAGGTCACCGGAAGTCCTCCTCGCGGTACTCGGCGTCCGACCCGGCCGCCGTGGCCTCGCGCAGCTCGATGCGGCGGATCTTGCCCGAGACGGTCTTGGGCAGGTCTCCGAACTCCAGGCGGCGGATGCGCTTGTAGGGGGCCAGGGCCTCACGGGAGTGCTCGAACAGCACCTTCGCGGTGTCGGGGCCGGGCTCCCAGCCCGCCGCCAGGACGACGTACGCCTTCGGCACCGCGAGCCGCAGCTCGTCCGGCGCGGGCACGACGGCCGCCTCGGCCACCGCCTCGTGTTCCAGCAGCGCGCTCTCCAGCTCGAAGGGGCTGATCTTGTAGTCGGACGCCTTGAAGACGTCGTCCGCGCGGCCGACGTAGGTGATGTAGCCGTCGGCGTCGCGCGCGCCGATGTCGCCCGTGCGGTAGTAGCCGCCGGCCATCGCCTCGGCCGTGCGGTCCGCGTCGCCGTGGTAGCCGGTCATCAGGCCGACGGGGCGGTGCGACAGGTCGAGCGCGATCTCGCCCTCGCTCGCGCCCGGCGCGCCGGAGACGGGGTCCAGCAGCTCGACGCGGTAGCCGGGGCTCGGCCGGCCCATCGAGCCGGTCTTGAGCGGCTGGCCGGGGCTGTTGGCGACCTGCACGGCCGTCTCGGTCTGGCCGAAGCCGTCCCGGATGGTGACGCCCCAGGACCGGCGGACCTGCTCGATGACCTCCGGGTTGAGCGGCTCACCGGCGGCGACGATCTCGCGCGGCGGGGTGCGCAGCTGCGTCAGGTCGGCCTGGATGAGCATGCGCCAGACGGTGGGCGGGGCGCAGAAGGTGGTGACCTGGGCCCGGTCCATCTCGGCCATGAGACGGACGGCGTCGAAACGCGTGTAGTTGTACAGGAAGACGGTCGCTTCGGCGTTCCAGGGGGCGAAGAGGTTGGACCAGGCGTGCTTGGCCCAACCGGGCGAGGAGATGTTCAGATGCACGTCACCGGGCTTGAGGCCGATCCAGTACATGGTCGACAGGTGCCCGATCGGATAGGACGTGTGGGTGTGCTCGACGAGTTTGGGCCGGGCGGTGGTGCCCGAGGTGAAGTACAGCATCAGCGGGTCGTCGGCCCGGGTCGGGGCGTCGGGCGTGAAGTCGGCGGAGGCGCCGTAGGCGTCGTCCAGCGGCAGCCAGCCCTCGGGCACGGCTCCCGCGTCTGCCGCGGCGATGCGGGTGTAGTCGCCGGGGACCTCGGCGAACTTGCCGGTGTCCTCGCGGCGCGCGATGACGTGCCGGACCCGGCCGCGGTCGACGCGGTCGCGCAGGTCGGCCGGGCCGAGCAGCGGGGTGGCCGGGATGACGACGGCCCGCAGTTTCACCGCCGCGAGCGCGATGATCCACAGTTCGGCCTGGTTGCCGAGCATCACGAGGATCCGGTCCTCGGCGCGCACGCCCCGGGCGCGCAGCCAGTTGGCGAACTGGGCCGAGCGTACGGACATCTCCCCGAAGGACAGCTGTGTCTCGCGGCCGTCCTCCTCGACGATGTGCAGCGCGGTGCGGGCGTTGCCGTGCGCGATCTCGTCGAACCAGTCGAGCGCCCAGTTGAAGCGGTCGGGACGGGGCCAGCGGAAGCCCTCGTAGGCCGTGCCGTAGTCCTCGCGGTGTTCCAGCAGGAAGTCCCGCGCGCTGCGGAACACCTCCGTCGCCGATGCCATTCGTCCTCCTTGGTGCCGGACCATTGCCGGGCGGCTCCGAACCATCGTGTAATCCGTGTTGCAGGTCTCACTACCCCCGAACGGGGGGGCGCCCGCGCGGGAGCCGTAGTGAAGGGGCGAGCAGGTGACAGCAGACGCGGCCGACGCGGTCGAGATACGCAACGCGCTGCTCCGGCTGCGGCGCGCCACCGGCCTTCCGGTCGCCTTCGGCGGGCTGATGGAGGCCGGGCGGCAGATGCGCATCAGCGAACTGAGCGGCACGGCGACGCACGCCCTGCGTTCGCTGGTGGTGACGTCCGGGATCGGGCTGGGCGGCAAGACGGTGGTGCTCGCCCGGCCGTGCGTGGTGACGGACTACTCGGCGTCGCGGCAGATCAGCCACGAGTACGACGCCCCGGTCGCGGTGGAGGGGCTGCGCTCGGTGCTGGCCGTTCCGGTGGTCGTACGGCACGAGGTGCGCGGAGTGCTGTACGGGGCGCTGCGGACGGCCCAGCCGCTGGGCGGGCGCATGCTGGACGAGGCCGTCGAGGCGGCGCGGGACGTGGAGCGGGCGCTGGTCCTGCGGGAGGAGGCCCGCACGCTCGCCGCCGGTGGCGGGGCCGGCGCGGGGCGGGAGCAGGTGCGGGAGGCGCACGCGGCCCTGCGGGCGCTGGCCCCGAAGATCGCGGATCCGCAACTGCGGGCCGAACTGCTCGACGCCTGTGCCCTGCTGACGGCCGATTCCACCCCCTCGGAGCGGGTCCGGCTCGCGCCGCGCGAGGTGGACGTGCTGGTGTGTGTCGCGGCGGGGGCCACGAACGGGGTCGCGGCCGAGCGGCTTGGGGTGACGCCCGAGACCGTCAAGGGGTATTTGAGGTCGGCCATGCGGAAGCTGCGGGCCCGGACCCGGGGCGAGGCCGTGGTCGCCGCGCGCCGGGCGGGATGGTTGCCGTAGGTTTGCGATGTTTTCCGTTACCCTTGTCCGTTCGATATGCCGACGGGTTCCTCGGCCGGGCGCCACCGTCGTGTTCCGCCGCATTCGGGAGCCCGGTGAATTCGCGCGCGGACCTCCGTTGTTATTTCCCTCACCACGCCGTCCGTCCGAAATTCAAAGAGCTGTTGCCTAATATTGGCCAGGACACGACACACGGAGGGGAGCGGTGACCGTGCCACGGGACTTCCAGGAGCCTCCCAGGAGCCGCCCCGACGTGGTCATCGGCCGGGAGGACCTGTTCACGTCGGCCCGTGAACAGCTCGGCCGAGGCGGCAGTGTCCTGCTCCACGGCCCCGCGGGAATTGGAAAGTCGACGGTCCTGCGGGCGCTGGCCGCGGATTACGCCGGCGCGGCCCGGACCGTGTTGCGCTGCTCGGCCACCGAGTCCGAATCCCACCTGCCGTTCCTGGCGCTGGCCGACCTGTTCGGCCTGGTCCTGGACGAGGTCTCCGGTGCGCTGCCCGCCGCCCAGCGCACCGCCCTGGAGTCGGCGCTCACCGGGCGCGGCGAGTCCACCCTCCAGCGCGACGGGCTCGCGCTGCGCCTCGCGGTGCTGTCGGCGCTGCGCACCCTCGCCGCCAAGGGCCCGGTACTGGTCGTCGCCGACGATCTCCAGTGGCTGGACGCGGCCAGCGCCGAACTGCTCGGTTTCGCCGCCCGCCGGCTGGGCGACACGCCCGTGCAGATGCTGTGCGCGGTGCGGACCGAGGGCCAGGAGTACGACCGCCATCTACGCGCGTCCCCGCCCGACACGCTCGCCGTCCGGCTGGGCCCGCTGTCCCGTACGCAGGTCTCCGCGCTGCTCGACCACCGCGGCTACACCCCCCTGTCCCGCTCCACGATCCGCGACATCCACCGCACCAGCGGCGGCAACCCGCTCTTCGCCCTGGAGCTGGGCCGCGCCCTCGCCGAGAGCCCGACCCGGCCCCGGCCCGGCGAGCCGCTGCCGGTGCCCACCTCGCTGCGGGCGCTGGTGCTGAGCCGGCTGGAGATGCTGTCGGACGAGGCGCGCCGCACCCTGCTCGTGGCCAGTGCCGGTGCCCGTCCCACACTGGCGCTGCTGCACGCGGCCGGCCGGGAGCACGCCGAGGCGGAGACCGCCCAGGCCGCCGCGCTGGGACTGCTGGCGACGGATCCGGAAGGCCCCGCCGTACGGTTCGCGCACCCGCTGATCTCGGCCGCGCTGTACGCGGAGGCCCCCGCGCGGGAGCGGCGGGCCGTGCACGCCGCGCTGTCCACGGCGGCCTCCGACCCGATCGAGCGGGCCCGGCACCTGGCCCTGGCGACCACCGGCACCGACCCGGAGGTGGCGGCCCGGCTCGCGGAGGCCGGTGCGCTGGCCCGGGATCGCGGGGCGCCGTCCGTGGCCGCCTCGCTCGGGCTGCTCGCGGCCCGGCACACCCCGGCGGACAGTACGCCCGGCCCGGACGAGCGGCGGCTGCAGGCCGCGGAGGACGCGATCACCGCCGGCGAGGCCGACCTCGCGCGGGACATCGCCCGGGACGTGCTGACCCGGGCCGCCGTGCCCGCGGAGCGGGTGCGGGCCTGGATGGTGGTCATCGAGGCGGCCGGGCAGGCGCTCGGCGAGGTCGACGCCGTCTTCCCGCAGGTCCTGGCCGACGCGGGCGACGACCCGCGCCTGCTCGCCCTGGTCCACTACCAGCTGGCCTGGCGCGGCCTGGTCGTCGAGGGCGACTTCGCCGAGGCCCGGCAGGAGGCCGCGCACGCGGCGGAGCTGGCCGCCCGCGGCAAGGACCGGCGCACCGAGCTGATGGCGCTGTCCTTCCAGGCCTCCACCGAGACCCTGATGGGCCACCCGGGCGCCCCCGAGACCGTCAAACGGGCCCTGAAGGAACCCCAGGACCCGTATGTGGCCTGCCATCACAACGGCGCCGGCTCGGCCCGGTTCCGCTGGCTGATCATGAGCGACCAGCTGCCCGAGGCGCGGGCGACCATCACCGCGCTGCTGCGCGAGGTGCGCAGGCGCGGCATGGTCGAGAGCGAGGTGCACTTCCTGCGCTTCCTCGCCGACACGGAACTGCGCTCCGGGCACTGCGGCCGGGCCCTGGAACTGGCCCGCGAGAGCCTGCGGCTGGCCCGGGACTCCGGGATCGGCGAGGGCGCCTCGGCGATGCTCGCCTCCCTCGCGGAGGCCTGCGCGGGGGACGTCGACCGGGCGCTGGTCCTCGCCCGGGAGGCGGCCGACCACGCCGAGGTCGACGGCGACCAGATGTACCTGTCCCGGGCCCTGGCGGCGCTGGGCTACGCCCAGTTGGTGGCCGGGGACCCGGCGGCCACGGTCCGTTCGCTGCGCCGGGTGCGCGAGCTGGAGCAGGGTCTCGGCATCAACGACCCGGCGCGCGGCCGCTGGCACGGCGACCTCGCCGAGGCCCTCGTCCGCATCGGCGAACCGGGCGAGGCGCAGGACGTCATCGACACGGCCCGGGTGCACGCGCTGCGGCTGGGCCGGGAGAGCGTGCTGGCGGTCCTCGACCGGGCCGAGGCACTGGTGCGGGCGGCACGCGGCGAACACGAGGCCGCCCTGGTCCGGCTGACGTCCGTCCAGGACCGGCTCGGCCGGCTGGGCTACGGCCTGGAGGAGGCACGGGCCGCCTTCGTGCTGGCCCGGCTGCGCACCCAGGCAGCCGCATTCCCCCGCGGCGGCGGGACTCCCCTGCCGGGACCGGCGTCGTACGACGAGGCCGCCCGGCTGTTCAGGCGCTGCCGGGCGCTGCCCTGGCTGCGGCAGGTCGACGCGGCCGCCGCGGCCGGCCCCGCGGCGGTGGAGCCGGCCTCCGTCGCACCGCCCGTCGCGCTCGACGCGCTGGAGGGCCTCGCCTCGATGGAGCGTCAGGTCGCCTCACTGGTGATGGAGGGCGCGACCAACCGGGAGATCGCGGCCCGTCTGTTCATCAGCGTCAAGACCGTCGAGGCGACCCTGACCCGGGTCTACCGGAAGCTGGGGATCCGTTCACGGGTGGACATCGTCCGGCTTGCGGCGGGCCGCCGCCCGACCTGACCCGACCTGCGTCCACCAGGGTCTACAGGGCCCGACCGAGGGTTATCCCTGCCCAACTCCCTTAGGGGGTTCCCTCATTGGGAGCCCGCCCTTCCGGGCTCTAGCTTTGTCGCGTGCCGCTCGCCGGGGCACACGGAGATCCGAACAACGGAGTCAGGGTCACCGTGCACCACCCACCCGCGCGACCCCCACCGGCAACTCCCCGAGGAGACCCATGTTCGGGTTCAACCGTGTCAAGAAGGCCGCTGCCGTCGCCACGGCGACCGCTGCCGCCGCCGCGACCGCGCTGCTCGCCGCTCCCGCCGCCCTCGCCGCGCCCCAGCCGATCGTCGGCGGTACGACGACCACGACGACCGCGTACCCGTTCGTCATGCAGATCACGGACGCCTCGCAGACCCAGTTCTGCGGCGGCACGCTGGTCTCGCCCACCAAGGTCGTCACCGCCGCCCACTGCATGGTCGGCGAGACCACCAGCAGCGTGCGCGTCGTCGGCGGCCGCACCTACCGCAACGGCACCAACGGCACGGTCAGCAGAGTCAGCAAGATCTGGATGCACCCGAGCTACACCGACGTCACCAAGGGCGACGACGTGGCCGTGCTGACGCTGTCGACGTCGATGCCGTACACCCCGGCGAAGTACGTCTCCTCCTCCCAGACTTCGGTGTACGCGGCCGGCACCACCGCCCGCATCCTCGGCTGGGGCACCACCGCCTCGAACGGCAGCGCCTCCAACCAGCTGCGCACCGCGACCGTACCGACCGTGTCCGACTCCAGCTGCGGCAGCTCCTACGGCTCCGACTTCGTACGCAGCGACATGGTGTGCGCCGGAAAGACCTCCGGCGGCGTGGACACCTGCCAGGGCGACAGCGGCGGCCCCCTGCTCATCGGGGGCGTCCTGGCAGGCATCACTTCCTGGGGCGAGGGCTGCGCCCAGGCCGGTTACCCGGGTGTCTACACCCGGCTGACCACCTTCTCCAACCTGGTCACGACGCAGGTCAACTCGTAACCGGGCAAAGCTCCTGAGCACCCCTCAGGTGAAATACCAGGGGGCGTTGCGGGCCTCCACGAGCGGCCCGCAACGCCCCCTTTCCATCTCTCCTGCCACCGGCCGGGTTCGGGTGCTTGAATGACGGCGGATGGGAGTGATGCTCATGGTTTCCGCCGACCGTCTCCTCGCCTTCGCCGTGATGTCGCTCCTGGTCATCGTGATCCCGGGGCCCAGCGTCCTGTTCGTCATCGGCCGGGCCCTCGCCCACGGCCGCCGCACCGCCGTGGCGACGGCCCTCGGCAACGTGGTCGGCTCCTACCTGCTGGTCGTGGCGGTCGCGGTCGGGGTCGGCTCGCTGGTCGAGCGATCGGTGACGGTATACCTGACGGTGAAGCTGGCGGGTGCCGCGTATCTGGTGTATTTGGGCGTGCAGGCGTTCCGGCACCGCGGGGAGCTGAAGGCGTCACAGATCGGCACCGGGTCGGCGGGGCCGGCTCGCGGCGATCTCCGGACGCTCCTGGACGGGGTCCTCGTCGGCGTCACCAACCCGAAGGGCGTGGTGTTCTTCGCCGCCGTCCTGCCGCAGTTCGTGGACCACTCGGCGGGCCATGTGCCCGTGCAGATGCTGCTGTTGGGCCTCGTACCGATCTCGATCGGCCTCGTCACGGACACGCTGTGGGGCCTGACCGCGTCGGCGGCCCGCACCTGGTTCGCCGGCTCGGACCGCCGCCTCTCCCTGATCGGCGGGGCGGGCGGCTGCACGATGGTCGGGCTGGGCGTGACGGTGGCGCTGACGGGCCGGGCGGACTGAAAACACCGCGTTGCCTACCTCCGTACGGCGCCGAAGCGGATGTCGTACGACGTCTGCGGGTGCATCGTCCGCAGCATCCGCTCCCCCTCGGCGGTGACCTCGTCCCGCTGGGCCTTGGTGAGCGGGCCCAAGGGCTCGATCACGAGCGCGTGCTCCTCCAGGCGCCACAGGCCCGCGAGGAACCCGTCGACCAGGAGCGTGCAGTAGGCGATGTTCCCCTGCCAGGAGCGGCCCCGGTGCTCGGGCGGGACGACGCGGGTGCGGTCGGCGTGGGAGAGCAGGAGGTTGTCGAACTCGGGCAGGAAGCGCGGCGGGGCCGGGGTGTCCGGGTCGGGACGCGGGGCGTCGGGGAGGTCGAAGAGCTCGGTGCCGCTGTCGTCGCGGAAGGTGACGAGTCGCGGGCGGACACGTTCGAAGGCGTCGCGCAGGCGGGTCAGTCCGGCCCAGGTCTGCATGTCCCGCACGGAGGCCGGGCCGAAGGCGGCGAGGTAGCGCGGGACGACCTCGTCGGGTGTGGCGGCCGGTCGGGTGGGACGGCCGAGCCAGCGCTCGGCGGTGGTGAGACTGACCTGCCCACTCTGACCCCACAGGCCGCGCGGGGTCACCTGCACGAGCGGGAGACGGCACCGGGCGGCGACGGCCAGGGCCTGCGGGTCGGCGTCGGGCCACTCCTGGAGCAGGGCCTCGCGCAGTTGCTTCATGGTGCGGGGCTCGGTCTCGACGAGGTCGCGGGCGAGGGCGGCGAGCCGGTCCAGGTCGACACCGGCGAGTCCCTTGCGGAAGTTCGTCAGCTCCCGGTCCCGGGCGGGCTGCGCCAACGGACGCAGGGTGAGGCAGTCGTCCGCGGTGTGGGTGTGGATGGTGGAGCGCATCGTGACGATCCGGACGACCTCGCGGTCGGCCGTCAGCCGGGACAGCGCCTCGGGGGCGAAACCGTCGAGGCGGGCGGCGAGCGCGTAGTACGGAGGCTTGACGTTCTGCGCCTGGAGGCCGACCAGGTGCTCGACGGCCGCGGCGGCGGAGATCCGGGCCGGGCGCAGGAGCAACTGCCGGTCGAGGGTGGCGCGGTTGAGGGCCCGGGTACCGAGGTGGGGTTGGAGTGCCGTGCCGGCGACGCTCCGCTTGGTGTTCGTCATGGGGGCACGGTAACGAGAGTTGCGGACAGGTTCTGGCCGCGACAGCGGCGGGCGGGTGCCGGTCTGCATGGGGATCTTCTTGCCGTACGGGGAGTGGTCAGAAAGTGATGAGCGCCTTGAGGACGCGACGGTCGGCCATGGCCCGGTAGGCGTCTTGGACCTGGTCGACGGTGAAGCTCCGGTCGAAGACGCGACCCGGTTCGATGGCGCCGTCCAGGACGTCCGGCATCAGCTCCTCGATGTAGGCGCGGGCCGGGCTCGCACCGCCGGTGAGGGTGATGTTCCGCATGATCGTGGACGGGCCGAGGGGGCCTTCCTCGTACTGCGGGACGCCCAGCCGGCTGATGGTGCCGCCGTCCACCACCGCGGCCAGGGCGGTTTGGAGCGTCTGGCGGGTGCCGACGGCCTCGATGACCTTGTCCACCCCGTCGCCGCCGGTCAGCTCGCGCACGCGGGCGACACCTTCCTCACCGCGCTCGGCGACGACGTCGGTGGCGCCGAAGTCGCGGCCCAGGTCGGTGCGGGCCTTGTGCCGGCCCATCAGGACGATCCGTTCGGCGCCCAGCCGCTCGGCCGCGATGACCGCGCACAGGCCGACCGCGCCGTCCCCGACGACCAGGACCGAGTCGCCGCGGCCGACGCCCGCGGTGACGGCGCCGTGGTGACCGGTGCCCATCACGTCCGAGAGCGTCAGCAGGGAGGGCAGCAGTGCGGAGTCGGCGTCGGCGGGCAGCTTGACCAGGGTGCCGTCGGCCTGGGGGACGCGCACCGCCTCGCCCTGGGCGCCGTCCACGCCGTCGAAGCCGTACCGGCCACCCCGTCGGCACGAGAAGTGCAGGCCCTTGGCGCAGTAGTCGCAGGTGTTGTCGCAGTACGTGAACGGAGCGACGACCAGGTCGCCGGCCTTGATGCCGGACACCTCGGGGCCGGTCTCCTCGACCACGCCGAGGAACTCGTGTCCCATCGGGCGGCCGGTGCCGGTCGCGGGCAGGGACTGGTAGGGCCACAGGTCGCTGCCGCACACACACGACAGGACGGTGCGCACGACGGCGTCGGTGGACAGCTGGATCTCCGGGTCGGGCCGGTGTTCCGTCCGGACGTCGCCGGCGCCGTACATCACGGCGGCACGCATGGAGTTCTCCTCTTCTTCGCAGGTTCCTGGCTGTGGGTCTCCCCGGCGGCCGAGGGCAGGCTGCCGAGCGTGTCGAGCCGCTCGGCGGTCAGCCGGATGCCGTCCGCGGCGCGGTGGCCCTTCAGTGCCCGGCCGAGCAGTTCCCCGACGTCATCCACCGTGCGCCCCCGCAGACCCGCCAGGGAGACCGGGCCCTTCCGGGGGGTGGACAGCGGTGGGTATGACAGGGCCCCCCTCGCGGATACCGCCCTGGTGGCAGCGTTGCGACACTGGCTCCATGGCAGCCGAGCAGCACACCAGCGGTGACGAACTGGGGCGCTTCCTGCGCGCCCGCCGCACCCAGACCAGCCCCGAGAGCGTCGGCTTCACCCCGGGCGCGGGCGTACGCCGCACGCCCGGCCTGCGCCGCGAGGAGCTGGCTTCCCTCGCCGGGGTCAGCATCGACTACTACGTCCGCATGGAACGCGGCAAGGAGACCCGGCCGAGCCCCGGTGTGGTCGACGCCCTCGCCCGCGCCCTGCGCCTCGACGACGACGAACACCACCACCTGCGCGAGCTCGCCGCCCGGGCCGCCAACTACGCCCACGAGCCGCCTCCCCCGCCCAGCCGGACCGTCCGGCCGCACCTGAAACTGCTCCTGGAGACGATGCGGCCGAACCCCGCCTACATCGTCAGCCGCAGCATGGACCTGCTCGCCTGGAACCCCGGCGGCCTCGCCCTGTACGCCGGTCTCGCCGACTGGCCCGCCAAGCAGCGCAACCTCGCCCGCTACCTCTTCCTGCACCCCACGGCTCGTGAGCTGTTCCCCGACTGGGAGCCCCTGGTCCGTGCCTGCGTCGCCCGGCTCCGCGCCCAGGCCGGCACCAGCCCCGACGCCCCCGACCTGACCAGCCTCGTCGGCGAACTCGTGATGAAGAGCCCCGACTTCGCCAAGCTGTGGGAACGCTACGAGGTCATCGGCCGCAAGAAGGCCCAGAAGACCTTCCACCACCCCGAGGTCGGCGTCCTGACCCTCAGCGGCCAGAACATGCACCTCGAAGGCACGCCCGGCCGGCGCCTCTGCGTCTACACCGCCGAACCCGGCACCCCCGACCACGACGCGATGCTCCTGCTCGACATGACCGCACCGGAGCCCGCCAGGCACCCCGACGCACAGCCCGGCCGGCAGCGGCCCGCGCAGTCCTGACGCGAGGCGCCCCTGCCCGAAGTCGTCCGGGATCCGGCTGGACGGCCGACTCGATGCCGACGCGGGCCGCCTCCAGCAGGGCGATGAAAGCGGCCAACGGCCCCCTGCCAACGGGTCATTGACGCCCCGCGTCGGCATGCGCGACGATCCCGGGCACAGGCGGGCGGAGGGGAGATCGGGATCACAGAAACGGGGAGGGAAAGGTCACAGCCGTGACCTCTGCTGCTCCTCTGTGTCCGTGTCCTAGCATCCGAGCATGACGGTCCTGCCTGACGACGGGCTCGAGCTGGCCGGCGAATTCCCTGATGTGCCCCATGAGCAGTGGCAGCGCCTTGTGGCGGGCGTGCTGCGCAAGTCGGGCAAGGAAGTGGAGGGCGCCGAAGCCGAGGAAGCCCTGTCCACCGCGCTGGAGGACGGGCTGCGCACCCGGCCTCTCTACACCGCGCACGACACCGCGCCCGAGCCGGGCCTGCCCGGATTCGCACCCTTCGTGCGGGGCGGCCGGGCCGAGGGGAACACGCTCGGCGGCTGGGACGTACGGCAGCGGCACACGGTGGCCGACGGCGGCGCGGTACTCGCGGATCTGGAGAACGGTGTCACCTCCCTGTGGCTGGCAGTGGGGGAAGGCGGCATTCCGGTGCCGGAGCTCGGCCGGGTCCTCGACGGCGTCCATCTCGACCTCGCCCCCGTCGTCCTCGACGCGGGGCGTGACACCGAGCCCGCCGCGCGGGAGCTGCTGCGGCTGTACGAGGAGCGCGGTGTCGCCCGGGAGGCGGCGCGCGGCAATCTGGGCGCCGACCCGCTGGGGCAGGAGGCCCTCAGCGGGCAGGAGGGCGACTTCGCTCCGGCGGCGGAGCTCGCGCGGCTGTGTGGCGAGGGGTACCCGGGGCTGCGGGCGCTGACCGTGGACGCGCTGCCGTACCACGAGGCCGGCGGCTCGGCCGCCCAGGAGCTGGGCTGCTCGCTGGCCACGGGTGTGGCGTATCTGCGGGACCTCACCGGGGCCGGGCTGAGCGTCGAACAGGCCTGTGGGCAGCTGGAGTTCCGGTACGCGGCGACCGCCGACCAGTTCCTGACGATCGCCAAGCTGCGGGCCGCGCGCCGGCTGTGGGCGCGGGTGGCCGAGGTCTGCGGGGCGCCGCGTGCGGGGGCGCAGCTCCAGCACGTCGTGACGTCCGAGGTGATGATGACGCGCCGCGATCCGTGGGTGAACATGCTGCGCACGACCATCGCCACGCTGGCCGCCGGGGCGGGCGGGGCCGACTCGGTCACCGTGCTGCCCTTCGACCACGCCCTCGGCCTGCCGGACGCGTTCGCGCGCCGTATCGCCCGCAACACCTCCACGATCCTCATCGAGGAGTCGCATCTGTCCCGCGTGATCGACCCGGCGGGCGGCTCCTGGTACGTGGAGCGGCTCACGGATGAACTCGCCCACGCGGGCTGGGAGTTCTTCCGGCGGATCGAGCGGCTCGGCGGCCAGGCGGCGGCCCTGCGGTCGGGGGACCTCGCACAGGACCTGGCCGACACCTGGCAGGTCCGCCGTACGAAGCTGGCGAAGCGGCGCGAACCCGTCACGGGCGTCAGCGAGTTCCCGTATCTCGCGGAGAAGCCCGTCGCCCGCGAGAGCGCGCCCGAGCCGCCGTCCGGCGGGCTGCCGCGGGTGCGCCGCGACGAGGAGTACGAGGCGCTGCGCGCACGCTCCGACGCCCACCTCGCGAAGACCGGCTCCCGGCCCCGGATCTTCCTCGCCGCGGTCGGCCCGGCCGCCGCCCACACCGCACGCCTCACCTTCGCCTCGAACCTCTTCCAGGCGGGCGGCATCGAGCCCGTCACGGACGGCACCTTCGAGGACAGCGGCGCGACCGAGGCCGTGCTGTGCTCCAGCGACGCGCTGTACGAGGAGAAGGCGGCACAGGTGGCCACCGAACTGCGATCGGCCGGCGCCTCGCACGTGTTCCTCGCGGGCCGTCCCGGCCAGTACGCCGGTGTCGACGCGTACGTCTTCGCGGGCTGCGACGCCGTGGCCGTGCTCTCCGCGACCCTCGACCGCATGGGAGTGTCCTGATGACCGCCCCCTCCGACCGTTCCGTCCCCGACTTCTCCGGGATCGAGCTGGGGACCCCGGCCTGCGACGGCGGCCCCGACGAGTGGCGTACGGCGGTCAAGAACGCCTCCGGCGGTGACGACCTGCTCTGGGAGACCCCGGAGGGCATCGCGGTCAAGCCGCTGTACACCGGGCGTGACCTGGAAGGCCTGGACTTCCTGGACACGTACCCGGGCGCGGCGCCGTATCTTCGGGGCCCGTACCCGACGATGTACGTCAACCAGCCCTGGACGATCCGCCAGTACGCCGGTTTCTCCACGGCCGAGGAGTCGAACGCCTTCTACCGGCGCAACCTCGCGGCCGGGCAGAAGGGCCTGTCGGTCGCCTTCGACCTGCCCACGCACCGGGGTTACGACAGTGACCACCCGCGCGTGACCGGTGACGTCGGCATGGCGGGCGTGGCGATCGACTCGATCTACGACATGCGGCAGCTGTTCGACGGGATCCCGCTGGACAAGATGACGGTGTCGATGACGATGAACGGCGCCGTGCTGCCGGTGCTGGCGCTGTACATCGTCGCCGCGGAGGAGCAGGGCGTACCGCCCGAGAAGCTGGCCGGGACCATCCAGAACGACATCCTCAAGGAGTTCATGGTCCGCAACACCTACATCTATCCGCCGAAGCCGTCGATGCGGATCATCTCCGACATCTTCGCCTTCACCTCGCAGCGGATGCCGCGCTACAACTCCATCTCCATCTCCGGCTACCACATCCAGGAGGCGGGTGCGACGGCCGATCTGGAGCTGGCGTACACGCTCGCGGACGGGGTGGAGTACATCCGGGCGGGCCGTGAAGCCGGCCTGGACGTGGACGCGTTCGCGCCCCGGCTGTCGTTCTTCTGGGCGATCGGCATGAACTTCTTCATGGAGGTCGCCAAGCTGCGGGCGGCGCGGCTGCTGTGGGCGAAGCTGGTGAGGCAGTTCGACCCGAAGAACGCCAAGTCCCTGTCGCTGCGCACCCATTCGCAGACCTCGGGCTGGTCGCTGACCGCGCAGGACGTGTTCAACAACGTGACGCGCACCTGTGTCGAGGCCATGGCGGCGACGCAGGGGCACACGCAGTCGCTGCACACCAACGCCCTCGACGAGGCGCTGGCCCTGCCCACCGACTTCTCGGCGCGCATCGCCCGCAACACGCAGCTGCTGCTCCAGCAGGAGTCCGGCACGACCCGCGTGATCGACCCGTGGGGCGGCAGCGCCTATGTCGAGCGGCTGACGTACGACCTCGCCCGGCGGGCCTGGCAGCACATCCAGGAGGTCGAGCGGGCGGGCGGCATGGCCAAGGCCATCGACGCCGGTATCCCGAAGCTGCGCATCGAGGAGGCCGCGGCCCGCACGCAGGCCCGGATCGACTCCGGTCGCCAGCCGGTCATTGGAGTCAACAAGTACCGCGTGGACAGCGACGAGCAGATCGACGTCCTGAAGGTCGACAACTCCTCCGTGCGAACGCAGCAGATCGAGAAGCTGCGGCGGCTGCGGGCGGAGCGGGACGAGACGGCGTGCCAGGACGCGCTGGACGCGCTGACCCGGGCCGCCGGCGGCGAGGGCAACCTGCTGGAGCTGGCGGTGCACGCGGCCCGCGCGAAGGCGACCGTCGGGGAGATCTCCGACGCCCTGGAGAAGGTGTACGGCCGGCACGCGAGCCAGATCCGTACGATCTCCGGCGTGTACCGCAACGAAGCAGGGGAGTCCCCGTCCGTGGACCGCACCCGAGCACTGGTCTGCGACTTCGAGGAGGCCGAGGGCCGCCGTCCGCGCATCCTGGTCGCGAAGATGGGCCAGGACGGCCACGACCGCGGCCAGAAGGTGATCGCGACCGCCTTCGCCGACCTCGGCTTCGACGTGGACGTCGGCCCGCTGTTCCAGACCCCGGCCGAGGTGGCCCGGCAGGCCGTCGAGGCGGACGTGCACATCGTCGGAGTCTCCTCGCTGGCGGCCGGTCACCTCACCCTCGTACCGGCACTGCGCGAGCAGCTCGCCGAGGAGGGGCGCGAGGACATCATGATCGTGGTGGGCGGGGTGATCCCGCCGCAGGACGTGCCGACGCTGCTGGAGATGGGCGCTGCGGCGGTCTTCCCGCCCGGGACGGTGATCCCGGACGCTGCGTACGACCTGGTGAAGCGACTGTCGGACGGACTCGGGCACGACCTGTGATCGATGTCGACGCGTATGTGAAGGGCGTACTCGACGGGAAACGGGCGATCATCGCCCGGGCCATCACGCTCGTGGAGTCGACCCGCCCTCAGCACCGGGTGCTGGCCCAGGAGTTGCTGACCGAGCTGCTGCCGCACAGCGGCCGGGCCCGGCGGATCGGGGTCAGCGGGGTGCCGGGCGTGGGCAAGTCGACGTTCATCGACGCGTTCGGCTCGATGCTGACGGGGCTCGGGCACCGGGTGGCGGTGCTCGCCGTCGACCCGTCCTCCAGCCGTACGGGCGGCTCGATCCTCGGCGACAAGACGCGCATGGAACGGCTGGCCGTGGACCCGGCGGCGTTCGTCCGCCCCTCCCCCACCGCGGGCACGCTGGGCGGGGTCGCCAAGGCGACGCGTGAGTCGATCGTGGTGATGGAGGCGGCGGGCTACGACGTGGTCCTGGTGGAGACGGTCGGCGTCGGGCAGTCCGAGACGGCGGTCGCGAACATGGTCGACTCCTTCCTGCTGCTCACCCTCGCCCGCACGGGCGATCAGCTCCAGGGCATCAAGAAGGGCGTCCTGGAACTGGCCGACGTGATCGCCGTGAACAAGGCGGACGGCCCGCACGAGCGTGACGCCCGTGCCGCCGCGCGGGAACTGGCGGGCGCGCTGCGGCTGATGCACGGCAAGGACGCGTTCTGGACCGCGCCCGTGCTCAGTTGCAGCGCCCGCGAGTCGAGCGGCCTGGACACGGTGTGGGAGCGGCTCGAACAGCACCGCACGCTGCTGGACTCCACCGGCCGCCTCACCGCCAAGCGCCGCGATCAGCAGGTCGACTGGACCTGGACCATGGTCCGCGACGAACTCCTCGGCCGCCTGCGGGCCGACCCGGCGGTGCGGGCACTGGCGCCGATGCTGGAGCAGCGGGTCAGGGAGGGAGAACTGACACCGACGCTGGCGGCGGAGCGGATTCTGGGGGCGCTCGGAGGGTCCGGCCCGGAGACTTCCTGAGCCGAAGCGGCAGGGACGGCGATTCCGGGATTCCGCATACCCGGCTTGCATGACTATGCAAAGTGATACATACTCTTTCTATGTCCAAGGTCCTCACCTCCCTGCCCGCCGGCGAGCGCGTCGGCATCGCCTTCTCGGGCGGTCTCGACACCTCCGTCGCGGTCGCGTGGATGCGCGACAAGGGCGCCGTCCCGTGCACCTACACCGCCGACATCGGCCAGTACGACGAGCCCGACATCGCCTCGGTGCCCGGCCGTGCCCAGACCTACGGCGCCGAGATCGCGCGTCTGGTCGACTGCCGTGCGGCGCTGGTCGAGGAGGGCCTGGCCGCGCTGACCTGCGGCGCGTTCCACATCCGCTCGGGCGGGCGGGCGTACTTCAACACCACCCCGCTCGGCCGTGCCGTCACGGGCACGCTGCTGGTCCGGGCGATGCTCGAGGACGACGTCCAGATCTGGGGCGACGGCTCGACCTTCAAGGGCAACGACATCGAGCGGTTCTACCGCTACGGCCTGCTCGCCAACCCGCACCTGCGGATCTACAAGCCCTGGCTGGACGCGGCCTTCGTGACCGAGCTCGGCGGCCGCAAGGAGATGTCGGAGTGGCTGCTCGCCCACGGGCTGCCCTACCGCGACAGCACGGAGAAGGCGTACTCCACCGACGCCAACATCTGGGGCGCCACGCACGAGGCCAAGACCCTGGAGCACCTGGACACCGGCGTGGAGACCGTCGAGCCGATCATGGGTGTGCGGTTCTGGGACCCCGAGGTCGAGATCGCCACCGAGGACGTCACCATCGGCTTCGACCAGGGCCGGCCGACGACGATCAACGGCAAGGAGTTCTCCTCCCCCGTCGACCTCGTGATGGAGGCCAACGCCATCGGCGGCCGCCACGGCCTGGGCATGTCGGACCAGATCGAGAACCGGATCATCGAGGCCAAGAGCCGCGGCATCTACGAGGCGCCCGGCATGGCCCTGCTGCACGCGGCCTACGAGCGCCTCGTCAACGCGATCCACAACGAGGACACCCTCGCCCAGTACCACACCGAGGGACGGCGGCTCGGCCGGTTGATGTACGAGGGCCGCTGGCTGGACCCGCAGGCGCTGATGATCCGCGAGTCGCTCCAGCGCTGGGTCGGCGCTGCCGTCACCGGCGAGGTGACGCTGCGGCTGCGGCGCGGTGAGGACTACTCGATCCTCGACACGACCGGCCCGGCGTTCAGCTACCACCCGGACAAGCTGTCCATGGAGCGCACCGAGGACTCCGCGTTCGGCCCGGTGGACCGGATCGGCCAGCTCACCATGCGCAACCTGGACATCGCCGACTCCCGCGCCAAGCTGGAGCAGTACGCCGGCATCGGCCTGATCGGCACCGGCAGCCCGACCATCGGCGCCTCCCAGGCGGCCGCGACCGGGCTGATCGGCACCATGCCGGAGCTGCCCCAGGGCGGTGCCGAGGCCATCGCCTCGCGGGGCGAGGTCTCCGAGCAGGACGCGTGGCTGGACCGCGCCGCGATGGACTCCGGCACGGACTGATCGCTTTCGGGGCCCCGTGACACAGGGCGTCACAGAGAAGGCCGGCCCGGCACCCACAGTGCCGGGCCGGCCCTTTGTCTGCCCCGAGACTCCTTTTCTGTCCAGGGCCTCGCGGCCGTCGGCGAGTGATCGGCCGAACGGCCGAGGGCCGGTGCGGCGGCAGTCTCCGTGCTCTGGCCGAATGGCCGAGGCGCGCGCCCGCGTGCCCGGGTGAGAGTGGAGCCACTTCCTCTACCCGATCACCCAGATCTCCCCCAGGAGTACGAGATGCAGCGCGGTTTCCTCGTGGGTGCCGTCGGCGGCGTGGCCGCCATGGCCGCCGCAGGCGGGGTCCTCACCCATCTCCTGGCCGACAAGGACGTGCAGCACACCACGATCGACCCCTACCCCGGGCAGCCCCACGTGAAGGTGGACGGCCATCCGGCGGTGGAGAGGACGATCCTGGAGGCCCGTATCGAGGGCTGGTACCACCCGCTGCCGTGGGTCGGGAAGGACATCGGCAAGGTGTCCTGCCCGGCGCATCTGAAGGCAGTGGCCGGTGCGACCGGGACGTGCACGGCGCGGGCCGGGGGCGAGCGGGTATCGATCCCCGTCCGCGTGATCAGGGTCGAGGCAGACCCCGCGACACCGCGGGTGACCTGGAAGTTCGAGCGCTGACACGCACCCGGGAGCACACCCAGTCATGAGCACTGTCCTGGCCGGCCACGGCCTCACGAAGAAATACGGCTCCACCACCGCGCTGGACGGCGTGGACGTCGAGGTCGGCGAGCGGGACTCGCTGGCGATCATGGGCCCGTCCGGCTCCGGCAAGTCCACCCTCCTGCACACCCTGGCCGGGATCATCCGGCCCGACGGCGGGCAAGTCCTGCTGCGGGGCGAGCGAAGCGAGATGGGGGTCCCCCCGGCCGAAGGCTGGGGGCGCATCGACGGTCTCGGCGAGAACCGGCTCAGCGCGCTGCGCCGCAAGCGGTTCGGGTTCGTCTTCCAGTTCGGCCAGCTGCTGCCGGAGCTGCCCGCCGAGGAGAACGTCGCGCTTCCCCTGATGCTGGAGGGCGTCCCGCGCAAGCAAGCCGTCACCCGCGCCCGCCGCTGGTTCGCGCCGCTCGGCCTGGACGGCCTGGAGAAGCGCCGGCCCGGACAGCTCTCCGGCGGACAGGCCCAGCGGGTCGCCATCGCCCGCGCCCTGGTGATCGAACCGGACGTCGTCTTCGCCGACGAACCCACCGGCGCCCTGGACCAGACCACGAGCGAGGAGGTCGTACGGCTCCTCACCTCCGTCACCCGCGAGCAGGGCGCCGCCCTGGTCATGGTCACCCACGACGCCGACGTCGCCGCCCACTGCGGCCGGATCCTCCAGGTCCGTGACGGCCGGATCAGCAGCCACAGCCAGTACACGGTCGTCTGACCTCAGCGCACGCCACCGGAGACCTCGATGCGTTCCCCCGTTCTTCCCCTGACCTGGCATCTCGCCCGGTCCGCAGGCCGCCGCGGCCTGCAGAGCCAGCTGCTCGCCGCCGGGGCCGCCGCCGTCGGCGCCTTCGTGCTGCTGGTGATGATCGCCGCGTGCCTCGGCTCCGGCGCCCGCGCCGACCGCACCGCCTGGCGCGTCCCGGACGCGGCACCCGCCGGGTCGGCGACCGCCGTCCAGGCCATGACCACGACCTATGTGCGCCACCGGCCCGTCACCGTCGTCAGTCTCGCCCAGCTCCCGGACCGGCGGCCCACTCCCGCACCGCCCGGCCTGAGCGCCTTCCCGAGGAAGGGCGAGGTGTACGTCTCCCCCGCCCTGGCGGGGCTGATCCGCGAACTGCCCGCGCGGCAGCTCGCCGACCGCCTCCCGAAGCCGGGGCGGTACGGCACGATCGGCGCCGCGGGGCTCGCCTCCCCCGACGAACTGGTCGCCGTCGTCGGACGCGCGCCCGGCGACCCCGCGGTCTCCAAGTCGGCCGAGAGCAACGGCTGGTACGACGAGGGCCAGACCGCCCGTGCCGGGATCACCGGCTTCGCCGGCTCCAAGCCGAGCATGTTCACGGTCGGCGACCAGCAGACGGCACTGCTCGGAGCCGTGCTGCTGGTGGTGCCCGTCGTGGTGCTGGCCGCCGCGGCCGGACGGCTCGGGGCGGCCCGGCGCGAACAGCGGCTCGCCGCACTGCGGCTGGCCGGGGCCACCCCGCGGCAGATCCTCGCCATGACCGCGGCCGAGGCGGCGGCGGTGGGTGCCGCCGGTGCCCTCTCGGGCGCGCTCGCCTATGCGGTGCTGCTGCCCGCCCTCGCCGAGATCCCCTACGGCGTCGGCGCCTGGTACACCGGCCAGTTGTGGGTCGGTCTGCCGTGGCTCGCGGCCGTGGTGCTGGGAGTCACCGTCCTGCTCACGGTCAGCGCGGTGACGATGCTGCGTCAGGTGGCGATGTCGCCCCTCGGCGTGGCCCAGCAGGCCAACCCGCGCCGCACGCGCATGGTCCGGCTCGTGCTGTTCGCCGCAGCCCTCGTCTACATCATGGCGAGCGCGGGCGGAACTATGACGAACCGCCAGATGATCGCGCTGCTGGCGCTGTTCTACGGGGCGTTCTGGCTGTTCGGCCCGTGGGTCGTGGACCGGCTGGGACGCGTCGTGGGCCGTTTCGCCCGCCGGCCGGCCACCCTGCTGGCGGCCCGCAGGCTCAGCGACGACCCGCGCGGCGCCTGGCGCACCGTCAGCGGCCTGGTCCTCGCGGGCTTCGTCGCCGGGTTCTTCTCCGTCAGCCAGCTGGGCGGCGGCTTCCCCGAGCACCCCGACCAGGTCGCGGTGATCACCGAGAACACAGCCGCCGCCCGGCACACCGCGACCGAGGCCCGTGCGCTGCTGGACCGGGCGGACGTCGAAGCGACCGTGAGCACCGTGAGCGACGACGACTTCTTGGACAGCGTGCTGCTCGGCAACCCGGGCGTGGTCGCCCGGGTCTCCGGCGGCACCGAGCGGATCGACGCCGCCGCCACCGCCCTGACGCCGCTCGGGAAAGGCCGGTTCCCGGTCTCGCAGGACTACGTGTCCGCGCCCGACGCCACCGTCCTCGACCGCATCGCCACGGTCAGCACCGCCACGCTGATCCTCAGCTTCCTCGTGGCGACGGCCTCCGCGGGACTGACCGCGGCGGCGAACGTCCTGGACCGGCGTCGCGTCTACGGACTGCTGCGGCTGTCCGGCGCCCCGCTGAAGGTGCTGGACCGGGCGCGGGTCCGTGAGACGGTCCTGCCCCTGCTCGTGCTGGCCGGCGGCACGACCGCCATGGGCGTCTTCGGCGGCTACCAGGTCAACGAGGCGGCCGGCTCCACCATGAACGGCGCCGGCGCGCTCCTGCTCGCCGTCTGCGTGAGCGTCGGCGCGCTGGCGATCCTCGCCGCGATCGGCGGCAGCAGGCCGCTGCTGCGCAGGGTGACGGCCGACCCGGCGCAGACCGCGGACTGAGGTGGCGTCCTTCAGCGCGTGGTGCCGGCCATCTCCGGGACGGGCGTGTCGAGGGCGTCCAGGCTGCGCAGGATGTCCTCCACACGCTGCTTGGCGTCGCCGAAGAGCATCTGGCTGTTCTCCCGGAAGAACAGCGGGTTCTGCACACCGGCGTACCCGGCGGCCATGGACCGCTTGAAGACGACCACGTTGGCCGCCTCCCACACGTGCAGCACCGGCATCCCGGCGATGGGGCTGGCCGGGTTGTCGGTGGCGGCCGGGTTGACGGTGTCGTTGGCGCCGATGACCAGGACGACCGAGGTGGCGGCGAAGTCGTCGTTGATCTCGTCCATTTCCAGGACGATGTCGTACGGCACGTTCGCCTCGGCGAGCAGCACGTTCATGTGCCCGGGCAGCCGGCCGGCGACGGGGTGGATGCCGAAGCGCACCTCGACGCCCCGCTCGCGCAGCTTGCGCGCCAGCTCGGCGACCGGGTACTGGGCCTGCGCGACGGCCATGCCGTAGCCCGGCGTGATGATCACCGAGGAGGCCTCGCGCAGGAGTTCCGCGGTCTCCTCCGCGCTGATCTCCCGGTGCTCCCCGTGCTCGCCGTCGTCGGCCGCTGCCGCAGGCGTCCCGAAGCCGCCCGCGATCACCGAGATGAAGGAGCGGTTCATCGCCTTGCACATGATGTACGACAGATAGGCACCGGAGGAGCCGACCAGCGCGCCGGTGACGATGAGCAGGTTGTTGGCGAGCAGGAAGCCCGAGGCGGCGGCGGCCCAGCCGGAGTAGCTGTTGAGCATGGAGACCACCACCGGCATGTCACCGCCGCCGATGGAGGCGACCAGGTGCGCGCCCAGGGCCAGGGCGATGACGGTGACCGCGATGAGCAGGCCGATGTGGGGGCGGGCCACGAACGCGACGGTGAGCGCGACGAACGCGACCAGGGCGCCCACGTTGAGGACGTGCTTGCCGGGCAGCGTGAGCGGGCGGGAGTCGATACGCGCCGAGAGCTTCAGGTACGCGACGACGGAACCCGTGAAGGTGACGGCGCCGATGAACACCCCGATGAACACCTCGGCGTGGTGGATGCCGAGCAGCGAACCGGTGAGCTCTTCACCGCCGTGGCTGCCGGCGTCGACGTCGAGGTAGCCGTTCCAGCCGACGAACGCGGCGGCGAGACCGACGAGGCTGTGCATGATGGCGATCAGCTCCGGCATGCCGGTCATCTCGACCACCCGGGCCCGCCACAGTCCGATGCCCGCTCCGACGGCGGTGGCGACGACGATCAGCACGAGTCCGGTGGCGGTGATGCTCTTCGACGCGAGACCGACGGTGGCGGCCAGGGCGACGACCATGCCCGCGATGCCCCAGACGACTCCCGAACGGGAGGTCCGGTGCTGCGAGAGCCCGGCGAGGCTGAGGATGAACAGCAGCGCGGCGACGACGTAGGCGGCTTCTGAGGCCGTGACTGTGGTCATCCGTGATCAGCCCTTCGAGAACATGCCGAGCATGCGGCGGGTGACGGCGAATCCGCCGAAGATGTTGATGCTCGCCAGCAGGATCGCGGCGAACGACAGCACGGTGACGGCGGTGTTCCCGTGCCCGATCTGGAGCAGCGCGCCGACCACGACGATCCCGGAGATGGCGTTGGTGACCGACATCAGCGGGGTGTGCAGCGCGTGGTGCACGTTGCCGATGACGTAGAAGCCGATGACGATCGCCAGCACGAACACCGTGAAGTGGCCGATGAGTTCGCTCGGTGAGAAGGCCGTCACGAGGAACAGCGCGAGCGCCCCGGCACCGACGAGGGCGTACGAGGACCACGCGGGGCGGGCGGGCTTCGCCGGCGGGGCGGAGGGCGCGGCCGGTTCCGTGCCGCCGGCGGGGGCGGGCGCGGCGGACACCTGGACCGGGGGCGGCGGCCAGGTCTTCTCGCCGTCGCGGACGACGGTCATCGACCGCTGCACCACGTCCTCGAAGTCGAGGACGAGCCGGCCGTCCTTGCCCGGGGTGAGCAGCTTCATCAGGTTGACGACGTTGGTGCCGTACAGCTGCGAGGCCTGGGCCGGGAGCCTGCCGGGCAGGTCGGTGTAGCCGATGATCGTCACGTCGTTGTCGGTGACGACCGCCTTCCCGGCGACCGTGCCCTCGACGTTGCCGCCCTGGGCCGCGGCCATGTCGACGATCACGCTGCCGGGCTTCATCCGCGCCACGTCCTCGGCGGTGATCAGCCTCGGCGCCGGGCGGCCCGGGATGAGCGCGGTGGTGATGATGATGTCGACGTCGGCGGCCTGCTCGGCGTACAGCTGCGCGGCGAGCCGGTCGTAGTCCTGCGAGGTGGCCTTGGCGTAGCCGTCGGTGCTCACCTCCTGCTCGACGCCCACCGTCAGGAACTCCCCGCCCAGCGAGCGCACCTGCTCGGCGACCTCGGGCCGGGGATCGGTGGCGCGGACCACGGCACCGAGGCTGCGGGCGGCGCCGATCGCGGCGAGTCCGGCCACACCGGCACCGGCCACCAGCACCTTGGCGGGCGGCACCTTGCCGGCGGCGGTCACCTGGCCGGTGAAGAAACGGCCGAAGGCGTGCGCGGCCTCGACCACGGCCCGGTATCCGGCGATGTTCGCCATGGAGCTGAGGACGTCCAGGGACTGGGCGCGCGAGATACGCGGCACGGCGTCCATGGCGAGGACGGTGATCGGCCGCCGCGTGAGCTCGTCGACCAGCTCCGGGTGCAGCGCGGGGCCGATGAGCGCGATCAGCGTCGCCCCGTCCCGCAGCCGGCCGATCTCCTCGCTCGACGGACCGTTCACCTTGAGCACGATCTCCGCCTGCCACGGATCGCCGAACCGGGCGCCTGCCTCCTCGTAGGCCGCGTCGGAGAAGCGGGACGAGGCTCCCGCCCCCGGTTCGATCACCACCTCGTAGCCGAGCGCGGCAAGTCTCCCCACGGTGGCCGGCGTCGCCGCCACCCTGGTCTCGCCCGCGGTGGACTCGGCGGGTATGCCGATCCGCTGGGGTTCCGGTTCCGCTTCGACCATCGTCTGCCTCTCCGTCGTTCGACTGCCTGTTCTCCTTCGTGCCCGCATCCTGCACCTTCGACGCCGCATCGGCGGCGGGCCGTGGTCACATGGCCGAGGAGGTCGTCCTCACACCGCCGAAGGGTTGTCCTGGGACGCTTTCGGGAGTATCACTGCGACGCCCGGGACGGGAGGAGGTCTTCTGATGCGTCACGCGGGCGGCCGGGCGGTGCCGCGCAGACCTGGCTGATCGTGTTCCGCGCCACCCGGAGGCTCGGCGCGGCACTGCTCTTCCCCGCGGCACTCGCCGTGGTGGTCGCGGTCTTCCCGGTCGAGCGACGCCGACGCTCCCTCGCCCTGCTATTGGGCGTCTCCGGCGCCCTGACCGCCCTCGGCCCGCTGCTGGGCGGCCGGCTCACCGCCTGGACCCGGCGGGCCGTGTTCTGGGTCAACGTGCCCGTGGCGGGCCGCCGGGCGGTCACGACCGCGGCGGCAAAGGAGCCGGTTACGCAGGCGCACTGACGGCCACGCCGCGACCGTAAGGCGACCGTGCGGCGCACTCGTCAGGTGAACAGGTCGGTCGTGCGCTTCTGGATCTCCTCCTGGGTCAGCTCCTCGATCGCCTGCGAGATCATCCAGAGATGCCCGAACGGGTCGGCGAGACGGCCGCCGCGCTGTCCGTAGTGCTGGTCGGCGACCGGATACACCACGCTCGCCCCGCCCCGCAGCATGGCCTCGGCCACGGTGTCGGCGTCGGACACGTCCAGGGCCATGATCACCGGGCTGCCGCCGAGCGACGGCGGCGCCGGGTCGCTCTCGTCGGCGTCCTTGACCGCGATCACCGCGTCGCCGAGCCGCAGCATGGCGTGCACGATCTTCCCGTCGGGGTCGGTGTACCGCTCGATCTCCTCGGCGCCGAACGCGGCCCGGTAGAAGTCGATCGCCCGGGGCCCGTCGGAGACCACGAGCCGAGCGTAGAGCCGGGTGAGGGAGGGCTTGTCGCTTGTGTTCGTCATGCCTTCACGATCGCCGGTCCGGGCGGCCGTGGATTGTAGAAAACGGTCGGCCGGGCGGGCCCCGTCACCCGCCGAGCGGAACGTGGTTGCGTTCCAGGGGCGAGCGCGGCGCGTACGCGGTCGGGGTGATCCCGGCGAGCGCGCGGAACTCGTGAATCAGATGCGCCTGGTCGTGGTAGCCGCACTCCGCGGCGAGGACCGCCCAGTCCGGCTTCCCGGACCCGGCGTTCACACGGCTCAGCAGCCGCTGGAAGCGCCGTACCCGCGCATACCGTTTCGGCGGGAGTCCCAGCTGTTCGGTGCACCTGCGAGCCAGCCGCCCGGAGGTCCAGCCGAGCCGGTCGGCGACCTCGCCCACGGGCGTTCCGCTATCGAGCAGCACCACGGCGAGACGGACCGCCGGGTCGGGCTCCAGGGGACGTTCCGCCCGCCGCAGCAGGGCCGTCTCCAGCTCCCGCAGGCAGGCCCGCGGGCCACCGGCGGACATGGCCTCCAGCAGCCGCTCGCGCAGCACCGCGCCGTCCGTGCCCCACAGCTCGTCGAGCCCGGCGAGCCGATCGCGGACCGCGCTGACGGGGACGGTGAGGAACGGATACGCCCCCGCAGGACGGAACGCCACCCACACGACGGCGCGCTGCTGCGCCGGGTCGATGACGGCCGGCTCCGTGTACGGCCCCTGCAGAGCCGCACCCCGGGTCCGCCGGTCCGACGAACCCAGGGCGTCCCCGTCGAGGTTCACCAGCAGTTGCGCCCCGCCCGTCGGCAGGGACAGCTCGGCGGAGTGCGTGAACCGTCCCTCGACATAGCCGAGCGCGCCGATCAGCGGCGCGAGCGCCGGCGCCGACGGCCGGACCGTGAGCGAGACGGGACTCTCCTGCGCCGTGCGAGCCATATGTCCAGCCTAGGAGCTCCGCTACACCGTCAGCCACACCGCCTGGTCGGGCCCCAGCACGCCGTCTTCAAGCGGGCCGCCGGCCAGGAGGAGCTCGGAGTGTGCGGGCAGTTCGTAGGGCTCGGCGGAGAGATTGACGACGCACACGAAGCCGGGCTCGCGGCTGAAGGCCAGCACCCCCTCCGGGGCGTCCAGCCATGTCATGGTGCCGACGCCGAGGGCGGGGTGGTCGCGGCGGATGCGCAGGGCCGTGCGGTAAAGCTCCAGCATCGAGTTCGCGTCACCGGTCTGGGCCTCGACGCTCAGTCCGGCCCAGTCGGAAGGCTGCGGCAGCCAGGGCTCGGCCGTGGCGTCGTCGGAGCTGAAGCCGTAGGGGGCCGCCTGGCCCGACCAGGGGATCGGGACGCGGCAGCCGTCACGCCCTCGATCGGTGTGCCCGGAACGCTCCCAGATCGGGTCCTGGAGGGCGGATTCGGGCAGGTCCTCGACTTCGGGGAGGCCGAGTTCCTCGCCCTGGTAGACGTAGGCGCCGCCGGGCAGGGCGAGCATCAGCAGGGCGGCGGCCCGGGCACGCCGGGCGCCCAGGTCGAGGTCCAGGGTGCCGCCGGGTTCGTACCGTGCGTTGGCCATCCAGCTCCGCGCGGCGGTACGGCCGTAGCGGCTGGGGTGGCGCATGACGTCGTGGTTGGACAGGACCCAGGTGGCGGGTGCGCCGACCGCGCCGAGCATGGTGAGGGAGTCGTCGATGACCGCGCGCAGGTCCTTGGCGTCCCAACCACACATGAGGAAGTCGAAGTTGAACGCCGTGTGCAGTCCGTCCCGGCGGACGTACGCCGCCAGCCGCTCCGGTGTGTCCGCCCAGGCCTCGGCGACGAAGCAGCGGTCGCCGGGGAACTCGTCGGCGACCTTGCGCCAGGCGCGGTATATCTCGTGCACTTCGTCGCGGTCCCAGTGCGGGTGGTCGAGGTGCTGCCGGATCTCGTCCCGGCGGGTGAGCGGGCCCGTCACCGCAGGTTCGGCGCGGGGCGGCAGGTCGGGCAGCTCCGGGTGTTTGATCAGGCCGTGGGCGACGTCGATGCGGAAGCCGTCGACGCCCCGGCTGAACCAGAACCGCAGGATCGACTCGAACTCGGCCCGCACCTCGGGATGCTGCCAGTTGAGGTCGGGCTGCTCGGGTGCGAACAGGTGCAGGTACCAGTCGCCGTCGGGCAGCCGGGTCCAGGCCGGGCCGCCGAAGCAGGAGACCCAGTCGTTCGGGGGCTCGGTGCCGTCGGGGCCGCGGCCGGGGCGGAAGACGTAGCGCTCGCGTTCGGGGCTGCCCGGCCCGGCCGCCAGTGCCGCCTGGAACCAGGCGTGCTGGTCGGAGGTGTGGTTGGGCACGATGTCGGGGATGACGCGGATGCCGTGCTGGTGGGCTTCGGTGATGAGCCGCTCGGCGTCGGCCAGGGTGCCGAAGCGCGGGTCGATGGCGCGGAAGTCGGCGACGTCGTAACCGTGGTCGGCCATGGGCGACTTGTACCAGGGGTTGATCCAGATGGCGTCCACGCCGAGGGACTTCAGATAGGGCAGTCGGGAGCGGATGCCGGCGATGTCGCCGACGCCGTCGCCGTTTTGGTCGGCGAAGCTGCGGATGTAGACCTGGTAGATGACGGCACTGCGCCACCAGGGTGCGGTGAAAGACACCTGCTGTGACTCCTTATGCGGGGGGCGTGTCTACTTCGCGGCGCCGGCGGTGAGCCCGGCGACGATACGGCGCTGGAAGACCAGCACCATGACCACCAGCGGAATGGTCACCACGACCCCCGCCGCCATCTGGCTGCCGAACGGCGTCTGGTACGTCGTCGCTCCCGAGAACTTGGAGATGGCGACGGTCGCGGTCTGCATGTTGGGTTTGTTGGTCATCGACAGGGCGATGAGGAACTCGTTCCAGGCGGCGATGAAGGTGATGATCGCGGTGGTGAAGATGCCCGGCGCGGCGAGCGGGACGATGACTTTGCGGAAGGCCTGGCCGCGGGTGCAGCCGTCGACCATGGCGGCGTGTTCCAGCTCGTCCGGCATCTGCCGGAAGAACGTGGTCAGGTTCCACACCGCCAGCGGCAGCGTGAAGGACATACTGGGCACGATCATGGACTGGTAGGTGTTGATCCAGCCGATGTCGGTGAACAGCTTCAGCAGCGGGACGACGATCGAGACCACCGGGAACATCGAGGTGGCGATGATCAGCGTGAGGATCAGGCGCTTGAAACGGAACTCCAGCCGGGCCATCGCGTACGCGGTGAACGTGGCCAGCAGCAGCGACATCGCGGTCGTGATGCCGGCGACGATCAGGCTGTTGAGCAGCGCCCTGGTGAAGCCCTGGCCCGGGCTGAACACCGACCGGTAGTTCTCGAACGACACCGTGGAGGGGAACAGGGAGGTGCTGAAGATGTCGCCGGTGCTGCGGAGGCTTGAGACCAGCATCCAGTAGAAGGGGGCCAGGCAGTAGGCCACCACCACGGCGATGCCCAGATGGGGCAGCCACTGCCGCCACTTGGCCGTGAGGGTCATGCCGTCACCTCCCGGACGCGGCGGCGCGGCACCCTGACCGCGTGGCTCTTGTGCTTCTTCGTCCCGCCGACGCCCCCGATGAGGTCGGCGCCGAGCAGCCGGACGAAGGCGAGCGCGATGAGGAAGACGTAGAGGAAGAGGAGGACCGCGTACGCGGAGGCCGGTCCGAAGCGGACGTTGGACGCCTCGTTCTGCGCGAGCATCGACAGCGTCTCGACGGAGCCCTTCTGGGCGCCGATGAGGATGTAGGGCAGGTCGAACATCCGCAGCGCGTCCAGGCAGCGGAACAGCACCGCCACCAGCAGCGCGGGCTTCACCAGCGGCAGGGTGATGCGCCAGAACTGCTGGAGGGCGCTCGCTCCGTCGAGCCGGGCCGCCTCGTAGACCTCCTTCGGGATCACCTGGAGGCCGGCCAGGACGAGCAGGCCGATGAAGGGGGCGGTCTTCCACACGTCGGCGATGACGACCGCGATCTTGGCGGAGAAGCCGTCGGCGGTCCACAGGACCTGGCGGCCGAGGAGGACGTTGGCGATCCCGTCGGCGTTGAAGATCCACTTCCAGAGCAGTCCGGAGATGGCCGTGGGGATCGCCCAGGGCACCAGGATGCTGGCCCGCACCACGGCCCGGCCCCGGAAGGCCCGGTGCATGATGAGTGCCATGGCCACGCCGATCACGGTCTCCAGCGACACCGTGACGACGGTGAAGAAGGTGGTGTTCCAGAAGGCGTTCCAGAAGCGGTCGCCGGCCTGGGTGAAGATGTCGGTGTAGTTCTTCAGCCCGACGAACGGCTCGGTGGCGCTGATGAATCCGGTCTTCGGGTCCAGCCCCTTCGGCCCGTACAGGGACTCGTCGAGGGCCATGAGCGTCGGGTAGAGCACGACGATCGTCAGCACCAGGAGCGTCGGGGAGACGAGCAGCGCGGCCAGGCGGCCGGTGCCCGCGGTGGCCCGGGAGCGTGGACGACGCCGGGGGCGCTGGGGTGCCGGGGGCCGCCCGGGGCGGCGGGGGGCCGCCGTCCCGGGCTGGTGCGGGGCGGTGTCGGGCGGGATCGCGGTGTCGGCCATGACCCGCGGCCTCACTGTGCCGTCAGCTTCTGAAGGTCCCCCTGGAGGTCCTTCAGCGCCTGTGCGCTGCTCTTCTTTCCGGTGAGCGCGGCGTAGACCTCGTTCTGGATCGCGGCGGTCACGTCGCCGTACTGCACGACGCGCGGGCGCGGCACGGCCTTCGTGATCGACTGCTTGAGGTCGGGCAGGTACGGATACTGCTTGTCCAGGGACGCGTTGTCGTAGAGGTCGGCGTAGGGCGGGGCGAGGGAGGCGTTCTTGAGGAAGTAGGTCGCGCTCTCCTCGCTGGTGAAGAACTTCATGAAGTCCAGCGCCGTGGCCTTGTTCTTGGCGAAGGACGACAGGGCCAGGTTGGAGCCGCCGAGGCTGGAGGCGCCGGGGCCGTTCAAGCCGGGCAGGGGTGCGACGGCGAACTTGCCCTTGATGGCGCTCTTCTGGGCGAGGGAGTACACGTAGGGCCAGTTGTTCAGGAAGATCAGCTTGCCTGCCTGGAACGCCTGGCGGCCGTCCTCCTCCTGGTAGGTGATGGCCTCCTTGGGGATGGTCTTGTCCTTGAAGGAGTGGACGAGGAAGTCCAGGCCCTTCTTCGCCTGCGGGGTGTCGACGTCCGGCTTGCCGCTGGCGTCGACGATCTGGCCGCCGGCGGAGTTCACGGCCTCGGCGAAGTTCACCGTCAGGCCCTCGTACTTCTGGAACTGCCCGGCGTAACAGGACATGTTCTTCGCCTCGGGCAGCTTCTTCACCTTGGCGCAGGCGGCGGTCATCTGGGCCCAGGTGCTGGGGGGTTGGGTGACGCCCGCCTTCTTCAGCAGGTCGGTGCGATAGAACAGCAGGCCGCCGTTGGAGCTGCCGGGGACGGCGTAGAGCTTGCCGCGGTACTTGCCCGTCTCCACCACCGGCTGGAGCATCTTGCCGAGCGGGAACTGGTTCGCGGGCAGCGGCTCGATCCACTGGTGGGCGGCGAACTCCGACGTCCACACGACGTCGGTGGCGAGCACCGTGTAGGCGTCGGACTTCGTCTCCGCGTTCTGGATCATCTGCTGGCGCTGCGAGTCGGCGTCCGTCGGCAGCTGGATGAAGGTGACCTTCTCCTTGGGGTGTGCCTTGTTCCAGCGGTTGATGATCGTCTGGACGGTGCCGGTGGTGTCCTTGCCGGCGACGTACGAAATGGGGCCGCGGCCCTTGAACGACACCGGCGCGGCCGGCTCGGACTGTCCGGAGCCGCTGCCGCCTGACGAGCCGCAGGCGGTGAGGAGGAGTCCGGCGGCGGCGAGCGCTGCGGAACACTGAATCGCTCTGGCGGTGCTGGTCTTCACTGTCTCTCCTGGTCGTGATGTACCGAAGTCGTGCCTGTTCCCCCGAAATGGCTTTGGTCATGAGATTGCGTTGCCACGGCATTCCGTTGATAAAAAATGCAGGTCACGGCGGATAAGAGGCGTCCACCCGGGGCGACTTCGAACCTGTCGAGACAACGTTTGCACGCTAGGAGCGCTCCGCCGGGAAGTCAATGCGTCGCACCTGGTAAGAAGGCAAGAAGTTGGTGAGACAGCGCTGTCACCAAGCGCCGGGCACGGCGGTGTTCCTGTGCTAGCGTCCGGCGCATGCCACCAGGTCAGCGGCACCCCACGATGGCTGACGTCGCCGAACGGGCCGGGGTCTCCACCTCCACGGTCTCGCGCACCCTGCGCGGCCTGTCCACCGTCTCGCCGGAGATCCGCGCCCGCGTCGAACGGGCCGCCCGGGAGCTGAACTTCGCGGTCTCGCGCCACGCCGCCAGCCTCGTGACGGGCAGGACGTGCAACGTCGCGGTGCTGGTGCCCACGCTCAGTTCGTGGTTCGTGGGCGCGGCCCTGTCGGGTCTCGCCCTCGTCCTGCGGGCGGCCGGCATGGAACTGACGGTCTATGTGATCCCCGGCATGGCCGAGCGCACGGCGTTCTTCGAGCATCTCCCCGCGCGGCGCAACGCGGACGCGTTGCTGGTGTTCTCCTTCGACCTCACCGAGGAGGAGACCGCCCGGCTGGACAGCCTCGGCATGCCGGTCGTGTACGTCAGCCAGCACGTCGACGGGCGCCCGAGCGTCTACGTCGACGACGTGGCCGGCGCCCTGCGCGGCACCCGGCATCTGCTCAACCTCGGCCACCGCCGGATCGCCTACGTGCGGACGGTGGGCACCGGCGGATTCTCCTTCAGCTCGCAGGAGCGGCTGGTCGGTTACCGGCAGGCGCTGACCGAGGCGGGCCTGCCCCTGGACGACGATCTCGTGGTCGCCACCCCGGCGGGCGACAAGCGGGGCGCCGCCGAGGCGGTCGGCAGGCTGCTGGGACTGCGGGAGCCGCCCACCGCGGTCTTCGCCGAGCAGGACGAGGTGGCCGTCGCCGTGATCTGGACGCTGCGCGCGACGCGCGTCGAGGTGCCCGGGCAGGTGTCCGTCGTCGGCTTCGACGACCAGCCGGTGGCCCAGTGGTTCGATCTGACCACCGTGGCGCAGTCGCCCTCGGCCATCGGCCGGGAGGCCGGCGCGCTCGCGCTGTCGCTCGTCAACGACCCCGGCGGGGACCGCGCACGGCACGTCGTGCTGCCCACCCATGTGATCCCCCGGACCACCACCGCCCCGCCTCCCGCCCCACGGAGCGCACCCGAGGAGCTGCCTCAACTGCCTTTGCGCTGACGGAAATCGCCGTGTACCCCCGGACACCCGGAACCTAGACTCGGCCGAAAACGAGGGGGCGGTTGCGTATGACCACCGGACAGAACACCGTCGGAGACGTCTTCAGCGCGGGAGCGGAGGAGTTCCACAGCTGGTCCCGGGTGCTGTGGGACCCGGTCGGCGAGGAGACGGCGGACGTGGCCGCCCTGGCCGGCGGCGAGTCGGTGCTGGACGCCTGCTGCGGGGCCGGGGCGTCGGCGCTGCCGGCCGCGCGGGCCGTGGGGGCGGCGGGCCGGGTGGACGCCGTGGATCTCGCGGACGGACTGCTGGCGATCGGGGAGCGCCGGGCGCGCGAGGAGGGCCTGGCGAACATCCGCTTCCACCACCACGAGGTCACCTCGTGGCCCGTGCCCGGCCCGGGCTACGACGTGGTGCAGTGCGGACTCGGGGTGTTCTTCTTCCCGGACATGGACCGGGACTCAGCCGCGCTCACGCGGATGCTGCGCCCCGGGGGCCGGTTCGTCGTGACGGTCTGGGAGAAGGGCGCACTCGGCGGCTGGCAGGCGGCGCTGCGGGGCGCGGTTCTGACGGAGCGCGACCTGCCCCGCCCGCCGCAGATGGAGCAGCTGGCCCGGATCGACACCGCCGACACCCTCGCGGCCTGGCTGACGGACCTGGGCGGGAGCGAACCCCGGGTCGTCCAGCGGCGGTTCGACGCCCCGCTGTCCCCGCAGACGGGCTGGGAGCTGGCCACCGGCAGCGGGGCGCGCCGGATGCTGGACGGGCTGTCACCGGCCGCCGTCGAGCGGGTTCGGGCCGAGTTCACCGCCCGGCTCACCGCGGACTCGGTCACCGACCTCGACGTACGCGTCCTGACGGGCACGGCCCTCTTCCCCGGCTGACCGGCCGGACGGACGGGGCGGCGGGCAGGACGCCGTGACCGGCCCGCGCCCGCAGGGGCCGCAGACGCCGCTCAGTTCGAGGGTGTGCTCCAGCTCCGTGAAGCCCGTGGTCTCGGCGAGCCGGGCGGCCCACTCCTCGACGGCCTCCGCGTCCACGGGCCGACTGCGGCCGCAGCGGCGGCAGATGAGGTAGTGGCGGTGCTCGCCGGCCGGCCGCCCGAGGTAGAGCCGCTCGCCGCCCTCGTCGCGTACGACGTCGACCAACCCGGCACGGTCCAGTTCGCGCAGGGTGCGGTAGACGGTGGTGAGCCCGACGGTGCTGCCGGAGTCGGCCAGTAACGCGTGCAGTTCCTGTGCGGAGACGAACTCGCGGCAGCGGCCCAGGGTGTCGAGCACGGCCCGGCGCTGCCAGGTACTGCGCAGCCCCGGCGTGTGGATGCGCTCCACGGCCGGGCTCCCCTCCACTTCGCCCACCACTGGACTCCTCGCTCGACCGGCGCGTTCGTCGGCACACCATGCTAGATGAACATGGTTTTCACGTCGATGAGCGACCCGCCCGCCGCGTGCCGCGCCTGCACACACCGTTGACGGAGGTAAGAGCCGCACTTATCTTCTGATCGAATTCACGAACTACGTTCGAAATGACGGACATCGACTCGGACAGAGGCGGCTCGTATGCTCCGGACTCCCCCTGCGGCCAGGCGCCGCGGTCCCCTGCTCGTCTGCGTGCTCGCCCTGCTTCTCGCCCTCGCGGGGGCGACGCTCCCGGCGTCCGCGGCGGACGGGCGCCCCTACACCAACCCGCTCAAGTCGGCCAAGGGCGCCGATCCCTGGCTGACGTACCACGACGGCGACTACTACCTGATCACCACGACGTTCACCGGTGTCCTCGCGATGCGGAAGTCGCCGACCCTGGCCGGGCTCGCCACCGCGCCCAGCGTCCAGGTCTGGTCGGACACCACCGCGACCCGCAACACCAACAGCTGGGCGCCGGAGATCCACTTCCTGAACGGCCGCTGGTACCTCTACTATTCCGCCGGCCGGAGCGGCGTGGCCTGCTGCGACTCGCAGCGCACCCACGTCCTGGAGAGCGCCGGTTCCGACCCCATGGGGCCCTACACCTACAAGGCGTCGCTGACCGGGTCGAACCTCACGCCGGGCGGCTGGCTGATCGACGCGAGCGTGCTCCAGGCGAACGGGCGGCTGTACCTCGTCGGCAGCGGTTTCGTGAACGGCGGTACGCAGAGCCTGGTCATCGCGCCGATGAGCAATCCGTACACCCTCGCGAGCAGCACCTTCACCGTCGTCTCCAGCCCGACGCTGAGCTGGGAGCGGTCGGGGTCCCCGGTCAACGAAGCGCCCGAGCCGCTCTACCGGAACGGCCGCACCTTCCTGACGTACAGCGCGAGTTCGTGCCAGACGGCCGACTACAAGCTCGGGCTGCTGGAGCTCACCGGCGCCGACCCGCTGAACCCGGCGTCCTGGACGAAGAAGCAGACCCCGGTCTTCCAGCGCGACGACGCGGCCGGTGTGTACGGCCCCGGACACAACGGCTTCTTCACCTCGCCCGACGGCACCGAGAACTGGATCGTCTACCACGCCAACTCCTCGGCGAGCGGCGGCTGCGGCAACGCCCGCACCACTCGCGCCCAGAAGTTCACCTGGAACGCCGACGGCACTCCGGACTTCGGTAAGCCGGTCGCCCTCGGCAGCACACGCCCCGGCCCGTCCGGGGAAACGGCCGCGACCCCGACGTCGTACGCCCTCGTCAACCGCAACAGCGGCAAGTGCCTGGACGTGGCGGGCGGCAGCAGCGCCGACGGTACGAACGTCCACCAGTGGACCTGCACCGGCGGAGCCAACCAGAAGTGGAGGGTCGTGGACCTCGGCGACGACACGAGCCGGCTCGTCAACGTGGCCACCGGCAAGGTGCTGGACACCGCCGAATGCTCCGCCGCCGACGGCGCCGATCTGCGGCAGTGGTCCTGGCTGAACAACAAGTGCCAGCGCTACCGGCTGGTGTTCACCGCGACCGGTGATCACGTCCGGATCGTCAACGAGAGCAGCGGCAAGGTCGCCGACGTGGCCGGCTGCGGCACGGCCAACGGGACCGACGTACGGCAGTGGACCTGGCTGAACAACAACTGCCAGCAGTGGAAGCTCGTCCCCACCACCTGATCGCCCCCTCTGATCCGGAGAACTCCCTTGAGACGTAAGAGACGCAATGCGCTGCGGCTGCTCCTGGCCGTCCTCGTCGCCCTCGCGACCTGCCTCACGGGCGCGCCCGCGCAGGCCGCCGTGCCCGACTCCCCCGGCGTCACCTACACCAACCCGATCGCGGAGAAGCGGGCCGACCCGCACATCTTCAAGCACACCGACGGCTACTACTACTTCACCGCGACCGTCCCCGAGTACAACCGCATCGTGCTACGCCGGGCGACCAGCATCCAGGGGCTGAAGTCGGCCCCCGAGACGACCATCTGGACCAAGCACGCCAGCGGCGTGATGGGGGCCCACATCTGGGCGCCGGAGATCCACTTCATCGACGGCAAGTGGTACGTGTACTTCGCCGCGGGCGCCACGAACGACATCTGGGCGATCCGCATGTACGTCCTGGAGGGCACGGGCGCCAACCCGCTCACCGCCGCCTGGACCGAGAAGGGGCAGATCAAGACCCAGTGGGAGAGCTTCTCCCTGGACGCCACCACCTTCGTCGTGAACGGCGTGCGCTACCTGGCCTGGGCGCAGCGCGACCCGTCCGTGAACAACAACACCGACGTCTACCTCGCGAGGATGGCCAACCCCTGGACGATCACCGGTACTCCGGTGATGCTGTCGCGGCCCACCTATTCCTGGGAGACCGTCGGCTTCAAGGTCAACGAGGGTCCGGCGGTCATCCAGCGCGGCGGCAAGGTGTTCATGACGTACTCCGCCAGCGCCACCGACAGCAACTACTGCCTGGGCATGCTCACCGCCTCCGCGAGCGCGAACCTGCTCAGCCAGGCGTCCTGGAGCAAGAGCCCGACCCCGGTGTTCGCCAGCAGCGCCGCGACCAGCCAGTACGGGCCGGGCCACAACTCCTTCACCGTGTCCGAGGACGGCAAGAGCGACATCCTCGTCTACCACGACCGCAGCTACAAGGACATCAGCGGCGACCCGCTCAACGACCCCAACCGCCGCACCCGCGTGCAGAAGGTCTACTGGAACGCCGACGGCACCCCGAACTTCGGCATCCCCGTGGCCGACGGGATCACCCCGCAGCGCTTCTCCTCGTACAACTTCCCGGACCGGTTCATCCGCCACTACGACTACCGGGCCCGGATCGAGGCGAACGTCACCAAGCTCGCCGACTCCCAGTTCCGGGCCGTGCCCGGACTGGCCGGCAGCGGTACCGTCTCGCTGGAGTCGGCGAACTTCCCCGGTTACTACCTGCGGCACAAGAACTTCGAGGTGTGGCTGGAGAGGAACGACGGCAGCGCGCAGTTCGCCTCCGACGCCACCTTCCACCGGCGCGCCGGGCTGGCCGACTCGGCGGGCGTCTCCTACGAGTCGTACAACTACCCGGGGCGATACGTCCGCCACTGGGAGTACCTGCTGAACGTGCAGGCGGTGAGCACGGCGGCCGACCGTGCGGACGCCACCTTCTACGCCCAGTGACTATGTCGCGGTTGCCGGTAATGCCCTGATTGTCTTCCCGGTGGGCGGGCACTCAGGGCATGTGCACACACAAGACGGCATGCGACCGCGCAGGGTTCTGCTGACCGGGTGGTTCAGCTTCCGGGACGGGGAGGCCACCGCCGGGGACGTACTGGCCCTGCGCCGGGTCGAGGACGTACTGCTCGGCACGGGCATCCCCTACGACGTCGCCTGGAGTCCCGGCTTCCGTCCGGAGGCGCTGCACCTGGACCGGCTGTGGCCCGAGGACTACTCCCACCTGGTGTTCGTGTGCGGCCCGCTGCACGGGCCGCAGATCGAGGAGCTGCACCGGCGGTTCGCGCACTGTGTGCGGATCGCCGTCGGCACCTCGGTCATCGACCCCACCAGCGCGGCCGTGACCGGCTTCCACCGGGTGCTGCCCCGGGACGGGCCGGACAGCGAGCCGGTGGAGGACCTCGCGGCCCGCGCCCCGGACGCGCCCGCCCGGCCGGTCGTCGGGGTGATCCTCACGCACGGGCAGCACGAGTACGGGGAGCTGCGGCGGCACGGGCAGGTCGCCGAGGAGGTGACGCGCTGGCTGGCCGGGAAGGACTGCGGCCGGCTGGAGCTGGAGACGCGGCTCGACACGCACGACTGGCATCTCAGTGCCACGCCCGCGCAGCTCCAGTCCGTGCTGGCCCGGCTGGACCTCGTCGTCACCGACCGGCTGCACGGGCTGGTGATCGCGCTGCGGGTCGGCACCCCGGTTCTGGCCGTCGACCCGGTCACCGGCGGCGCGAAGGTGACCGCACAGGCCCGGGCCTGCGGCTGGCCCGCGCTGGTGCCCGCCGAGCGGCTGGACGTGCGGCAGTTGGATCGCTGGTGGGACTGGTGTCTGACCGGCGGCCGGGTGACCGCCCGCCAGATCCGGGACGGGTTCCGTGAGGGCACCGTGCCGGACAGCGCCGACCGGCTCGTCGAGGCGCTGGCACGGCCCGTCCCCGGTTAGCTCCGGAACCTCACGGGGCACCCGCTTTACATCCCCGCTGTACGTCCTTGGCCGCACGTCCCCCTCGGGACGCAAGACGCCTCCGGCCGCCCGGAAGGAGAAAGCGCGTGTCCATCGGCCGACTTCCCGAGAACGAGCAGCGCATCCTCGACGAGATGGAACGCGCGCTGCGCCGCGACCGCCGCCTCGACCGCCGGCTGCGCACCCTGCGACTGAGCCGCCGCCCCGACCCCGCCCGGCTGCTGGCCCGCCTCGGCTCCTACCGCCCCCGCGTCCGGACCGTGGCGGTGCTGCTCGCGGTGTCGGTCGGGCTGATGGTGGCCGGGATCGCCACCTCCGAGCCGGGGGTGATCTGGGCGTTCGCCGTCATGTGGCCGCTGACGCTGTTCGCCCTGTTCCGGCTGATGTGCCGCTGGTGCGGGGGCTGAGCGTCCGCCGCTGATCCGACGACCGGACCCGCACCGGCCGGTGCGGGTTCAGCCCGTGTAGCGGCGGGCCTTCGAGGCGCGTCGGCGGTACGGCGGCAGACGACGGAGTGAGGGTCCGCAGTCGGGGACGACGAGCGTGCGGGCGGCGGAACGGTTGCGGGGGGGCCGCTGACGATGCCGGCGAGCGGGGCATCCGGGCTCGGACGGTCATCGGCGGGTGCCTCCCCTCACAGATGTCGGGTGCCGGGCAGTTCGTCGACGGCGCGCAGGACGTCGTCGGGGGTGATGCGCAGCAGCGCGGGGTCGGTGCGGCGGCCGTGCGGGTCGCCCTCCGGGCCGCACCACAGGGCGCGGTGGCGCGGGCTGGGCGGCGGGCCCCAGCGGCTCGGTGCGACCGGGCCGAAGAGGGTGACGGAGCGCGTGGCGTGGGCGACCGCGAGGTGGGCGATGCCGGTGTCACCGCTGATCACGACGTACGCGCCGGCGACGAGGGCGGACAGCCGGCCGAACGGGAGGCCCCCGCCGAACACGTCGGTGTCGGGCAGGCCGGCCTGCTTGGCGAGCCGGGCCACGAGGTCGCTCTCATCCGCGCCGCCGGTCACGACGACCCGCAGGCCCCGGGCGCGCAGCCCGTCCGCGACGGCCGCGTACCGCTCGACGGGCCAGCAGCGGGCGGGGGACCCGGCGCCGGGATGCAGTACGACCGCGCCGGGTGCCGAGGAGGCGGTGCGCGGGCGGGGCAGGCACACGTCGCCCGGGTCGGCGTCGATGCCGTACGACTGGAGCAGTCGGCACCAGCGGTCGCGTTCGTGTTCCTCCGCGTACCAGGGCGGGCCGTCGATCTCGGGCATGTCCGGGTGGGCGAAGGCGAGCAGCTTCAGCGGGCGCAGCCCCTGGAGGAGCCGGTGGCTGGCCGGTCCGTTGCCGTGCAGGTCGACGGCGACGTCCGGCGGCGGACCGCTCCAGTCGAGCGCGCGCGGCACTCCCCGCCCCGGCGCGGAGGCGGGCAGCAGCCGGTCCACGGCCCCCGTCGCCTCTGCCACGGGCTCCAGCTCGGCGGGCGCGGCCAGCACGAGCTCGTGCCCGGGGTAGGCCCGCCGCAGAGCGCGCAGCGCGGGGACAGCGGCGAGGAGGTCGCCCAGGCCCAGGGCGCGCAGGACGAGGAGGCGGGGTGTCGTCGGTTCCCCGGGCGCCCTGTCCGCGGCCTTCGCAGTCTGGTCCGCTGTCCTCGCTGTCTTGTCCGTCTTGTCCTGTGCCATGCCAGCAGACTGCCGTGTGCCCTCCGCCTCTGCCCCCGCAGCCGCGCTCATCGGGTGCCGTCCTGGCACCCGACTCGCACCGCCCGTCATCGTGCTCCTCCCGCCGCCCGTTCCATGAGGGCTGTCGAGGCAGGGCGGGACGGCGGCTTCCTGTACGTCGGCGCAGTCGCCGAGCCGCCGACGGCGACTGCGCCGTGGGCGGCGCGGCCCCGGGCGGCCAGGGCGTACGGGTCGTCATCGTCGGGTGGCGATGCCGGTTCGGCGCCCTCGGCCCGGCAGCGGCCAGGCGGCGGGCGCGGCGCGCGGTCCGCACAGCAGGGTGACGGTGTCGGCGCGGGCGGCGACCGCGCGGATCGCGGGTCCGGCGAGCAGGACGTCGCCGACGCTGTCGAGATGGGCGACGAGTGCCTTCACAGGTCCCTCCCCGACCCCGGACCGGACGTGTAGGCCTCCTGGATCGGACGTTCGTCGGCGAGGACGCGGCCCCTCGGCGGTCCGTCCAGTACGGCGCGGACGGCGGTCAGCAGGTCCGGGGCGACGTGGTCCGCGGCCGCGGTCTCCTCGGGGCGGGTCTGCTCGGTGGGGACGAGGATGCCGTGGGCGCCGGCGCGGCGGGCGGCCTCCACGTCGGCGCCGATGTCGCCGATGACGACGAGGTCGGCGGGGCTGGTGCAGATCCGCCCGGCCGCCCACAGCACCATGCCGGGCTGGGGTTTGCGGCAGTGGCAGCCGTCGTCGGGGCCGTGCGGGCATACGGCGAACACCTCGAAGGGGCCGAGGAGTTCGTCGACACGGTGGTTGACGCGGCGGACGTCGGCGTCGGTGAGCACTCCGCGCGCGACACCGGACTGATTGGTGACGACGCCGGTGCGGATGCCGCGTTCGCGCAGCAGGGCGAGCGCCTCGCGGGCGCCCTCGACGGGGCGTACGCAGTCGGGGTCGGCGTTGTAGGGGACGTCCTCGACGAGTGTGCCGTCGCGGTCGAACAGCACGGCCTTCACCGGGTTCGCCGGGGTCGTCGGGCTCACGGGACTCGTGGGGTTCACTGGGCCACCTCCTCCTGCCAGGCGCGGGCATGGCGGTGGCGCACGGCGCCGGTCAGCCGGTGCCAGGTAGCGGCGGGCGGGATGAGCACGCTGGTCGCCATCATCGTCGTCACCTCGTCGGGGGTGCGCGGGCCGGGCGCGATGCGGGCCCGGGCGAACTCCGCCGTGCCGGCCGCCCAGCCGAGCGCGCAGGCCGCGGCGGCCCGGCCGTGTCCAGTGGCGGCGAGGGCGCACGCGGCGACGCCCGCGGTGGTGATCGCCGCGTGCTTGCGGATCCGGCCGCGCGGCGCGACCGCCTTGTCCCACCAGTCGGGTCCGTGCAGCTGCCGCATGAGGGCGTCGTCGGCGTTGCCGCGCTGCTGGCGCACGGACACCCAGCGGGAGGCGGGGTGCACGGGGTGGCGGGTGGTCCGGCGGCCCTGCCGGATGCGCCAGCCCGAGTCGAGGACGCGCAGCGCGAGGTCGGCGTCCTCGCGGAAGGCGCGCCGGAAGCGTTCGTCGAAGCCACCGACCTGCTTGAGCGCCTCGGTGCGGTAGGCCATGTCGGCGGTGATCCAGTGGGCGCGGGCGAGTCCCGCGGTGCCGCGTTCCCAGTCGGTGGGGCGGCGTTCGCCGGGCAGCGGGACGGCGATGACGCCCTGGACACCCGCGATGTCGGGGGACGCCTCGGCGAGGTCCTCGGCCAGTTGGTCGCACCAGTGCGGCCCGATCTGGACGTCGTCGTCGAGGAACACGGTCCACGGCGCGGTCACGGCCCGCAGCCCGGTGTTGCGGGCTGCGGCGGGCCCGCGCCCGCCGCCGGTGAGCACGGTGGTGCGTTCCCGCAGGTCGCCGAGGACGCTCAACGGGTGCTCCAGCTTTCCGGGTTCGGGGTCGGGCCGGTCGTCGACGAGGACGATCTCCTCGGGGCGCGGCCCGGTCGCGGCGGCGAGCGCGGCGAGACAGTCGGCGAGGGTGTCCCGTACGAGGGTGGGGATGACGACGGCGTACGAGGTCATGCTGCTGCCCTTTCTGCGTCGGACGCCCGCCCCCGGCGTATGCCCGCCCGCTCCAGGCACCAGCGAGCGGACGACTCGGGCAGCTCCCCCGCGGAGAACGGCAGCGGACGCTTGCCGTGCTTGCGCCGGCTGAAGCACTCCTCCTCGGTGGCCCTCACCGTCCTGCCGTCGACGTCGAGGGCTGCGGCCGGGTCGTGGAAGAGGGCGTTGATACCAAGGAAGCGCATGTCCTCCGTCCCGAGCTGTGTGGCGTACTCCGGCTTCTCGCGGGTGCCGTGGTGTGGCCGTCTCAAACACTTGGAGACAACTCGCTGCGCAGCGGGTCCGGACTACACACACTGTGCATAGTCCCGGCATGCCTTCTTGACCCTTAGCAGCTGCTCAGGGCCCGACACCACGGCTCCCAGCGCCGTCCGCGCACAGGCGGCGGACCTCCAGGCAGCCCGTTTCGGCACCGTCGACTGCCGTGAGGTGAAATGCATCGCGCTCACCTTCGACGCGGGGCCGAGCTTCTTCCTCCTGGGCAAGCGGCACATCGAGAAGTACCCGGAGCTGGTGCGGCGGATGGCGGACGAGGGCCACGAGGTGGCCAGCCACACGTGGGACCACAAGATCCTGACCCGCCTGAGACCCGAGGAGATACGCGAGGAGCTGGAACGCCCCAACCAGGAGATAGAACGCCTCACCGGCCGGCGCCCGACCCTGATGCGCCCGCCGCAGGGCCGCACCGACGACATCGTCCACGAGATCTGCCGCGAGCCGGGCCTCGCCGAGGTGCTGTGGAGTGTGACGGCGAAGGACTAGAAACGGGGGTATGTGTTCGTTACGGTGCCGCAGTTGCTGGCACCGGGGAAGGCCGAGCCGGGGAAGGTGTACCGGTGACCCGCCGCCGGGAAAGGGCGTCGCGGCCGCCGTCGCGCGCGGGGAGGGCGTGAGGGCGTCGAAGGCAGGACCCGGCGGCGCCCTGTGGCTGACGCGGCGCCCACCTCACCCCGCCCGGCGACCTCACCGAACACACCCTTCCGGTGACGGGAGGGCGTGGATGGCCCTGGAGACGGGATCGGTCGCCCGGGCGAATCCGTGACGGCGCCGATCCCGGTGCCCCGAGTGGCTACGTACGGGTCGGCGGCGGCGCGTACACGTGGGCGCGTTCCTGTCCCGAGAGGTCGCCGATCGCCCGGATGATCTCGTCCGTGGCGGCTCGGCGGGCCTCGGCGGGGCGGCTGTCCCGGGCGGGGGCGGGGCAGTGCAGGGGGATGCCGAACTCGACGGTGATGCGGTGGTACCGGGGCAGGCGGCGGCCGACGGGCTGGAGCCGGTCGGTGCCGGTCAGCGCCACCGGTACGACGGGCGCGCCGGTCGTCAGGGCGAGCCAGGCGACACCGGTGCGCCCGCGGTAGAGGCGGCCGTCGAGCGAGCGGGTGCCCTCGGGGTAGATGCCGAAGGCGCGGCCGTCGGCCAGGACGCGTTCGGCCGCTTCCAGAGACGCCTGGGCGCTGCGGTGCCCGGCACGGTCGACGGGGATGCAGCCGAAGGCGGTGAAGAAGCAGCGCACCAGCGCGCCCTTGAGGCCCCGGCCGGTGAAGTAGGCGTCCTTGGCGAGGAAGTGGACCGGGCGCGGGGCCAGCAGGGCGATGACGATGCTGTCGATGAAGGACAGGTGGTTGCTGGCGAGGATGACCGGCCCGTGGCGCGGGACGTTGCCGCGGCCGCGGACGACGGGCCGGTAGACCAGCCGGATCAGCGGGGCGAGCAGCAGCCGGGTGCAGCGGTAGAGCATCGCTCGTCCTCTCAGGGGCAGGTGACGACCTGGCCGGCCCAGGACAGGCCGCCGCCGAAGGCGAACAGCAACACCGGTGCACCGGTGGGAAGTTCGCCGCCTTCGACCAGCTTGGACAGGGCGAGCGGCACCGAGGCCGCGGAGGTGTTGCCGGAGTCGACGACGTCGCGGGCGATCGCCGCGTCCTCGCACAGGCCGAGTTGCCGCACCAGGGACTCGACGATGCGCAGGTTCGCTTGGTGGGTGACGACACCGGCCAGGTCGGCGGGCTTGATCCCTGCGCGGTCGCAGGCTTCCCGGGCCGCGGCGGGCAGTTCGCCGGTGGCCCAGCGGTAGACCGCCTGCCCCTCCTGCGCGAATCGCGGCTGCCAGGCGTCCACCAGCCGCACGGCATGCCCGCGCGTGGGGTCGGACCCCCAGACGACGGGGCCGATCCCGGCGCCGTCCTGCCCGGTGGCGCTGATCACGGCGGCACCCGCGCCGTCGCCGAGCAGCACGCAGGTCGAGCGGTCGGTCAAGTCGGTGACGTCCGACATCTTCTCGGCGCCGATGGCGAGCGCGTGCCGGGCGGCCCCCGCACGCACCGAGTGGTCCGCGCAGGCGAGCGCGGTGCAGAAGCCGGCGCAGCCGTTGTTGAGGTCGTAGCAGACAGCGGCGGGGATACCGAGGCGGGCGGCGACCTGTGCGGCGATGGACGGGCAGCGGTCGACGGCCGTGCAGGTCGCCACGGTGACCAGCCCGATCTCGGCCGGCTCCCGTCCGGAGGCGGCCAGCGCCTTGGCCGCCGCCTTGGAGGCCAGATCCGTGACGGACTCCTGCGCGCCGGCGATCCGGCGGGCCGCGATGCCGGTGCGCTGCCGGATCCAGGCATCGCTGGTGTCGACCATGCCTTCCAGTTCGGTGTTGGTCAGCACGCGAGCGGGCTGATGGTGACCCAGGGCGGTGATGCGGGACCCGGACAAGGGGCTCTCCTTCGATCGAGCCGAACGGCAGAGCCGGAATATAGCAACCGAACGATCGGAAGCTAAAGGGGCTGAGGACGGCTATCATCGACTCCCATGAGCCCTCGGAACTCGGTCCTGGAGACGCGCCGGACGCGGCAGCGCATCGTCGACCGCAGCTTGGAGCTCGCCTCGGTGGAAGGGCTGGAGGGCCTGACCATCGGCCGGCTCGCCACCGATCTGGGCATGAGCAAGGCCGGCGTCCTCGGTCACTTCGGCACGAAGGAGATCCTCCAGCTCGCCGTCGTCGACGCGGCGGCGGAGCTGTTCGCCCGGGAAGTCCCGCAGCGGGTGCGGGAGGTGCCGCCCGGACTGGCGCACCTGCGTGCCGTGTGCGAGGCGTGGGTGTCGTACCTGGAGCGGGACGTGCTGCCCGGCGGTTGCTTCTTCACCGCCGCGGCGGCGGAGTTCGACGGGCGCACCGGCCCCGTGCGGGACGCCGTCGCGGGCATGAGCGCCCTGTGGCAGCGCGACCTGCGTCTGCACGTCCAGCGTGCGGTCGGGGCCGGAGAGCTGTCGGCGGACACGGACGTCGACCAGCTGGTCTACGAACTCGTCGGCGTCATGCTGGCCCTCAACCATTTCCTGCAGCTCCGGCACGACCCGTCCGCCGCCGCCCGCGCCCGCCGCGCCGTGCACCGACTCCTGGGCTCCTGACCGCCCTACGATCGTGCCGTGGTGAACATCCTGCTCGAACGTACGGCCCCGCTTCCCCTCGACGAGGCGTGGCGGCGGATCACTCAGTGGCAACGGCACGGTGAGGTCGTGCCGTTGACGCGCGTCTCGGTGGTCCCGCCCGCGCCCACCGGCCCGGGGACCGTCGTCGTGATCCGGTCGGGTGTCGGGCCGCTGTCCTTCGACGACCCGATGGAGGTCACGGTGTGGCAGCCGCCTCAGGACGGGGCGCCGGGGATGTGCCGTCTGGAGAAGCGGGGCCGGGTGGTGCTGGGCTGGGCGGAGCTGGAAGTGCGGCCGGGGCCCGGGGGTCGTACGCGTGTGGTCTGGCGGGAGGAGATCCGGATCAGGCTGCTGCCGTCGCTCTTCGACGGCGTACTGCGGCCCTCGGCGCGATACGTGTTCGGCCGTGCGCTGAACCGTTTGCTCAGACGTCCATAGGCGTCTTCTCTGCGGCGCCTGGGAGGGGAACTTTCGTCCAAGACAGGAGCGGAGAAGTCGGCGACCGTAGAGGCATGCGCAGTGACGAAGCGGAGAGCGAGCCCGGCTGGGACGTCGTCCTGCCGCGCGACGGCATGTCGCTCGACGGCGTCCGGATGGCCGGGTTCCGTGAGCGGGACGCAGCCGGGCTGGACATGCGGGTGCTGCCGCGGCCGGCGGTGGTCGTCGTGATCGGGCTCGGGGAGAGCCCGTTCTCGGTGGAAGGTGCCCACGGGCACCAGGACCTGTCGAGCTTCGCCGCCGCGCTGTCGCCCGGCCCGGCCCGGATCCGCGCCGAGGGTGTGGAGTGCGTCGAGATGCGTCTGTCGCCCCGGGCCGCCTATGCCCTGCTGGGTGTCTCCCCGCGCGAGCTGGACGGATCGGTCAGGGGGCTCGAAGACCTCTGGGGGCGGGCCGAGTCGCGCCTGCGGGAGCGGCTGGCCGAGGCGTCGACCTGGGAGCAGCGCCTCACGCTCGTGGACCGGTTCCTCGCCGAACGGGCCGCGCGGGCACCGGCGATGACGCCCGAGGTCGCCGCCGTCTGGGACACCATCGTGGCCCGTCGGGGCCGGGTACGGGTCGGCGAACTGGCCGACGCCTGCGGCTGGAGCCGCAAGCGGCTGTGGTCCCGGTTCAGCGAGCAGATCGGTCTCACCCCGAAGCGCGCCGCCATGCTGGTCCGCTTCGACCACGCCGCCCGCGCACTCACCGCGGGCGCGAACGCCGCCGACGTCGCACTTGCTTGCGGCTACGTCGACCAGCCCCATCTCCATCGCGACGTACTGGCGTTCGCGGGCTGCACGCCCACCGCCCTGGCCGGCAGGGCGAACTCCGCCGGCTGACCGGACGAAACAACGTAGGAGGGGAAGACCTGTGGCGAACACCCATGCCCTGGCACCGGACATGACCGACCGTGACCTGCTCGTGCGGCTCGTCTTCGGCGGCATGGCCGCGCAGACCGTGCGCGCGGCCGTCCGGCTGAGGATCGTCGAGCTGATCGGCGACACGACCCGCCCGGCAGCCGACGTGGCCGCCGACGCCGGAGCCGAGCCCCAGCCCATGACCCGGCTGCTGCGCGCCCTGGCCGGTCTCGGCCTGCTGAGGGAACACAGCTTCGGCACCTTCGCGGTGGCCCCCGCGGGTTTACTCCTCGACCCGGGCCGCCCCGACTCGCTCACCTCCTTCGTGCGGATGTTCACCGAGCCGGCGATCATCCGCGCCTGGGAGTACCTGGACGACAGCGTCCGCACCGGCGACGTCGCGTTCGACACCGTCTTCGGCACGGACTTCTTCAGCCACCTCGCCCTGCAGCCCGAGCTGTCCGCCGAGTTCAACGCGGCGATGAGCCAGGCCACCGCGGAGACCGCCGCCGCCCTGCCGCACGCCTTCGACTTCGGCCGGTTCGGCACGGTCACGGACGTCGGCGGCGGAGACGGCACGCTCCTGGCCGGCGTACTCGCCGCGTTCCCCGGCCTCACCGGTGTCGTCTACGACACGAGCGAAGGGCTCGCCCAGGCGCCGGAGAACCTGCGGCGGCACGGGCTCACGGAACGCTGCTCCCTGGTCGCCGGGGACTTCTTCCGGTCGGTGCCCGAGGGCTCGGACCTGTACCTGATGAAGAGCATCCTGCACGACTGGCCGGACGACCGGGCGGTCACGATCCTGCGCCACTGCCGCGCGGCGCTGCCGCCCGGCGGACGGGTCCTGATCCTGGAACCGGTGCTGCCCGAGGTCGTCGGGGCCGACGGTGACGGGAGCACGTATCTCAGCGACCTCAACATGCTGGTGAACGTGGGCGGCAGGGAGCGTACCCGCGAGGACTTCGAGGAGCTGTGCGAGGCCGCCGGCCTGTCCCTCACCTCCGTCACCCCGCTCCCGGAGGCGGAGCCGTTCTCCCTTCTGGAGTCCGTGGCCCGCTGACCGGCCGTGGGTCAGGCCACCGACCCGATCCGCCCCACCGCCTTCGACTCCGGCTCGTGGTGGATCGGCGTATGGGCCCCGGTCAGCGAGACCCCGCTGCCGCCGCGCTTGGCCGCGACGATCTCCGAGGCGATCGACAGGGCCGTCTCCTCGGGCGTGCGCGCCCCGAGGTCCAGGCCGATCGGGGAGTGCAGCCGGCTCAACTCCAGCTCGCTGACGCCCACTTCGCGCAGGCGCGCGTTGCGGTCCAGGTGGGTGCGCCGGGAGCCCATGGCACCGACGTACGCCACCGGCAGGCGCAGCGCCAGCTTCAGCAGGGGCACGTCGAACTTGGCGTCGTGGGTCAGCACGCACAGGACCGTGCGGGCGTCGACGTCCGTGCGCTCCAGGTAGCGGTGGGGCCAGCCGACGGCGATCTCGTCGGCCTCCGGGAAGCGCGCCCGGGTCGCGAAGACGGGGCGCGCGTCGCACACCGTGACGTGGTAGCCGAGGAACTTGCCGACGCGGACCAGGGCCGAGGCGAAGTCGATCGCACCGAAGACGATCATCCGGGGCGGGGGGACGGATGACTCGACCAGGAGCGTGAGCGGTGCTCCGCAGCGTGAGCCCTGCTCTCCGATCTCCAGGGTGCCGGTGCGGCCGGCGTCCAGGAGAGCCCCCGCCTCGGCGGCGACCGTGCGGTCCAGTTCCGGATGGGCGCCGAAGCCGCCGTCGCAGGAGCCGTCGGGGCGGACCAGCAGGGCCCGGCCCGTCAGTTCGCGCGGGCCCGACACGACCCGCGCCACCGCCGCCGCCTCCCCGGACACGGCGGCGGTGAGCGCGGCCGCGACCACCGGGCGGACCGGATCGCCGGCCCGGACCGGGGTGACCAGGATGTCGATGACGCCGCCGCAGGTCAGGCCCACGGCGAAGGCGTCGTCGTCGCTGTAGCCGAAGCGCTCCAGGACGGTCTCGCCGTCCCGCAGCGCCTGTTCGCACAGGTCGTAGACCGCGCCCTCCACGCAGCCGCCGGAGACCGAGCCGATCGCCGTGCCCTCGGCGTCCACCGCGAGCGCGGCGCCGGGCAGGCGGGGCGCGCTGCCGCCGACGGCCACCACGGTGGCCACGGCGAAGTCACGGCCCTGCTCGACCCACCGGTTCAACTCCTCGGCGATGTCCAGCATCTGTCTCGGTCTCCTTGGGGTTGCGGCGGGCGGGGCGTCAGTGGACGCCCAGCCAGCTCTCGATCGGGTTGAGGGCGAAGTAGACGAGGAACACCGCCGTCAGGATCCACATGAAGGCGCCGATCTCGCGCACCTTGCCCTGGGCGGTCTTGATGGCGACGTAGGAGATGACGCCCGCGGCGACACCGGTGGTGATGGTGTACGTGAACGGCATCAGGACGACCGTCAGGAACACCGGGACGGCGGTGGCCCGGTCGGCCCAGTCCACGTGCCGGGCGTTCATCAGCATCATCGCGCCGATGACGACGAGGGCGGCGGACGCGACCTCCTGCGGCACGATCGCCGTGAGCGGCGTGAAGAACAGACAGGCCGCGAAGAACAGACCCGTGACCACGGAGGCCAGGCCGGTGCGCGCGCCCTCGCCGACGCCCGTGGCCGACTCGATGAACACCGTCTGGCCGGAGCCGCCGGACACACCGCCGATCGCGCCGCCGGCGCCGTCGATGAACAGCGCCTTGGACAGGCCCGGCATCCGGCCCTTGTCGTCGGCGAGCTTGGCCTCGGTGCCGACGCCGATGATGGTCGCCATCGCGTCGAAGAACCCGGCCAGCACCAGCGTGAAGACGATCATGCCGACGGTCATCGCGCCGACCTCGCCCCAGCCGCCGAACTCCACGTCCCCGAAGAGCGAGAAGTCGGGCATGGACACCGCGCTTCCGTGCAGCTCGGGCGCGCCGGCCGCCCACTGCTTGGGGTCGATGACGCCCGCGGCGTTCAGGATCGCGGCGACGACCGTGCCGCTGACGATGCCGATGAGGATGGCGCCCGGGATGTTCCGGGCCTGGAGCATGAAGATCAGCAGCAGGGTGCCGGCGAAGAGCAGCACCGGCCAGCCGGCCAGTTCGCCCGCCGGGCCGAGCGCGAGGGGGGTGGCCTCGCCCTGGTGCACGAAGCCGGACTTGTAGAAGCCGATGAGGGCGATGAACAGGCCGATGCCCATGGTGATGCCGTGCTTGAGCGCGAGCGGGATCGCGTTCATGATCATCTCGCGCAGGCCGGTGACGACCAGCAGCATGATGACCACGCCGTACATCACGCACATGCCCATCGCCTGCGGCCAGGTCATCTCGGGCGCGACCTGGGAGGCGAGGACTCCGGAGACGGAGAGACCGGCGGCGAGGGCGAGCGGCACCTTGCCGACGAGACCCATCAGCAGGGTGGTGAGGGCCGCCGCGAACGCGGTCGCGGTGATCAGGCCCTGCTGCGCGAGGGTGTTCCCCGCCGCGTCCTTGCCGGACAGGATCAGGGGGTTGAGCAGGAGGATGTACGCCATCGCCATGAAGGTGGTGACGCCGCCGCGCACTTCGCGCGCGACCGTGGACCCTCTGTGGGATATGTGGAAGTACCGGTCGAGCCAGGACCGTCCGGCCGGGACGCGGGTGCCTTCGCCCGCGTCTTCGGCTGTGGTCCTCGGCTCTACTGACTGCTGGGTCATGTGGGCCTACTCCCAAGTTTCATAGGGGGTTGGGATGCACGACCCGGGGGACGGCCCGAGACGAACGAAGGGGGTCCGGGGGACGCGGTCCCCCGGACGGAACTCTCCTGCTCAGGCCTCGGAGAGTGACGTACCCGTCAGGTGCTCGGGCCGTACCGGAGTCCGGTTCAGCTCGAGCCCGGTCGCGTTCCGGATGGCCGCGAGGACCGCCGGGGTCGACGACAGGGTGGGCGCCTCGCCGACGCCGCGCAGCCCGTACGGGGCGTGCTCGTCGGCGAGTTCGAGGACGTCGACCGGGATGGTCGGCGTGTCGAGGATGGTCGGGATCAGGTAGTCCGTGAAGGAGGGGTTCTTCACCATCGCCGTCTTGGGGTCGACGATGATCTCCTCCATGACCGCCACGCCCAGGCCCTGCGTGGTGCCGCCCTGGATCTGGCCGAGCACGGACAGCGGGTTGAGCGCCTTGCCGACGTCCTGGGCACAGGCCAGCTCGATGACCTTCACCAGGCCGAGCTCGGTGTCGACCTCGACGACGGCGCGGTGCGCGGCGAAGGAGTACTGCACGTGCCCGTTGCCCTGGCCGGTGCGCAGGTCGAAGGGCTCGGTCGGCCGGTGCCGCCACTCCTCCTCGACCTCGACGGCCTCGCCCTCCAGGACGTCGACCAGGTCGGCCAGGACCTCGCCGCCGTCGGTGACGACCTTGCCCCCTTCCAGGAGCAGTTCGGCCGTGGCCCAGGCCGGGTGGTAGGAGCCGAACTTGCGGCGGCCGATCTCCAGCACCTTCTCGCGGACCAGCTCACAGGCGTTCTTCACGGCGCCGCCGGTGACGTACGTCTGCCGGGAGGCCGATGTCGAACCGGCGCTGCCCACCTGGGTGTCGGCCGGGTTGATGGTCACCTGCGTGACGCCCAGCTCGGTGCGGGCGATCTGCGCGTGGACCGTGACACCGCCCTGGCCGACCTCGGCCATGGCCGTGTGGACGGTGACGACGGGCTCGCCGCCCACGACCTCCATCCGGACCTTCGCGGTCGAGTAGTCGTCGAACCCCTCGGAGAAGCCCACGTTCTTGATGCCGACCGCGTAGCCGACACCGCGTACGACGCCTTCGCCGTGCGTGGTGTTGGACAGGCCGCCCGGCAGTTGCCGCACGTCGGCGCCCTCGCTGGACTCCCACTGGCGCTCCGGCGGCATCGGCATCGCCTTGACACGGCGCAGGAGTTCGGCGACCGGGGCCGGCGAGTCGACCGGCTGCCCGGTCGGCATGATCGTGCCCTGCTCCATGGCGTTGAGCTGCCGGAACTCCACCGGGTCCATGCCGAGCCTCTTCGCCAGCTTGTCCATCTGCGCCTCGTAGGCGAAGCACGCCTGGACCGCGCCGAAGCCGCGCATGGCGCCGCAGGGCGGGTTGTTGGTGTAGAGGGCGATGGCCTCGATGTCCACGTCGTCGACCACGTACGGGCCGACCGACAGGGAGGAGGCGTTGCCGACGACGGCCGGGGAGGCGGAGGCGTAGGCGCCGCCGTCCAGGACGATCCGGCACTTCATGTGCGTGAGCTTGCCGTCCTTGGTGGCCCCGTGCTCGTAGTGGAGCTTCGCCGGGTGGCGGTGGACATGCCCGAAGAAGGACTCGAACCGGTTGTAGACGATCTTGACCGGCTTGCCCGTGCGCAGCGCCAGCAGGCAGGCGTGGATCTGCATCGACAGGTCCTCGCGGCCGCCGAACGCGCCGCCGACGCCGGACAGCGTCATCCGCACCTTGTCCTCGGGCAGGCCGAGCACGGGCGCGATCTGGCGCAGATCGCTGTGCAGCCACTGGGTGGCGATGTAGAGGTGGACGCCGCCGTCCTCCTCCGGCACCGCGAGGCCGGACTCGGGGCCGAGGAAGGCCTGGTCCTGCATGCCGAAGGTGTACTCGCCCTCGACGATGACGTCCGCCCGCTCGCGGGCCTTCTCCACGTCACCACGGACGATCGGCTGGCGGTGGACGATGTTGGGGTGCGGGACGTGGCCGGCGTGGTGGTCGTCGCGGTCCTCGTGGACGAGGATCGCGTCGGGGGCGGTCGCGGACGCCTCGTTGGTGATGACGGGCAGTTCACGGTAGTCGACCCTGATCTTCGCGGCGGCGCGGCGCGCGGTCTCCGGGTGGTCGGCGGCGACGATCGCGACCGGCTCGCCGTGGTGGCGGACCTTGCCGTGGGCGAGGACCGGGGTGTCCTGGATCTCCAGCCCGTAGTTCTTCACGTCGGTCGGCAGGTCGTCGTACGTCAGCACGGCGTAGACGCCCGGCGTGGCCAGGGCCTCGCTCGTGTCGATGGACACGATCTCGGCGTGCGCGACGGTCGACCGGAGGATCTGCCCCCACAGCATGTCCTCGTGCCACATGTCGGACGAGTACGCGAACTCGCCGGTGACCTTGAGGGTGCCGTCCGGGCGGAGCGTGGACTCGCCGATGCCGCCCTTGGTCTGGGAGCCCTGCGTGATTTTCGTGGGTGCGCCGTTGGGCGACATGCTCAGACCCCCTCGGACTGGCGGGCGGCCGCGAGGCGGACCGCGTCCATGATCTTCTCGTAGCCGGTGCAGCGGCACAGGTTGCCCGACAGCGCCTCGCGGATGTCCGCGTCGGTCGGGGTCGGGTTGCGCTCCAGCATCTCGTCGGCGGCGACCAGCAGACCGGGTGTGCAGAAACCGCACTGGACGGCGCCGGCGTCGATGAACGCCTGCTGGATCGGGGAGAGCTCGGTGCCCTCGCCGGTCTGCGAGTCGGTGCCCTTGGCCTCCCTCCCCCAGGCTTCGCCCGGGGGGACCCCCAGCCGGGCGTTCTGGAGCGTCGTACCGCAGGCGCCACTCGCGCAGCCGCCCTCGGCGCGCCGCTTGGCGTAGTCCGCGAGGCCCTCGACGGTGACGACCTCGCGGCCCTCCACCTGACCCGCCGCCACCAGGCACGAACACACCGGCACACCGTCCAGCCGGACCGTGCACGACCCGCACTCGCCCTGCTCACAGGCGTTCTTCGAGCCCGGCAGGCCGAGCCGCTCCCTCAGCACGTACAGCAGGGACTCGCCCTCCCACACGTCGTCGGCTTCCTGCGGACGGCCGTTGACCGTGAAGTTGACGCGCATCACGCAGCTCCCTCGGTGGTGCGGCGCGTGCCGCGGTAGGACTCCCAGGTCCAGGTCAGCGTGCGGCGGGCCATGACGCCGACCGCGTGGCGGCGGTAGCTCGCGGTGCCCCGGACGTCGTCGATCGGGTTGCAGGCGGCGGAGCACAGGTCCGCGAACTGCTTGGCGACCGACGGGGTGATGATCTTCCCGTTGTCCCAGAAGCCGCCCTCCTCCAGAGCGGCGTTCAGGAACTCCTCGGCGGCCTTGGCCCGAACGGGGGTCGGAGCGGCCGAACCGATGCCGGTCCGCACGGTCCGCGTCTTGGGGTGCAGCGCGAGCCCGAAGGCGCACACGGCGATGACCATCGCGTTCCTGGTCCCCACCTTGGAGAACTGCTGCGGCCCGTCGGCCTTCTTCACATGCACGGCCCGGATCAGCTCGTCGGGGGCCAGCGCGTTGCGCTTGACGCCCGTGTAGAACTCGTCGATCGGGATACGACGCGAGCCGCGCACCGACTCGACCTCCACCTCGGCGCCCGCGGCGAGCAGGGCGGGGTGGGCGTCGCCGGCCGGGGAGGCGGTGCCGAGGTTGCCGCCGACGCCGCCGCGGTTGCGGATCTGCGGGGAGGCGACCGTGTGCGAGGCCAGGGCGAGCCCCGGCAGCTCGGCGCGCAGGTTGTCCATGATCTTCGTGTACGGCACGGAGGCACCCAGCCGCACGCTCTCCTCGCCGACCTCCCACTCGGAGAGGTCGCCGATGCGGTTCAGGTCCATGAGGTACTCGGGCCGGCGGTGGTCGAAGTTGATCTCGACCATCACGTCGGTGCCACCCGCAATCGGCACAGCGGTGGGATGCTCGGCTTTCGCGGCGAGCGCCTCCTCCCAGCTGGCGGGGCGAAGGAAGTCCATGACCGGCTCTCTTCTTCGTCTTCGTGTGGGGCGTTCAGATTGAGCCAATCCGTGTGCGGCGGTCCCGGCTCGTTCATGTGCTGTTAACGCGTAGTGGACTCAGTACACAGGGCGGTGCTCGGGCGGGGTCAGTCACGGAAACCATGAAGGAGTTGGCTGGCCAGGACGGGCATCTTGTAGATTCGTATGAACGGAGGCCATCAGAAACCTCCTCGTTTTCCTGTGGAAACGCGCGACACAGCCGCGTGACCTGGGACACAGCCGGGACACGCTCGGAGGGCGACAAACATCGCTCAGCAGCCCACCGATCAGACGTTCACCGCATACCCCACCAAGATCCACCATAGATTTCGAGACAAAGAACGGCGGCGACGAGAATGCGGCTGCGCGCACTGCTGGACACCGACGCGCTGGGCCTCAAGCTGCTCGGCGGCGAGGACGAGCTGGACCGCACCGTGCGCGGTGTGATGACCACCGACCTGCGCGACCCCAGCCGCTACCTCTCGGGCGGCGAGCTGGTGCTCACGGGCCTGGCCTGGCGCCGGGACGCCGCGGACTCGGAGCCGTTCGTCCGGATCCTGGTGCAGGAGGGGGTCACGGCCCTCGCCGCGGGCGAGGCCGAGCTCGGGGACGTACCGGACGACCTGGTCGCGGCCTGCGCCCGCCACCGCCTCCCGCTCTTCGCGGTGCACGAGTCGGTGGCGTTCGCGACGATCACCGAACACGTCGTACGGCAGGTCTCGGGCGAGCGCGCCGGAGACCTCGCGGCCGTGGTCGACCGCCACCGCCGGATGATGACGTCGGGCCCGGCGGGCGGCGGCCCGGACGTGGTCCTGGACCTGCTGGGCTCGGACCTGGACCTGCGCGCCTGGGTGCTCTCCCCCACCGGCCGCCCGATCGCGGGCCCGAAGACGCAGGGCCCCGCCCTCCCCGCCGAGGCCTGCGCCCGGCTGGCGGCGGAACACCTGACCGCCACCCGCACGGGCCGCCGCGCCCCGCACCGCCTCTTCCTGGACGGCACCACCTACTCCCTCTTCCCGATCCGCTCGACGGGCCGCTCCCCGCAGACCTCCCGGGACGCCCGCGAGAGCGTCCTGTCCGACTGGCTGCTGGCGGTCGAGGCGGACGCCGGGGACTGGGCGGAGGAGCGCCTCGACCTCCTCTACGGCGTCACCCAGCTGATCGCGGTCGAGCGGGACCGCCGGGACGCCGCCCGCACGGTCCGCCGCCGCCTCGCCCAGGAGGTCCTGGAACTGGTCCAGGCGGGCGCGGCTCCCGCCGAGATCGCCGCCCGCCTCCGGGTGGCCGCCCCGGTCCTGCTGCCGGGCCTCGGCGCCGCGCCGCACTGGCAGGTGGTCGTGGCCCGCGTCGACTGGGACGGCGGCGAGGTCGAGGGCGGCCCGGTCGCCCAGGCCCTGCTGGAGGAGATCCTCGTCGACCCCCTGTCGGCGGGCCCGGAGCCCTCCGACCGCATCGCCGTGGCCCACACGGGCGACGAGGCCATCGCCCTCGTCCCGCTCCCCGCCGTCGCGACGGAGCACGACGGCTCCGAGACCGGCGTCCTCGCGGACGCACTCCTGGAGTCCGTACGGGACCCCCTGACGGCCGGCCTGAACGACGACGGCCGCCTCACACTCGGCGTCAGCGCGGCCGTGCACTCGGCGGAGGGCCTGCGCGGCGCACTGGAGGAGGCCCGCCACGCCCGCCGGGTGGCGGCGGCCCGCCCGGGCCGGGTCTGCGCGGCGGGCCACCAGGAACTGGCCTCCCACGTCCTGCTGCTGCCCTTCGTCCCGGACGACGTCCGCCGCGCCTTCACGGCCCGCCTCCTGGACCCCCTCCGCGACTACGACCGCCGCCACCGCGCCGAGCTGATCCCCACTCTGGAGGCCTTCCTGGACTGCGACGGCTCCTGGACCCGCTGCGCCACCCGGCTCCACCTCCACGTCAACACACTGCGCTACCGGGTGGGCCGCATCGAGCAGTTGACGAGCCGCGATCTGTCGCGCCTGGAGGACAAGCTCGACTTCTTCCTGGCACTGCGGATGAGCTGACCCGGACCCGGTCCCACCAGCGCGAGTACGCGCATTGCCGGCGCCTGACGGTGCGTCTGCTGGCACCATGGGGTATTCCCGGCGCGGGCCGGGGTCTCGGGGGAGGGCAGATGGTCGAACTCACGGTGGAGGAACGCCGACGGATCGTCACGCTCCTGGCGACCGTGCCCGTGCTGTCCTCCGAGTCCGGCCGGGCGGAGATGCTCACGCTCGCCGGGCTCGGGCAGCTGGTTCCCCATATCGACATCACCGGTCCGCCGCTCGTGGCGGCCAGCCGCATCGTCACCCATCTCTCGGCCTACGGCCGCTTCTCCCGCGACCACGAGGCGCTGGGCCTTTTCCTCAATCTGGTCGCCACCCTCACCGGCAAGGAACAACAGGACTTCATCGCGGACCTGTTGCTGAGGCACCGCATGATGGTGCCGGTCTCTCCGGCTCCCGCAGTCGCCTCGTGGAGAGGGCCCGACTCCGCCCGGAGCGTCGAAGAGAAGATCATCACGAGCAACACGCTCCGGCCGGTCCACTTCCTCGAGCAGGCCCTGGCCGCCGCCCGGTCCGTGTGCCACATCGAGGTCCGCCAGGGGATGTCGGGATGGACCGGCACAGGCTTCCTGGTGGCGGACGATCTGCTGCTGACCAACGAGCACGTACTGCCGAGCGAGGAAGTGCTCGCGGACGCCCGCTTCCTCTTCAACTACGAGGACGATCCGGCGGGCCGGCCGCGGCCCGTCGAGACCGTACGGGCCAGTGGGGGGTTCTTCCTCGCCGACCGGAGCCTGGATTTCGCGCTCGTGGAGCTGGCCGGCTCGCCCGGCGAGCGCTGGGGCCGGCTGCGCCTCGTCGACTCACCGCCCCTGGTCGGTGAGCGGGTGAACATCATCCAGCACCCGGGCGGGCAGCCCAAGCAGATCGCGATGCAGAGCAACTTCGTCGAGTACGTCGACGACACCGTGATCCAGTACGTCACGGCCACGCTCCCCGGCTCCTCCGGCGCGCCGGTACTGACCGACGACTGGCAGGTCTGCGCGGTCCACCACGCCGGAGGCCACCTGGAGGAACCGGCCACCGGCAGCCACTGCTACCGCAACGAGGGCTTCCGCACCGGCCAGATCCTCGACCGGCTCCCGTCCGGCCCGCGTTCCCGCCTCAGCTGATCACTCACCGGAGGACACAGCCATGCACGACCCACACCCGGGGAGCCTGCGCGGCAGACTGGTCCAGAGCCTCGCGTCCCTGCCGGGTATGACCCAGCCGGGGCAGCGGGAGTTCCTCCTGGACAACGTGGGGTACGGAGAGCTCGCACAGCAACTGGACGTGCACGGCGGCAGCGCCGTCAGCTTCTTCACCTCGCTGGTCGGGGCACTCGCGCCGAGGGGCCCCGAGGTCATGGCCGGCTTCGTCGCCGAGCTGGCGCGGGTCACCGTGGTCGGGGTGGACCGCAAGGAGCAGTTGAACGGCCTCGCCGACGAGATCCGGCGGCTCGGGCCCGACGGGATGGCCGGACTCGTGGCGCCGGGCACCCCGTTCGCCACCCTGCGTGCCCGCGCCCGCGACAACACCCTGAAGGAGATCGCCGAGGTCGGCTCCAAGTACCTGCCGGAGCTGTACTTCCGACACGAGGAACTAGAGGCCCGCGTGGAGGAGTTCCTCGCCGACGACAGTGTGTGCCTGCTGGTGGTCTCCAAGCCGGGACGGGGCAAGACCAGCCTGCTCTGTGCACTGGCCGAGCGGACCGCCGACGACGCGGTCGTCCTGCTGATGTCGGCCCGCGTCCCGGTCTCGGAGCCGTACGGCCTGCTGAAACTGATCGCCGTCCGCCTCGGCTACGGCACCGACTGGCCCGGCTGCTTCGCGGACCTGGGCGAGGTCAGTGCGCGGGGCCCGCAACCCCTGCTGCTGCTCGACGCCATCAACGAGTCCCCCGCCAAGCCCGACGACATGAAGGCGGCCCTGCACGAGCTGCTGCGGCAGGCGGAGAGCTCCGGCGTCAAGGTCGTGATCACCTGCCGTACCGACTTCTGGCAGTTCTACCGCACGTCCTTCTGGTCCAGCTACGTCCGCCAGCGGTCCCTGGCCCTGGCCGGCATCCGGCCGTCGTCCACCCGCGTGGAGGACGTGCCGCTGTTCCCCGTCGACGCCTTCCCGCGGATCGCCACCGACTACTTCGCCGCCTTCGGCATCCGGGGCGAGTTGCGCGGCGAGGCCGCCGAGCGGTGCAGGCACGCGCTGGTGCTGCGCATCCTGTGCGAGGCCTATCGGGGCCAGGACATCGGCGTCGTCGAGGACTTCCGTCTCTTCAGGCTGTTCAAGCTGTTCTGGGAGCGCAAGGTCGAGCAGGTGGCCGACACCACATCGCTCAAGGGCCGCAGCGCGGTCGCCGACCTCGTGCTGGAGGTCGCCCGCCTCATGCGGGAGGCGCGCAGCACGACGGTGCCCCGCAGCGCGGTGGCAGCCCGGCTGCGCTGTGCCCTGAGCGAACTGGACAGCAGCGACTCGCTCTACAGCCGGGTCATCGACGAGGAGATCATTCTCGAGGAGAGCGTCGACGACGAGCTGGGCGTACGTAACGTCGTCTTCATCTACGACCGCTTCGCCGAGTACGTGCTCGCACTCAGCCTGTACGTCGACCAGGGCTGGTCGGTGAAGTCCCGCTCCCTCATCGTCTCCGACGCGCTCGCGCTGATGGACCAGGAGGACGGGTTCCCCTCCCTGCGCGGTGCGCTGGAGTTCCTCGTGCTGCGGCTGGAGGACCTCAGACCCGCGGAGCTGGTCCACATCGACGTGGTCCGCGCGATGCTCGACCGCAGCTGGAAGTGGCGGGGCATCGCGACTCTGCTGGCGTTCCAGCTCGACCGTGGCCACGGCCCGTCCTTCTGGGCCTTCCTGCGCGAACTGGCCGGGCACCAGGTGGACTTCGTGCGCCGCATCGTCGCCGAGCAGTCCTACCGCGTCACCGCGGACGGTGACCCTCAGGGCCTGGAGCTCCTCAACGGCCTGCTGTGGGACGGCAACCAGGGTGTGCGGAAGGCGGCCCGGGAGGCACTGCTGCGACTGCCCGCCGCAGCAGTGCCCGAGGAGGTACGGCTGCTTCTGGCCAACCCCGCGCGGGAAGCCGCGACGATGGCGGCACGGCTGCTCATCGTCGCCCCCGGCGACGAGAAGGAGCTGAGCCGGCGCGTCGACTGGCTGACGGCACACGGCCCCGATGAGCGACTGCCCCAGGAGGTACTGCGCGTCCTGGAGACCAACCGCGCTGTCGCCTACACGGAGCTTCCGTGGCTGGCCAGGTGCCGAGAGGCGTTCACCGCCGCGCGTGGACCGCTCGCGGACGAGTACCGCACGGCGGTCGAGGCACAGCACGACAAGCGGCTGGCCGAGCTGGAGGAGGACCGGCGCTTTCTCGTGCGGCTGTACAGGGCGCTGGACGAACAACTCCGGACGGCGACCCCCACGGCAGTGCTCGACCCCCTGCGGCACCTCGTCACGCCGCGCCTGGAGCCCGTGCAGGAACGGAGTACCCCGTTCAGGAGGCTGCTCAAGGGCAACCAGAACCGGTACCGGGAGCTGCCCTCCCCAGCCGAAAGCGTGTGGCGGCGACTGGTGGAGGAGCCCGGACCGCAACCCCACCTCATCCGCCGCGAGGTCGAGGCTTCCGGCTGGACGGACGCCCGGAAGATCGGCGATCTGTGGCAGGCCGCGTACCGGGTCTTCGCAGCGCTCCAGCAAGTGCCCGACTCCCGGGCGGACTTGAGGACCTGGGTGTCGTTCTGCCGCGACGTGGCCGCTTCCGCTGGCCTGGACATCACGGACTCGGAGGCGAGCGGCCTCGTCCACCCGGAGCAGCTCGCGCTGTGGCTCTGGCTCAGCGAGGAGAGGCGGCACCAGCGCGGCGGCGGCATCGGCGCCCTGGTCGCCCGCCTCGAAGGACTTCCGGTGGACCGGCTCGTCGAGGAGCTGGAGGTGTACCAGTCTCCCGTGAAGCTGCCCCAGCGACCGCTGGCCGATCTGCTGGAGGCACTGTGCCTGGTGCTGCGCGGCGGACCCACGCAGCCCGCACAGGTACTGGCGCCCCTGGTCGTCTGGCATGAGTCGAGGGACAGCAGGATGGTCGACGAGGCACTCGACGAACTGCACTGGCTGGATCCCGACTCCTTCTGGTTCATCATCCAGTCGCTGCTCAACCACCCGGACCAGCGCCTCATCAACGTGGCGGCACGGGTGGGCGAGCGGGCCGAGCACGTCGGCGACAGCGTGCCCGACAGGCGGCGGGAGATCCTCGACGCTCTGGCCGACATCGTCAACGAGATCTCGGGGGTACCGATCGACGACATCCACATGGGGGCCTCGTTCACCGGCGATCTGGAGATCGACTCCCTGTCGCTCATCGAGGTGGTCGTCGCGGCCGAGGAGCGCTTCGACGTACGGATTCCCGACGACGATGTCAGCCAGTTGCAGACCGTGCGCGACGCCGTCGACTACATCGCGCGGCAAGCGCGGTCCTGAGAGCACGCCGCGCCGTCCGGAGCAACCGATCAGGCCACCGGTCCCACGACTTTGTGAAATCCTTCACCCACCCCCTTGGCCCGGCCCTCCGATTCGTGCTGAGATGCCGCCACCACTCAACAGCTCGATGGCGTGCTCGGGGAGGGCAACGTGGCGCATACCGCCATGTCTGGTAACGGAACGACTGCCGGTGACGATCCCCTCCAGACCGCGGTATGGCGGCTGCGCTCACGCGCGTGCTGGGCCGACGCGGCCGCCCTGCTGCTACCGGACACCCCCGCGGCGGCGCTGCAACGCGCGTCGCTGCTGGTGGAACGGTGTCTGTACACGGAGCAGGGCTGGGAGGAGGCCGAGGACGCCCTGCGCACCGCCGAGGCGCTGGCCCACAGCGACGACGAGCGGGGCGCGGCCGCTTGTGAACGCGGGTACTTGGCCTACGCCGCGACGGTGCTCGCGGTGCGCGACCGGGCCGACGAGGCGCGGGCGGCGCTGGGGCGGGCCGCGGCGCTGATCCCTCCGGGGGCTGCGCAGCGGGCCCTGCTGGACTTCCGTCGCGGGTTGCTCGCGGAGAACCTGGCGCGTTCCCCGCAGGCGGCGCGTGCCGCGTACCGCCGTGCGCACGCGGGGGCGACGGCGCAGTCCGACCCGTTGCTGCTGTCCTTCACGTGGCGTCATCTGGCCGGACTCGCCTTGCGGGACGGGGAGTTGGCGGAGGCGCGGCACGGTTTCACGGAGTCGCTGCGGATCCGTGAGGAACTGGGCTATCTCGTCGGTACGGCGCCGGCGCTGGTGTCCCTCGCCGACACGGAGACCGAGCCGGAGGCGGCCCGGCTGCGGGAGGAGGCTCGGCGGTTGTTCCGGTTGCTCGGGGGTGTGCCGACGTGGTTGGCGCGGCAGTTGGCGCCGTCGCCTCCGGCGGCGGGGGCGGCGACGGCTTGACGGCGCTGAACGGTGCCCGGCGTTGAGGCTGGGGCCCGGGTGGGTGTGCAGCTCGGCGCGACGAGGTGCCGCTGCGCCCACCCGTGCCGCCCTTAGGGCCTGTCGTTTGGATCACGCCGCAGACGCGGGGTCTGGCACGCACCTCTGCGGCGTTGTCGTCGGTTGCCGACTCCCCCAAGCTCTCGACTTCGCTCGAGCAAGGGGGGACCCCCATCGCGTCGACGCCCTCCTCCGCCTTGCAGAGGCACGCACCAGACCCCGCTCAGCCCGCGCCCGCGAAGTGCTCCCCCACCAGCGCCCGCACCACGTCCAGGTCCCGGGCGATCAACGCGTCCAGCAACGCCGTGTGTTCATGTGCGTCCGCCACCAGATCAGCCCGGCCTCGCATCCCCGGGCCGCTCCCCACCAGCGGCCACTGCGCCCGCCGGTGCAGGTCCTCCGCGACCTGGACGAGCTGCTCGTTCCCGGAGAGGGACAGCACGGCCCGGTGGAACCCCCGGTCGGACTCCGCGTAGGTCGCGCGGCAGCCGGAGGACGCCGCGCGGACCGTCGCCTCGGCGAGGGGACGCAGCTCGGCCCAGCGCTCCGCCGGCACGGTCCGGGCCAGCCGCAGCATCACCGGCACCTCGATCAGCGCCCGCACCTCGGCCAGCTCCGCCAACTCCCGCACGCCCCGCTCGACCACCCGGAACCCGCGGTTCGGCACGACCTCGACGGCACCCTCGATGGCCAGCTGCTGCATGGCTTCCCGTACCGGCGTCGCGGAGACCCCGAACCGCTCGGCCAGCACCGGCGCCGAGTACACCTCCCCGGGCCGTAGGTCCCCGGCCACCAGCGCGGCCCGCAGCGCGTCCACGATCTGCCCGCGCACCGACGACCGCTGCACGACGGGCCGGCCTCGCGGAGGGGACGGCAGGGCGGGCTCACTGTGTGTGTGCTCCCCCCGGACCACCTCGCAGGCCCCACCAGCCCCATGCCTCATCCGACCCGCATCCGCCACTCCAGGCTGCTGCGGCACCCTGACCTGCCCACCCGGAACCTCGGCACTCGGCACCCCCACCTCGGAGGAAGAGCCCTGCGCGCCCTGCTTCACGGCTCCTCCTCCGGACGTATCGGTACTTGGGGTCATTACGGCGGGTTGTTACTCGTCCGTCAAGCACCATAAGCGCACCGGCCGTCAGTTCAAATCCCAGCGATCTTGGGTAAGGTAAGGCTTACCTTCAAGCGACCCGTTCAACAGACGCGGACCGGTGATCACATGCCCCTGCCCCCTTCGGCCCTCTCCGGCGCGTACGCCCGTCTGGCCGAGGTCCTCCCGGGGCTGGCCATCACCGAACTGACCGCCGAGGACGAGGCTCCCCAGGGCGGCAACTGGACCACCGCCGCCGCGCTCGCGGAAGCCGGCCCCGGCCTCGACGCCTTCCTGTCCTGGGACGACGCCCAGATCCGCAGGGACTACGACCGGCAGGCACGCCCCGACGTGATCGCCAGCTTCGGCCTGCACCGATACGCCTGGTCCGCCTGCCTCCTGATCACCGTCCCCTGGTTCCTGCACCACCGCGTGCCCCGCTACCCCGTGACGCACGTCTCGTACGACCGCACCGCCCCCGGCCACCCCGTCGGCCACCTCGCCGTCCGCCCGGCCGGCTTCGCCTGCCTGCCCGGCGACGAGGCCGCCGCGCTGCCCGGCGCCCGGGTCGTCCCGGACGAGGAGGCGCTGCGGGCCGAGGTGCGGTCGGCGGTCGCCGAGCACATGGAGCCGGTCCTGGCCGGTTTCGGACCCAGGATGCGGCGCCGCGGCCGGGCCCTGTGGGGCATGGCGACGGACGAGATCGTCGAGGGACTCTGGTACGTCGCCCAGCTGCTCGGCGAGATCGAGGAACGGCGCGCGATGCGCGAGCTGGAGCTGCTCCTGCCGGGCGCGACCAAGCCGTACGTGGGCACGGCGGCCTTCCGCCAGCTGACCGGCCCCGGCGGCGAGCCGCTGCGCACCCGGGACCGCGCGAGCTGCTGCATGTTCTACACCCTGCGCCCCGAAGACACCTGCGCCACCTGCCCGCGCACCTGCGACGCCGACCGGGTCACCAAGCTGCTGGCCACGGCCGGTTGAGTCACCACGGGCAGACACAGGCCGAGCAGCCCCCATCACCTCGTAAGATCATCACGGAATCGGCCACCCACACGCGCGCAGCCGATTCACAACTTCCTCACGTGTCACGGTAGCTTTCCGTGGAACCACCCGTGCGGGTAGTCTTCTTCGAACTCAACTCTCGCCCCTCACGCGGCAGTTCGAGCAGAATGCCGCCCTGGGCAATCCCTTGCACTTCCTTGGCGGCCTCTTGCCCCGAAACCCCCTGAGGGCCGGTGGGATTGGGCCACTATGGCGGGCGTTACGCCCTATCCCAATGCAAGGACCACCCAGATGAGACTGACCGACATATCGCTGAACTGGCTGCTTCCGGGCGCCGTGCTTCTCCTGGGCATGCTGGCGGCGGTGGCGGTGCTCGCGCGCGGCAAGCGCTCCTCGGTCAAAGACACGAGCGCGGACGATTCCTGGGAGCGCAGCGAGGAACGCCGCAGACGCAAGGAGGCCCTCTACGGCACCGTCTCCTACGTCCTTCTTTTCTGCTGCGCGGCCGTCGCCGCCGCGCTTTCCTTCCACGGCCTGGTCGGCTTCGGCGAGCAGAACCTCGGGCTCTCCGACGGCTGGCAGTACCTCGTCCCGTTCGGCCTGGACGGCGCGGCGATGTTCTGCTCCGTGCTCGCGGTGCGCGAGGCCAGCCACGGTGACGCCGCGCTCGGCTCCCGGATACTGGTCTGGACGTTCGCGTTCGCCGCGGCCTGGTTCAACTGGGTGCACGCGCCCAGGGGCGTCGGCCACGCGGGTGCCCCTCACTTCTTCGCGGGCATGTCGCTGTCGGCGGCGGTGCTCTTCGACCGCGCGCTGAAGCAGACCCGCCGGGCCGCCCTGCGGGAGCAGGGCCTGGTGCCGCGCCCGCTGCCGCAGATCCGTATCGTGCGCTGGCTGCGGGCCCCCCGGGAGACGTACAAGGCCTGGTCGCTGATGCTCCTGGAGGGTGTGCGCAGCCTGGACGAGGCCGTCGACGAGGTGCGCGAGGACAAGCGCAAGAAGGACGCCGACCGGCAGCGGCGCCGCGACCAGCAGCGCGTGGAGCGGGCCCAGTTGAAGGCGATCAGCCGCGGTCACCGCGGCTACCTCGGCCGCGGTGGCGGTGGCGGCCGGCAGCTGGAGGTGCAGGTGGAGCGCGGCTCCTCGCAGGTCTCCGCGGAGCCTGCCATATCCGGGCCGGAGCAACTGCCCGTCCCTTCGCGTCCCTCCCTTCAGCCCGTTCGCCGCGGAGCTGACCCGGTGACCGTCGACCTCACCGCTGAGGACGACACCATGGCGCTGCCGCGCCTCGATTCCCTGGAGCGCAAGCTCAAGGACCTGGAGCAGCAGTTCGGCTGACCGAGCCGCACAGAGCCGGGAAGGGGGCGTGGCCTGCGGGCCGCGCCCCTTCCCCGTTCACGCCGCCTCGGCCTCCAGCTCGAACCAGACGGCCTTGCCCACTCCGTGCGCCCTGACCCCCCAGGCGTCCGCGAGGGACTGCACCAGGAACAGGCCCCTGCCGTTCGTACCGTCGTCGGCGACCGGTACGCGCAGCCGGGGTCGGCGGGCCACGAAGTCCCGTACCTCCACCCGTAGTCCACGCGGTCCGACGGTGGCCGTCAGGACCGCGTCGTGGTCGGTGTGGACGATCGCGTTGGTGACGAGCTCGCTGGTGAGCAGTTCCGCCACGTCCGATCGTGCGGTCCTCCCCCACTGCCCGAGCAACTCCCGCAGGGCCCTTCGGGCCTCCGGCACGGCCCGTAGGTCCGCCCGCCCGAGTCTGCGCCTCAACTGAGGCGCCGGCACCTGCTCCGTGACGTCTTCGGCCTTGTCCTCCGCCGTTTTCGCCGAGAAGGTCCCGATCGTTATGGGACCGCCCCCTCGTGCCTGCCTCTCCATGACCCCCGCCTGCGCGCCGATGTCGGTTCCCCTCCAGCTCGAACACGTTCACGGGGATCCATGCCCCGTCGGGCACGCGGCAGTCATGTCGAATCGTCAACACCCGGGTGTTCGGCCACGTGGCCGGGACCGGCGGGCCGGGCGGAGGGCTCCTGAGCGGTACGGCGGCGGGGAGATGGGGGACAAGAGGGTAGCCGGTGGGCGTCCCGCTGTGGATCCTGACCGCCGGAGATCGGACGAACTGCCGATGGCCGGCTGCCGATCCTTCCGTACACGGCGAAGGGCTGGGGCAGCCGGTATCCCTGCGCGGCGGTCCGGTGAAGTTGGCCGAAGTACGACGGTCTTGCCCGCCGGTTCCCGGCCGGTACGGGGCCGTCCTCCCGACCCCCGTGGCGGGAGGACGGCCCCGGTCCTTTCCCGGTGGCCGCCCGGTCAGTACAGCTTGTTGACGGCGGTGGTCGTGGACGTCCTGAAGGCGGGCACGGGCGCGTCGCCGAAGTCGCCCATCTGTCCCCACTCCACGACGGTGACGGTCCTGCCGTCCCGCCCGACGGACAGCAGCGTGATGTCCGTGGCCCCCCCCAGGAGGTCTCGGTGTGCAGTCCGCGGACGCGGGCGCCCTCCTCTACGGGCAGCGAGCCGTGGTCCCGGCCCTCGGCCCGGACGTCCGGGGAGGACTCCTCGACACGGTCGGCGCAGGTGCGGATCTCCTCGTCGAGACGCTTGGCGAGAGCCTTGGCCTTGGCGGCGGAGCCGGTCACGACGGTGACCTGTACGGCGCTGGCCTCCGGGTCGGTGCGCAACGCCCGGTGCCGGTAGTCGTAGCCGGGCAGCCCCTCCCCCAGGCAGGAGCCGACGAGCTCCTCCGGGAACCCGTCGGTGACCGGTCCGGCGGTCCAGGCCGAGGTCGGGTGCGGCGGCAGCCCACGCGGTCGCCGGGAGCGACGCCGGCACGCCGAACCCGGCGGTGCGCATGCCGTACCGCGTCTCCGCGCAGGACCCCGAGGTGCTGCTGGTGACCGCCCGGACGGGGACGTGCGACTGCCGCTGGTTCCTGGAGCTGGAGTGGTCCTCCCAGGGCCGCAAGGGAACCGTCCGCATCGACGACGACGGCCGCCCGTTCCGCACCAGCGGCATCAAGCAACTGCCCCGGCACACGTACGACACCTGACACGCCAGTGGACGCCCTACCGCTAGATCTCCAAAGTCCTGGAGCCGGGGCACGTAACAGGGCGATCAGGTCACGCAGGACGCCGTCACGCCTCCCAAACGGCCGCGGCCGTACGGTCGTCCGCGTAACCCTTGATCCGTACTTGGGTGTCCGCGAGGAACGCTGCGAGGCCGGGCGGCTGGGGGCGGGACCACCGCTCGGCGAGGTGGTCGCCCAGTTCGGGTTCGCCGCGCAGCGGGTCGGCGAGGCCGCCGCTGCACACGAGGAGCGTGTCACCCGGGCGGGCGACGGAGGTACGGAAGCGGAAGGGTTCGCGGGGTGGTTCCGGGGCCGGTTCGTAGGGGCTGGGCGGGGTCGGGATGCCGAGGTCCATGGTGAGCCGGTCGCCCTCGGGCGTCTCTGAGGGCGGCGATCCGAATCCCACGACGGGTTCGCCCCTGGTCTCGGCGACCTGCGGTTCGATGTCCTGCCACTCGCCGTCCCGCAGCCGGAACAGCCCGCCGGGCCCGACGCCGAAGAAGACGCGCGTACGGCACTCGGGGTCGGCGGGCAGCAGCAGACAGCGCAGGCCGGCCGCGTACTCCTCCGGGTCGACGCCCTGTTCGGCGGCGCTGGCGCGGAGCTTGCCGAGGCTGCGGTCGGTGAGGCGGTGCAGTCCGGACTTGAGGTCGCCGCGCCGCCCCGCCCTTATGTCCTCCACGAGCCGCGTGTGACTGCGTCCGACGGCCCGCCCGATCCAGTGACAGGCCTCGGCGGCGGCCCGGTGCGCCCCCGGTGTGGCCCGGGCCCCGGTCGCCATCGCCACCAGCAGCAACGCCTGCTCGCCGGTGCCGAACCGCGCGGTCAGCAAGGAGTCCCGCCGCGGCTCCCCCCGATACCGCGCGGAGTCCCCCCGCACGGACACGGCCCGCAACGTGCAGGTCCCGTACCGGGCCCCGTCGAGCACGGTGTCCGCGACCAGGTCGTCCAGATCATCGGGATCGGCGAGCGGGAGGGCAGTGGGTTCGGCGTCGTAGGTGGGCGGCCGCGAGCCCACGTAGCCACGGGGCCGGGGGACGTACGCGGGGCGCTCGAAGGCGGGTTCGGGTTGGTCGGGCGGTGGCGGATCGGCGGGGCCTGGTGGTGAGGGCGGCGGATCGGCCTCGGCGCGGGATGCGGTACCGCCGGGCCGGGGGACGCGGGGCGCGGCCTCGTCGGGCTCGGCCTCGGCGCCGCCCGGATCGGGGGCACCTGCCGCAGCCTCGCGGGGGCCCGGCTCGGCTGTCGGCGCTGTGGGACCCCTGGGCGGGGCGCCCGCCGTGGTGGAACGGGCCTCGGGGCTCGGCCAGAAGGGAGGGGCCGGGGGTGGCGGGGGGACGGTCGGTGGGGCGGGGGGCGTCCGCGCGGTGGGGATCGTCGCCGCGGGGGGCTGCCCCGGACTGTCCGACTGGCTGTGGGGCCTGGACGACCCGGCCGCACCGCCCGTGGGCGTTCGCCCGCCCGTCCGTGTCCGCTCAGCGTCCCCGGGTTCCCGCTCCCGTCCCTGCCGTTTCGCCGCGGTCGGGAAGGTCACCGGGCCCGTGGGCCGCGCGGGCGGTGGTTCCCAGGGGGCGCGCTGCGGTGGCGGGCCGGGGGCACGTGGGGTGTCCATGGTGTCGTCTGCCCCTGCCCGAGGCGCCGGAACCACCGGTCCGGAGACGGAAACGCCCCGGTCGCCCACCGCCCCCGCCGCCGAGGCGAAGCGGTCGTCGAGGGAATCGGGTGCGGGTGCGGGACCCGTGTCGCCGGTGGAGTCGTCGTACAACTGCCCCCACCAGTCGTCCTCGGGACCGGTGGGCCTTCCCCCCTGCTGGCTCATGCCCCTAATTGTCCACCGCACGGGCCGGATGAAAACGGGGCTTGTGGAAAAACCGGCCTTCCACGGCACCGCGAACGGCGCGTCGAGTGAGCCGTAGAACGGCCATGCGATATGGGGCGTATCGGCGGCCGCGACCGGCTGACCTGCGGGTCTGGACCACGAACACGCTTCTGACCTGCGCCTTCTCCCGTATTCCGGCAGGCTGGTGAGATGGGAGTGTGGGACCTCCTGCTGGTCGGGCTGGTCATCCTGCTCGGTCTGTACGGAGTGCTGCTGCCCGCGGTGCCCGGGTCGTTGCTGGTGTGGGCCGCGGTCATGTGGTGGGCGCTGAAGGATCCGCGGCCGGTGGCATGGTGGGTCCTGGTGGGAGCCACGGCCCTGATGTTCGTCTCCCAGGGCGTGCGCTGGGCCCTGCCACCCCGGCGGCTTCGGGCGAGCGGCGCCACCCACCGCATGCTGGGCTACGCCGGAGCGGGATCCACCCTCGGCTTCGTCCTGCTCCCGGTCATCGGCGCGATCCCCGGCTTCCTGGCCGGCATCTACCTCGCCGAACGCCTCCGCCTCGGACGGCACGCCGAAGCCGTCGCGGCCCTGCGCACGGCGATGCGCTCGGGCGGCTCCAGCGTGCTGGTGGAACTGTTCACCTGCCAGGTGATCGCGGCGGCATGGGTGGGGGTCGTTTTCGGCTCCTAGCTAGAGGACACCCTCGTGCGTGAGCAGCCGTACCTTGCGCTCCAGGCCGCCCGCGTAGCCGGTCAGTGTCCCGTCGGCCCCGATCACCCGGTGACACGGGCGGACCACCAGCAGCGGATTGGCGCCGATCGCCCCGCCCACGGCCCGTACGGCCGCCCTGGACGCTCCGATGCGCGCGGCGATCTCGCCGTAGGTCACGGTCGAGCCGTAGGGGATGTCGTCCAGCGCGGCCCAGACCTTCTCCCGGAAGACCGAGCCGTCGGTGCGCCACGTCAGCCGGAACTCCTTCAGTTCCCCGGCGAAGTAGGCGGCGAGCTGCTCCTCGGCCTCGCGGAAGGGCCCCCGGTCCTGCCGCCAGTCGTCCCGCACCACGCGTCCGCCCTTCTGCCCGGGCACGGACAGCGAGGTCAGCGCGCCGTCCGGGGCGGCGGTGAGGAGCAGCGGCCCGAGCGGGGAGGCCACGTTCGTCCAGTACGTCGAGGTCATCACAACTCCCACTTCCCTGCTGCGCGCAGGTGGTTCAGGGCGTACGAGCGCCAGGGGCGCCAGCTGTCGGGGACGTCGGCACCGGGTGGGGCCACGTCCGGGTCGCCGAGGGCGCGGGTGCGGATCTCGGCGATCGTGCGGGCGTCCAGGCCGGCCACGGCACGCAGGGCGTCCTGCGCGTCGTCCCGGTCGGCGCCGGGGTCCAGGCGTACGGCGTGGTCGGCCAGGGCGGCGGTGAGCGCGCCGAGGGTGCCACCGGGTTCGGCGCCGGCGAGGACGGCCGGCTCGGGGAAGAGGTGGGTGAGGCCGCCGCAGGGGGCGTCGAGGGCCTTGCCGTAGCGCCGTACGAGCCGTTCCGCCTCCGCCCGGCCGACCAGTGCGCGTACCGCGAGTTCCTCCGGGTCGGCGGTGCCCGGCGAGCGCAGGCCGGGCCGGGCGGCGACCAGGGGGGCGAGCACCGGGTCGGCGCCGAGGCGCTCGTCGACGGCGTAGGGGTCGGCGTCGAGGTCGAGCTGCCGCCGCAGCCGCTGTACGGCGGTGGTGAGGTCACGGGGGTCGGTGAGGTGCAGCCGGGCGTCGAGCCAGCCGCCCGGGTGGGCGCCGGACCCGGTCCTGGCGGTGCCGGGGCGTTCGTCGACGGCGACGATGCCGGTGCCGTACGGGAGGCGGAGCGTGCGCCGGTAGGTGCGCGCGCCGGGCGGGCCGCCGACCTCTTCGATGCCGGGCACGGCTTCGCGTTCCAGCAGGTCGAAGACGGGGCCCGCCTGGTAGGGGCCGCGGTGGGCGAGCCGTAGCGGGATCCCCGCGTTCGGGGTGGCCGTACGCCGGGCCCGGCTGCTCTTCGGTGCGGCGGCGGCGCGCAGCCCGCTCGGGGTCGACGCGTACACGGCCCGGATGGTGTCGTTGAACTGCCGCACGCTGGCGAAGCCCGACGCGAACGCGATCTCGGTGATCGGCAGGTCGGTGGTCTGCACCAGGACGCGCGCGGTGTGGGCCCGCTGGGCGCGGGCGAGGGCGACCGGCCCGGCGCCGAGCTCCGCGGTGAGCTGCCGCTGCACCTGCCGTGCGCTGTAGCCGAGCCGTCCGGCCAGCCCGGCGACGCCCTCCCGGTCGACCACGCCGTCGGCGATCAGCCGCATGGCCCGGCCCACCACGTCCGCGCGGACGTTCCACTCGGCGGAGCCGGGCACGGCGTCCGGCCGGCACCGCCGGCAGGCCCGGAAGCCCGAGCCCTGCGCGGCGGCGGCCGTGGCGAAGAACCGTACGTTGGCCCGCTTCGGGGTGAGGGCGGGGCAGCTCGGCCGGCAGTAGATGCCGGTCGTCTCGACGGCGAAGAAGAAGGCGCCGTCGAAACGCCCGTCACGACTGCGTACGGCTTCGTACCGGGGGTCTTCCCCCGTGTCTTCGTCCCTTGTGTCCTCGTCGCTCACGGGGTCCAGTCTCCGCCGTCGGCGGGGCTGCCGCTGGCGGAAATCGGACACGGCGCTTCGGACACCGGGCGGCTACGAACGCCAGTGCGGTCCGCGCTTGGCCTCCATCGCGGCCCTTCCGATCGCGCCCTTGCGCTTGAAGTCCTTGCGGATCTCCGCCCGGAGCCGGGCGTCCGTCTTGGCGACGATGCGCTGGTTCTCCCGCAGGAGCTTGCGGTAGCTCTGCAGTCGCCGCTCCGGCACTTCACCGGACTCGATGGCGGCGAGCACGGCGCACCCGGGCTCGGCCTCGTGGGCGCAGTCGTGGAAACGGCACCGCTCGGCCAGTTCCTCGATCTCGGAGAACACCTGCCCGACGCCGCTCTCGGCGTCCCACAGCCCGACGCCCCGCAGTCCGGGTGTGTCGATCAGGACACCCCCGCCGGGCAGGGCGAGCAGGTTGCGGGTGGTCGTGGTGTGGCGGCCCTTGCCGTCGACGTCCCGGGCGGCCTGGACGACCATGACGTCCTCGCCGAGCAGCGCGTTGGCGAGGGTCGACTTGCCCGCGCCGGACTGCCCGAGCAGCACGGACGTACCACCGCCGACGATCGCCGCGACCACGTCGAGACCGTCCCCGCCCAGAGAGCTGACGGGCACCACCGGCACGCCGGGCGCGCTGGTCTCCACGTCCTGGACGAGGTGGGCGACGGTTTCGGCGTCCGGCACGAGGTCGGCCTTGGTGAGGACGACGACGGGCTGCGCCCCGGACTCCCAGGCGAGCGCGAGGAACCGTTCGATACGCCCGAGGTCGAGCTCGACGGAGAGGGGCACGGCGACGATGGCGTGGTCGACGTTGGCCGCGAGGATCTGCCCCTCGGACCGCTGGGAGGAGGTGGAGCGGACGAACGCGGTCCGGCGCGGCAGGTACGCGCGGACGTAACGCGGGTTCCCGCCGGGTTCGACGGCGACCCAGTCGCCGGTGCAGACGACCCGCAGGGGGTCATGCGGGGTGACGAAGGCGGTGTCGGCGCGCAGCACGCCGTCGGCGGTGGCGACGTCGCACTGCCCGCGGTCGACCCGGATCACGCGTCCGGGCAGCAGTCCTTCGGTGGCGTAGGGGGCGAACTCGTCCGCCCACGCGTCGTCCCAGCCGTAGGGGGCGAGCGCGGAGAAAATGGATGAGGCAGAGCTGGAAGTCAAGGGTGACCCTTCCCAAGGTCGGCCCCCGGCCCGAGAGTCGGTCGGATCAGCCGGCGGCCACGGAGGTGGACTTGATGGATTCCTGGATGCGGGCAGCGCCCATCGCAATGACAGCCATCGGTCAACACCTCCTCGATCCTCGGTTCTTCGTGATCCCCCGACTCTTCGTGGAACCGCCGTCACGGTATCCCGTCGCGGCCAAGTCGCGTCAACTGCTTTTCACGCAGTCCTGGCCGTTCAGCGTGAAGTCGTACGGCGGCGAGTTCTTGCCGCGCCAGGAGGCGAGGAAGCCGAAGGCCAGGTCGCCGCCCGCGGGGACCGACTTGTTGTAGTCGGCTGCGGTGGCGCTGACGCGGGAGCCGTCCTGGGAGACGGAGGCGTCCCACATCTGGCCGACCTGCTGGCCGTCGCGGAAGGACCAGGACACGCGCCAGGAGTCGAGGGACTTGCTGCTGGTGACGGTGACGGTGGCCTGGAAGCCGTCGGGCCACTGGTTGACCAGGTCGTACTCGACCCGGCAGGCGGGGTCCTCACTCTCGCCGCCCTCCGTGGGAGAGGAGGTGCCCTGCGGTTCGGTGTGACGGTTCCTGTCTTCCGGTTTGCCGGGCTTCTCCGACTTGCTCGTGTCCTCGGTGGCGTCGTCGGCCGGCTTCGAGGTCGCGGGAGGCAGAGTGGGGGCGGACGGCAGGGGTGGGTCGGGGTTGGGGTCGGCCACCGGCTGACGGCCGGCGTCGTCACGTGCCCCGAAGTCGTCGTCGGAGCCGCCGAAGGGCATCAGCGAGACGCCGAGCGCGAGGACGGAGACCAGGACGGCCGCCACGAAGAGGCCGTTGCGGGCGACGCGCGCCTTCTGCTCCCCGTCCTCCGGTTCTCCGGTCGCCTGGTCCGCCCGGTCGGGGCGGCCGGCGCCGAGCCGCACCTCGGCGGCGCGGCGGCGGCGCTCCAGGTAGGCGAGGCCTCCCCAGCCGATCACCCCGCCGGCCAGTGCCCCGGGCAGTCCACCGCCGTGCAGCCGCAGACAGGCGGCGGCCTCGGCGCACTGGACGCAGGTGGCGAGGTGCCGGGAGAGGTCGCCCGGGGTGTCGGCGGCCGAGGAGCGGGTGACGGCGTCCAGCAGCCGGGCGTAGCTGCGGCACTGGGCGTCCATCGGGGTGTCGAGGTGGTTGCGGTGGCAGCGGTCCCGGAACAGGGTGCGCACCTGCTGGAGTTCGTCGGCGGCGGTGGCCGGGTCGAGGCCCAGGCGGCGGGCGACCACGGGCAGCGGCAGCGCCTCCACCTCGGCCAGCCACAGCAGTTCCGCGTCGGCCTGCTGGAGGTCACGCAGGCCGCGCAGCGCGAGCGGGCGCGTCAGGGGCGGGCCGGTGTAGCGGGCGGCCTTGTCCGAGTTGAGCCACAGGCGCAGGTCGGGGTCGAGTTTGTGGCCCTGCCCCTCTTCTTCCCACGCCGCGGCCGTGGTGCGTACGGCGGTCAGCAGCAGGGGTATCCGGGGCAGCCGGGCGGCGCGGCGGCCGGCGCTTCGCACCGGGCCGGTTTCGGCCGCGCGGGCCTCACGCGTGCCGTGTGCGAACGCCTCGCGGCCCAGCTGTGCGGCGGCGGTCGAGCCGGACGTGCACAGATCGGCGTAAGCGAGGACCGCGTCCCAGCACTCGGAGAACAGCGCGGCCTCGGCGGCGTCCTGAGGGGTCGGCAGGTCGGGCATGGGTCTCCTGCATCCACAAGCGAGGTCAACTCACCGTATTGGCAGTGGAGTTGGGGGGAACCTCGAGGCAGGGCAAGAGCTTTTCACGCCACCCACACAACTGACAAGCGCCCTGTTCAGATATCAGTACTGGGCGGCGCACCCCCACGACTCCGGCGTCTTCATGCCGTACGGGTGCGACCGCCCTGCGACTCAACGCCGTACCGCAATGATGAAGGATGTCATCGAAGCGTTATCAAACAGCGGTGGGTTCGTCCGCCGGCAGGCTGTCCATGAAGGAGCTGACCGAGAAGACCGCGCGGCCGGCGCCGGGGAGACCGTAGCCGGGGGGCGAGGAGAGGCCGAAGTCCTCCATGGTCTGCCGGTACGCCTGGAGCAGGCGGATGTGGTACTCCAGGGGCGCGCCCTGGGGGTTGGCCTTGCCCAGCGGCGTCGTGGGCTCCGGGCACCAGGTGGTGAAGCGGGGCGTGATGCCGTGCGACATGAAGAAGCGCAGGCCCTCGGTGGTGGAGGCGATGGCCTCGTCGACCGTGGTGAAGCCGAACGGCTCGGCCATCTCCACGCCCGCCACGAAGTTGGGGATGACGTTGCGCGCGCCGAAGATCTCCGCCGAGTCGAGGATGCGCTTGTGCCACTCGTCGCGGCCGACGTAGCGCTCCTTGCCGGGGCAGTACATCTTGAACAGGTACTCGTCCCACACCTCGTAGTTGGGGTGGTAGATCTGCACGCCGTAGTCCTTGAAGCGCTGGACGTCGTCGCGCGGCAGCGCCTGGGCCACCACCTTGCCGATCCAGCGGCCGGGGAAGCGCTCCTCGATGGCCTTGGCGTAGTGGCCGTAGAAGTCGGCCTCGTCGCGGCCCGCGACCGTCTTGGTGATGGCGCCGCCGGTGAGGGTGTAGGCGGTGGAGGCCTTCGCCGTGTCGTAACGGTCGATGATCTCCAGGGCCTCCAGGACCTCCTCGACGTCCTTCACCCCGGTGTACGGCCGCCCGGCGGCCTTGTGCTGGCGCCAGTTGTGGTTGATGTCGCAGTACTGGCACTCCTCCTTGGCGCCGAAGTACTGGCAGACCCGGAAGACGGTCAGGTAGATCAGGTAGCCCCACTGGATGGTCGGGGCCACCTCCATGACCGACTTCCCGCTCGCGAGGGTGTGCCGGTAGTACTCGGGCATCGGCGGCACGCCGACGTCGGAGATCCGCTTGCCGTCGAGGTAGAGGCCGAGCACGCCGTCCTCGTTCGCGGCGACGCGGTACGGCGAGGCCGGGTTCACGCGCACCGAGACGACGGTCCGGCGCAGGTCGTACGGGCCGCCGGTGAGGATGATCTCCTCGGGCGGCCGGCGCAGCGCGGCCTCGCCCAGCTCGGGCAGGGTGCCGTGGTCGAAGGAGAAGATGAAGTACGACTTGGGCTTGACCTCGCCGCCCTCGTTGTCGCTGAGCGCGGAGGGGTCGAAGGCCACGCCGCCGCGGAGCAGGTCCTCCTTGAAGACGGCCTCCCGCGGGACATGCGGGAATCGCTCCATCAGATCCTCGACCAGTGCGGTACGGCTGCCGCTGCCCATCCCGACTCTCCTTCTGGATCGTATGTACGACTCCTCACGGTATCCGTTGCTGAGGAACTGTTTTACAGCGCCCCTCATCAATCCCGGCATTTCTACCGAAAAGGTTCGTGACGGTGTCACCAAAGCGGGGCGCTTCGGTGTCCTGACGACGATCTCTCGCTTCTTTCTGTCGCTGGTGCGGCAGGGTTGCGCCACCTGCCCGCCCGCCTCGGCCGATGTCCCGGTCGGGGCGTTGACGGCGGGTCTTACGGTCGGCTCCACGAGGCTTCGACACGCGGGGCGTGTCCTGGTCTCCGGCCACTCCGGTACCAGTTGCGCAGGCCGCAGCGAGGGCGGCGAGGTTGCGGGCCGCGTTCTCATCCCGGTCGAGGACAAGGCCGCAGACATCGCAGGTGAAGACTCGGACGTGCAACGGCAGCTTGGCTTTCACCGCGCCGCATGCCGAGCAGATCTTGGAGGAGGGGTACCAGCGGTCCGCCACCACGGTGTGGCATCCGTTCCACTGGCCTTTGTAAGTGAGTTGGCGTCGGATCTCACCGAATCCGGCATCGGCCACCCGGCGGGCGAGGCGCTTGTTGCGGAGCATTCCTGCGACGTTGAGGTTCTCGATCACCACGGTGCCGTATTCGTCCCTGATACGGGTGGTGAGCTTGTGCAGTGCATCGGTGCGTTGGTTCGCCACCCGATGATGGATCTTGTTGCGCTCGCGGTTGGCCTTCTCCCATCGCTTCGACGGTCTCTGACCGGTCCTGCGGTCGGGCCCCTGTCGCCGTGAGACGCGACGGGAGTGGAACCGCAGGAGCTTGAGCACGCCGTCCAGGTGTTTCGGGTTGGGTTCGTAGCGGACCATACCGGTGCTGTCGGCAAGGACCGCGAGGTGCTTCACCCCAAGATCGACACCTACCACCGCATCCGGCCGGGCTACGCGGGCGATCTCCCGGATGATCTCGACCTGGAAGGCGACGAACCAACGTCCGTGTTCGTACCGGACGGTCGCGGCAATGATGCGCGCAGTCCCAGCCCGGATGCGCGTCAGAAGTTTGGTAGTGGGTTCATGGCTGCGCACCGTCCCCAGCCGGGGCAAGGTGACATGCCGGCCGTCCGGCTCGACGCGGATCGCGCCAGTGGTGAACCGGCAGGCCAGGCGTGCCTTGCGTTTCGTCTTCAGGCGCGGGACACCCATCATGGGGCCTTTACGCTTGCCCTGCTTCGATTTGACGTAGTTGTCGAATGCGGCGGCCGCGTTGGTCAGTCCGGATTTGTAGGCTTCCTTGGAATTCTCTTTCCACCAGTCGGCGTACTTCGGGTCGGTCGTTTTGATCCGGTTGAATTCCCTGGACAACGCCGGCAGCGACCAGGACCGCCACGGTGTCAGCTCCTCCTCGCTGATGCCGTAGGTGGCTCCGGCTCTGCGCTGCCACCAGGAAGCGGTCACCCAGGACACGGCCCAGTTGTAGGCGGCGCGGGCGGCACCACAGTGCGAGCGCAGCGCCCGCTCCTGTCCGACGTTCGGATCGAGGGCGAACCCGTACGCCTGTACAACGCAACCGGACCGCCGCCTGAACTTCCCGCCCACTTAGCCCCCTTGAAGATCCCCTCGTCATCCACAACGAGCGCTCGACATGAAGGTCACGCATTCGATGTACGACCACCCGTTCCCATCCAGGCGTAGTCCGTTCCGCACCGAGAAGGCTTCCTTGCCGAGGCTCAGGCCTCGCGCTCCAGTGCCGCCAGGTCCACCGCGTACGCGAGTTCCCCCCCGGCCAGCAGCCGTTGCGCCTCCTCCGAGACCGTCAGCCCGAGGCGGGCCAGCTCGTTGCCCTGGGAGCCCGCGAGGTGGGGGGTGACGAAGGCTCCGGGCAGGTCGTAGAGGGGGGAGTCGGCGGGGAGCGGCTCGGGGTCGGTGACGTCGAGGATCGCGGTCAGGCGCCCGGCGCGCAGCTCCGCCACGAGGGCGTCGTGGTCGACCAGGGCGCCGCGCGCGGTGTTGATCAGCACCGACCCGTCGGGCATCAGGGCCAGCTCGCGGCGGCCGATCATGTGGTGGGTCTCGGGCGTCTCGGGGGCGTGGACGGTGACGATGTCGGACGAGCGCAGCAGGTCGTCCAGCGGCAGCAGGGGGACACCGAGCGCGGCGGCCTCCTGCTCGTCGACGTACGGGTCGGTGAGGGCGGCCCGCAGATCGAAGGGGCGGAGCAGTTCGAGGACGCGGCGGCCGATGCGGGAGGCGCCGATGACGCCGACGCGGCGGCCGTAGTTGCCGATGCCGGGGACGACGCCCCAGCCGGAGGAGGTGCGGGTGGCGCGCATCCGGTCGCGGGCGGCGAGGACGTCCTTCCCGGCCAGCAGGATCATGGCGAGGGTGTACTCGGCGACCGGCAGCGCGTTGGCGGCGGCGGCCGAGGAGACGGCGATGCCGCGCCGCCAGACCTCGGGAGTGGCGAAGGACTTCACCGAGCCGGCCGAGTGCAGCACGGCGCGCAGCCGGGATGCCGCGTCGAGCACCGCCGCGTCGAGCCGGGGGCAGCCCCAGCCGGTCACCAGGATCTCGGTCCGGGCCAGCACCTCGCGCACGCCCGGGTCGGCGAAGTCCTGCGCCACGAGCGCCGGATCGATGTCCACGGACTCCCGCAGCCGCGCCAGCACCTCGGGCGGGAAGACCTGCGGCACGTTCTGGGCGGTCATGGCGAACAGTGCCTGGGGGCGCTGGCTCAAGGAGGTGACCTTCCGGCTCGGCGGCACGCTGCGGAACAACACAGCAGCGACACACGCATGGATGGGCGGCCCACGACAGAAACCGCTCTCTACAACTTCTCCACGGTAGGCCGAGCCGGGCGGCAGGAGCAACGGACGGTGGGCGAGGTAGGTTCCGGCAGGGGCTTTCCCGGTCCCCGCTGTCTCGGGGAAGGACGACTCGATGAACGGGACCGTGACCAACTGGGCGGGGAACATCACCTACGCGGCCAAGGAGCTGCACCGGCCGGGCTCGCTCACCGCGCTGCGCGCGCTCGTCGCGGACAGCGACCGGGTGCGGGTGCTGGGCAGCGGACACTCGTTCAACGAGATCGCCGAGCCGGGCGCCGAGGGCGTCCTGCTGTCGCTGGCCGACCTGCCCCCGGAGGTGGACGTCGACACGGCGGCCCGCACGGTCCGGGTCGGCGGCGGCGTGCGCTACGCGGAGCTGGCCCGCCGGGTGCACGGCCAGGGCCTGGCGCTGCCCAACATGGCGTCGCTGCCGCACATCTCGGTGGCCGGGTCGGTCGCGACCGGCACCCACGGCTCGGGGGTGCTCAACGGCCCGCTGTCGGCGGTCGTGCGCGAGGTGGAGCTGGTCACGGCGGACGGCTCGATGGTGACCATAGGCCGGGACGAGGAGCGGTTCGGCGGAGCCGTCACCTCACTCGGGGCGCTCGGGGTCGTCACCGCGCTCACCCTCGACCTGGAGCCGGCGTACGAGGTGGAGCAGCACGTGTTCACCGAACTGTCCTTCCAGGGGCTGGACTCCGGGACGTTCGAGACGGTGATGGCGACGGCGTACAGCGTCAGCCTGTTCACCGACTGGCGCGCGCCGGGCTTTAGGCAGGTGTGGCTCAAGCGGCGCTCCGACCAGCCGCTGCCCGCCTTCCCCTGGGCCGCTCCCGCCACCGAGAAGCTGCACCCCGTGCCGGGTATGCCCGCGGTCAACTGCACCGAGCAGTTCGGTGTGCCGGGGCCTTGGCACGAGCGGCTGCCGCACTTCCGGGCGGAGTTCGTCCCGAGCAGCGGGGCGGAGTTGCAGTCGGAGTACCTGCTGCCGCGCGGACACGCCGTCGAGATGCTGCACGCGCTGGACTCGATCCGGGAGACCGTCGCCCCCGTCCTCCAGACCTGCGAGGTGCGCACGGTCGCCGGCGACGACCAGTGGCTGAGCCCTTCCTACGGCCGGGACACCGTGGCGGCTCATTTCACCTGGGTCGAGGACACGGCGGCCGTGCTGCCGGTGGTGCGGCGGGTCGAGGAGGCGCTGGAGCCCTTCGGGGCGCGGCCGCACTGGGGGAAGGTGTTCACCGTCCCGGCGTCCGTCCTGCGCGGGCTGTATCGGCGGCTCGGCGATTTCCGGGCGCTGGCACGGGAGCTGGACCCGGAGGGGACGTTCGCCAACGCCTTCGTGCGGGACCTGCTGACAGACGCGTAGCAGGAACGGACGCGTAACAGGACAGACCCGGTCGTCCGGCGGCGGACGGCCGAAGGGTCAGGTCGTGGCGTGCGGCCGGCCAGGTTCGCTGGGGGCCGTGGCGCGGTCGGCCTCGTCCTTGACGAGCAGGGAGAGCAGCGACGCCACGGTCAGACCGGCCTCGGCGGGGTGCCGCAGCACCTTGCCGGGGTGGATCCGGTACGTGTTGGTGCGGCCCTCCCGGGTGTGGGAGAGATAACCGTCCTGCTCCAGATCGGAGATGATCTTCTGGACGGCGCGTTCGGTGAGCCGGCAGTGGGCCGCGATGTCCCGGATACGGGCGCTGTGATTGTCGGCGATGGCTGCCAGCACCCGGGCATGGTTGGTGAGAAACGTCCATCCGGTGTGTGGCTCGGGCACTCCATCCATGCTTCAACTCTACCGACCAGGCGTACACGTATTCAAAAACACGTCCTGCGTTTCATGTATTGGTTGACGGGTGTGGGGTAGAGAGGCAACGCTGGAAAACGGAGGCAGGGCGAACAGACAAGGGAGAACGGGGCCATGCCGGACCCTGCGCACTCTGCGACGGCGATCCCGCCATGCGCGGCGACCATGGACGTCGTACCGGACGGCGACCGGATGACCGTCACCGTGTGGGGTGAACTCGACCTGGGCAGCCGGCGGCTGCTGCCGGATCTGCACGACATCCTGACGTTGTCGGGCAGCGGCGTCGACCTGCGTCTGGACGCGGTCGGTTTCTGCGACTGCTCCGGGCTCAACATGCTGCTCGACCTGCGCCTGCGCGCCCTCGACCAGGGCAAGACGGTCGCCGTCCGCTCCAGCGGCCTCGCGGTCGAGCGCCTGCTCGACCTGACCGGCACCCGCGAGCTGTTCGCGGTCTCGGGCCCGCGCCAGGACGCCGTACGTCCGGCCGGCGAGGAGCCCGGCCCGCGGACGGCCGACGAGGACCAGGACCTGCGCGCCGAAGTCGCCCAGCTGCGACGGGCCATGCAGACCCGGCCGACCATCGACCTGGCCCGCGGGATCCTGATGGCCTCCTTCAGCCTGAGCCCCGAGGCGGCCTGGAGCGTGCTGGTCAGGACCTCCCAGAACACCAACACCAAGCTGCACCACCTGGCCCGGGACCTGGTGGGCACCGTGCACGGCAACACGCTGCCCGAGCCGGTGCAGCAGCAACTCGCGGCGGCCGTCGCGAGTACGAGCCCCCACGGCGAGGCGGCGGCGTGCCCCGCGAGCGGAGCCGTCGAGGACTGACGCACCCCCACGAGCCCGGTGGCATCACGAGCGGGCCGCGATCGGCCACCACCGGCTCTCACCAGGAGCGCACTTTATAAAGCCCCTTTCCTAACCCCTTGTCGAAAGTCCCGGCAGCCCATAGCCTTGCGCCGCGCCGGTGCCTAAGTCGACCCGGCCCGAGCCGGTCTGGGAAGGGATGGGCACCCTGGTGAAGCGCACATCACGTGACATCCGCACAGCGAACCGCTACGAGGTGCTGCGCCAGATCATCGCCGAGTCACCGACCTCCCGGCAGGAGCTGGCGGCCGCCACCGGCCTCAGCCTCGCCACGGTCGCCACCCTCGTGGGCGAGCTGCTCGACCTCCGCATGATCACGGAGGTCGGCTTCGAGGACTCGGCCGGCGGCCGCCCCCGGGGCCTGGTGGCGGTCAACAGCTCGGGAGGCGCGCTGATCGGCGTCGACATCGCCGAGACGTACGTCCATGTCGAGCTGTTCGACCTGGGGCTGAACGTCCTGGCCCGCGCCGAGGAGGACGTGCGCGCCGGCGAGAGCCTGCCGGAGCAGGTGGTGGGCCATGTGGCCACCGCGGTCGGCTCGGTGGTCACCCAGGCCGGCATCGAGGGCGCCCGGGTGCTCGGGGTCGGGGTGAGCGTGCCGGGACAGGTGGACCGCGCCACCGGCACCTCGGAGTACGCGCCCAACTGGGACTGGCACGACGTACCGCTGCTCGACCTGCTCACCGAGCACATCGCCTATCCGCTGCACCTGGACAACCCGCTGCGCGCCAGCGCGGTGGCCGAGCTGTGGTTCGGGGCGGCGCGCGGGCGCGGGAACGCCGTGGTGGTCAACCTCGGGACCGGGGTGGGCGCCGGGCTGGTCCTGGGCGGCGGGCTGCACCGCGGGGTGAGCAACAGCGCCGGGGAGTGGGGCCACACCACGATGGTGCTGGACGGACGCCTGTGCCGCTGCGGCAACCACGGCTGCGTGGAGACGTACGTCGGCGCGCGCGGCATCATGCTGAACCTGCGCGAGATCGGCCCCGACAGCCCGCTGCTGCACCCGGACGACCAGACGGCGACCATCGACGCGCTGGCCCGCGGGGTCGCGGCGGACGACCCGGTGGCCCGCAAGGTCGTCCAGGAGACGGCCCGTTACCTGGGCGCCGGCGTCGCGGACCTGGTGAACCTGTTCAACCCCGAGATCGTCGTGCTGAGCAGCTGGGTCGCCCGCACCCTGGGCGAACCGCTGCTGCACGAGGTGCGCGAGGCCGTCGCCCGGCACGCGCTGCCGCGGCCGCTGGCCGCCACCGAGATCGTCCTCTCCCCGATCCCCACCGACCCGGTGTGCCTGGGCGCGGCGACGTTCGCGCTCGAAGGGGCGCTCCAGGCCGTCGGGCAGAAGAACGGCAAACGCACCGCCCTCGCGCGGAGCCGCACCACCGCTCCACCCCCGTAGCGGCGGAAGCAACTCCTCCGCCACCCCCGCGTGTTCGAAATCGCGAACCGGACACAACGCTTCGAACAGACTTCGTCCAACCCCTTGCCGAAGCCTTAGCCGAAGCTCTAGCGTCCCGCACCGCACCTCTCTTTGAGCCGTCTGGCGCCAGCCGCCAGCTCGTGAGCCATCAGGCAGTGGGCCGAAGAGCCGCAGCCGCACTCGAGACAAGGACGTCAGCATGTCGGCATCGAGCAACATGAACTGGGACCGCCGAAACGTACTGCGGGCCGCGATGGGCCTGGCCGCCGCCGGCGGACTTGCCGCGTGCGGCGGCAACACCGGCCGGGGCGGCGGGTCCGGGTCGGGCAAGAACCTGGTCCAGTACTTCCACGCGTACGGCGAGGCCGGTGTCGAGCAGGCCGTCAAGCGGTACGCGAAGGCGTACAAGGACGCCAACGTGACCACGCAGTGGATCACCGGCAACAACTACGAGCAGAAGCTCTTCGCCGCGCTGCTCACCAAGAACGCGCCCGACGTCTTCGAGTTCCACCCGCAGATCCAGCTCGTCAAGAGCGGCCAGGTGGCCGACCTGACGGACATCATCGAGCCGGTCAAGAACGACTTCAACCCGGCCGACATCAAGTCGCACACGGTCGACGGGAAGATATACGGCGTCCGGATGATCGACGACCCACAGTTCCTCTTCTACCGGCCCTCGTTGTTCGAGAAGGCGAAGATCGAGGTTCCGACCACGCTGGAGGAGCTGATCGAGGCCGCCGACAAGCTGACCACCAGCAAGGTCAAGGGCATCTTCCTCGGCAACAACCTGACCTCGGTGCAGAACCCGCTGATCTGGTCGGCCGGCGCCGACACCCTCACCGCGGACAACAAGCCCGCCTTCAACACCGACGCCGTCGCCGAGGGCCTCAAGCAGCTGCGCGGTCTGTTCACCAGCGGCAACCTGCTCCTCGACGCCCCCGCCGACTCGTGGGACCCGTCGGCCTTCATCCAGGGCCTCACCGCGATGCAGTGGTGCGGCATGTGGGCCATGCCGGCCATGCAGAAGGCGCTCGGCGACGACATCGGCATCTTCCCCTTCCCGAAGGTCGGCTCGGCCGGCAAGCAGTCGGTCTACAACGGCGGCTGGTCGATGTTCGTCAACGCCAAGAGCAAGAACGTCGAGGCGGCCAAGGAATACGTGAAGTGGCTGTGGATCGACCAGAAGCAGTACCAGGAGGACTTCGCCACCTCCTACGGCTTCCACATCCCGCCGCGCACCTCGCTCGCCGAGTCCGCGGACAAGCTGAAGTCCGGCCTGCCGGCCGAGGGCGTGAAGCTCTTCAACGAGTTCGGCCACTTCGACAACATCGGCTGGACGCAGGCCATGATCGCGGCGTTCGAGGACGTGATGGCCAACTCCGTCCGCAAGAACGGTGACCCCAAGGCCCAGCTCGCGGCCGCCGAGAAGAAGGTCAACGCCGAGCTCAAGAAGCTCTTCGGATAGACCACCGGACGGATCTCGACATGTCGACCACCACCACGCGCGGGGTCGCCCAGCCCGCCCCGGCCAAGGTCTCCAAGACCCGGCCGCGGCGGGGCCTGCGGGCGAGCAGCACCTTCAACTTCTGGCTCTTCACCGGCCCGTTCCTCATCGGCCTGGTGATCTTCGTCTTCGTGCCCATCGGCTGGAGCATCTGGCTCAGCTTCTTCGAAGCACGTTTCACCGTCACGCCGAGCGAGTTCGTCGGCTTCGACAACTACAAGCAGGTCCTGACGGACGCGGACTTCCGGGGCTCGCTCGTCACGTTCACCGTGTTCGCCGCGTTCATCGTGCCCGCCACCTGGGCCATGTCGCTGGGACTCGCCCTGCTGGTGAACCGGCTGCGGTTCATGCGGGCGTTCTTCCGGTCGGTGTTCTTCCTGCCGACCGCGGTCAGCTATGTGGCGGCCTCGCTGATCTGGAAGATGTCCATCTTCAACGGCGTCCGCTTCGGCATGGCCAACACCTTCCTCGGCTGGTTCGGCGTCGAGAACATCGCCTGGCTGGCCAACCCCGATCCGCCCTGGTACTGGCTGGTCATCGTGACCGTCCGGCTGTGGCTCCAGTCCGGCTTCTTCATGATCCTTTTCCTCGCGGCGCTGCAGAACATCCCGCGGGAGCTGTACGAGGCCGCCGCCATCGACGGCGCCAAGCCGGGCTGGCAGACCTTCCGGCACATCACCCTGCCCCAGCTGCGGGCCACGTCCACCGCGGTGATTCTGCTCCTGCTGATCGCCGCCTACCAGGCCTTCGACGAGTTCTTCAACCTGCTCTCCAAGGCCACCTGGGGCCAGCCCCCGCTGGTCGAGCTGTACAAGATGGCCCTCGGCGAGAACCAGAACTACGGTGCGGGCAGCGCGGGCGCGGTCGTCCTGACCCTGCTCATCTGCGTCGTGACCCTGTTCCAGGGCAAGATCATGGGCTTCGGAAGGGGTGAGGAGTCCAAGTGACCACCACAGCGCCCGACATCAGCAAGGGCACGAAGCCGGTCAAGGCCAAGCGTGGCGGCGGAGTCATCGGCAACACCGGCCTGTACATCGCGACCGGCATCGCGGCCCTCTTCTTCCTGATCCCCTTCTATCTGATCGTCCGCAACGCGCTGATGACGGACCCGGAGATCACGGGCGAAGAGTGGAAGTGGTTCCCCACCACCATCCAGTGGGGCAACATCACCGAGCCGTTCAACGACGTCACCGTCGACTTCGCGCGTGCCCTTTGGAACTCCGTCGTCGTCGCCGTCCTGCACACCGTCGGCATCCTGCTGATCTGCTCGCTCGCCGGATACGGCCTCGCCCGGATCCCGTACAAGCACGCCAACAAGGTGTTCTACGCCGTCCTGGTCACCCTGATGGTCCCCACGGCGGTCACCTTCGTGCCGAGCTTCGTGCTGGTCTCGTCCCTCGGCTGGGTGGACAGTTACCGGGGTCTCATCATCCCGGGCCTCTTCAGTGGTTTCACGTGCTTCCTGTTCCGGCAGTACTTCCTGGGGTTCCCGAAGGAGCTCGAGGAGGCGGCGCGCGTGGACGGACTCGGCTACTGGGGCGCGTACTGGCGTGTCGTCGTGCCGAACTCGCTGAACTTCTTCGCGGCCATCGCCACGATCACCTTCATCAACGGCTGGAACGCCTTCCTCTGGCCCCTGGTCATCGGACAGGATCCGAGTGCCTGGACAGTCCAGGTGGCGCTGTCGTCGTATATGACCAACCAGACCGTCAACTACCACCTGATCTTCATGGCCACGGCCATTTCCATCCTGCCCCTGGTGTTCGTCTTCCTCTTCCTCCAGCGCTGGCTGGTGCAAGGGATCGCCCAGACCGGCATCAAGGGCTGAGCTAGGAGACCGATGTCTTTCCGCACCACCTCCCTCGACTACGTCGAGGACGTCTCCCCGGGCAGCGGGGCCCTGCCGCCCCGCGCCTGGTACGCGTCCTCGGACGCGCGGTCCCTGTCCCTGAACGGCAGCTGGCGCTTCAGGCTGTCGGCGACGATCGACGCCGAGGACGACTCGTTCGCCGAGGAGGGCTACGAGGCCGGGGACTGGGCCGAGGTCACGGTCCCCGGGCACTGGGTCCTCCAGGGCGACGGGGCGTTCGGGTCCCCGATCTACACCAACCACCTCTACCCCTTCCCGGTGGACCCGCCGCACGTTCCGACGGAGAACCCGACCGGTGACCACCTGCGCGTCTTCGACCTGCCGTCCGGCTGGCCGTCGGACGGCGGGGCGGTGCTGCGGTTCGACGGTGTCGAGTCCTGCGCCCGGGTGTGGCTGAACGGCACGGAGCTCGGCGAGTTCAAGGGCTCCCGGCTGCCGCACGAGTTCGCGATCGGGCACCTGCTGAAGCCGGGCGGCAACGTGCTGGCCGTGCGTGTCCACCAGTGGTCGGCCGGGTCGTACCTGGAGGACCAGGACCAGTGGTGGCTGCCGGGCATCTTCCGTGACGTGACGCTGCTGCACCGCCCGGCAGGCAGTGTGGGCGACTTCTTCGTGCACGCCTCCTACGACCACACCACCGGCGAGGGCACCCTGCGCGTCGACTCCGACGTCGACGGGCGGGTGACCGTCCCTGCCCTGGACATCGACGTCGCGACCGGCGAGTCGGTGACGGTGGCCGTCGAGCCGTGGACCGCCGAGACGCCGCGGCTCTACGACGGTGTGCTGGCCACCGAGGGCGAGCGGGTGCCGCTGCGGATCGGATTCCGCACGGTCGTCCTGGAGGACGGACTCGTCAAGGTCAACGGCAAGGCCGTCCTCTTCAAGGGCGTCAACCGGCACGAGTGGCACCACGAGAAGGGCCGCGCCCTCGACCTGGAGACCATGCGCGAGGACGTGCTGCTGATGAAGCGGCACAACCTCAACGCGGTGCGCACCTCGCACTACCCGCCGCACCCGGCCTTCCTCGACCTGTGCGACGAGTACGGCCTGTGGGTCATCGACGAGTGCGACCTGGAGACCCACGGCTTCACCGAGCAGGACTGGCGGGACAACCCGGTCGACGACGACCGCTGGACCCCGGCCCTGCTGGACCGTGCCGCGCGGATGGTCGAGCGGGACAAGAACCACCCGTCGATCGTGTTCTGGTCGCTGGGCAACGAGGCCGGCACCGGGCGCGGGCTCACCGCCATGGCCGAGTGGATCCACGACCGGGACCCCGAGCGGCTGGTGCACTACGAGGGCGACTGGAACTGCCGCGACACGGACGTCTACTCGCGGATGTACGCCTTCCACGACGAGGTCGAGAAGATCGGGCAGCGGCTCGACGGCGGTACGCACAAGCGCCGTGAGCTCCCCTTCATCCAGTGCGAGTACGGCCACGCCATGGGCAACGGCCCCGGCGGGCTCGCCGACTACCAGGAGCTGTTCGAGAAGTACGAGCGGCTCCAGGGCGGGTTCATCTGGGAGTGGATCGACCACGGCGTCAAGCACGCCGAGCTGGGCTACGCCTACGGCGGTGACTTCGGCGAGGAGCTGCACGACGGCAACTTCGTCTGCGACGGGCTGGTCTTCCCGGACCGGACGCCGTCGCCGGGCCTCGTCGAGTACAAGAAGGTGATCGAGCCGGTCCACATCGAGGGCGACGGCGCGAACGGCATCGTGCGGATCACCAACAAGCAGGACTTCGCCGACCTGTCCGCGCTGGCCTTCGAGTGGTCGTGCCAGGTGGACGGCGAGACGGTCGAGTCGGGTTCGCTGTCGGTGCCGGCGCTCGCGCCGGGCGAGAGCGCCGAGGTGAAGCTGCCGGAGCCGCCCGTGGACGGCCGGGGCGGCGAACGCCAGTGGACCGTGCGGGCGCTGCTCGCCCACGACACGCTGTGGGCCGCGAAGGACCACGTCGTGGCCTGGGGGCAGTTCGCCGCGGGGGCACGGCCGCTGCCGTCCTTCCCCGCGAACGACCGGCCCGTGCGCGACGGGGACCGGTTCACCCTCGGCCCGGCCGCGTTCGACGCCCGCACCGGTGCGCTGCGCTCGATCGGCGACGTCGAGGTGAGCGCCCCGCGGCTGGACGTGTGGCGGGCGCCGACCGACAACGACGACGGCGCGGAGTGGCAGACCGACACCCGCTACGGGATGCTGTGGCGCACGCTCGGCCTGCACCGCATGCGCCACCGCCTGGTCTCGGTCGAGGCGGGCGACGACGCGCTGACGGTCCGCACCCGGGTGGCGCCCGCCGCCCGCGAGGTGGGCCTGGACACGGTGTACCGCTGGACGTCCGACGGCGAGCGGCTGAAGCTGACCGTGTCCGTGACGCCGGAGGGCGACTGGACGGTGCCGCTGCCCCGGCTCGGGGTGCGCTTCGGGCTGTCGGAGGCCGACTCCGTGGAGTGGTTCGGCGGCGGTCCCGGCGAGGCGTACCCGGACACCAGGACGGCGTCCATGGTGGGCCGCTGGCAGTCGACGGTGGACGGGCTCCAGACGCCGTATCTCCGCCCGCAGGAGAACGGCGCCCGCGCCGATGTCCGCTGGGTGGAGCTCGGCGGTCTGCGGATCGAGGGCGATCCGGAGTTCTGGTTCACCGCGCGGCGCTGGACCACCGAGCAGCTGGACGCGGCGCGGCACCGCACCGACCTCACGCCCGGGGACACGGTGTGGGTCAACCTCGACCACGGGCAGCACGGCATCGGCTCGCAGTCGTGCGGCCCGGGTCCGCTGCCGCAGTACTTCCTGAAGGCGGAGCCGGCTCAGTTCGCGTTCGTGTTCTCGACCACCAGGTAAGAAAACGCTGTAAGAACTCGATTAATCGATTGACCAATTGATCGACATTCCGACAGGGTCGGGACGTCATCCGCGGCCGGTCGGCCCTCGAAGCCGACCGGCCGCGACTGCGTTCACCACAAGGAAGTTGGTGAGTCGGTTGAGTGTCGCCATCGAGGTCCGCGGGCTGTCCCGCACCTTCCACACCACCGTCCGCCGCCCCGGTTTCCTGGGCGCCGTCAGATCACTGGTCAATCCGGAGCGGGTGGCCAAGCACGCCGTCACCGACATCAGCTTCGACGTATCCCCGGGCGAACTCCTCGCCCTGCTCGGCCCGAACGGCGCCGGCAAGTCCACCACCATCAAAATGCTCACCGGCATCCTCACGCCCACGTCCGGCGAGGCCCGGGTCGCGGGCGTGGTGCCGTACCGGGAGCGGGAGCGCAACGCCCGTAACGTCGGCGCGGTCTTCGGGCAGCGCACGCAGCTGTGGTGGGACCTGCCGGTGCGCGAGTCGTTCGCGATCCTGCGGGACATCTACGAGGTGCCGAAGGCCGAACACGCCGCCCGGCTCAAGGAGTTCGACGACATCCTGGACCTGTCCTCGTTCTGGGACACCCGGGTCCGCCATCTCTCCCTCGGCCAGCGGGTGCGCAGCGATCTGGCCGCCGCCCTGCTGCACGACCCGCCGGTGGTCTTCCTCGACGAGCCGACCATCGGCATGGACGTGGTGGTCAAGGAGCAGGTGCGGGAGTTCCTGCGCCACCAGGTCGAACAGCGCGGCCGTACGGTCCTGCTGACCACGCACGACATGACGGAGGTCGAGCGGCTCGCCGAGCGGGTGGTGCTGGTCAACCACGGCCGGCTCGTCCTGGACGGCACCCTCGACGAGATCCGCCGGAAGTTCGGCTCGACCTGGCAGGTGCGGGCCACGCTCGCCGACCCGCACGCCGAGGTCGTCCCGCCGCCCGGCATCACGCTGCTGCGGCGGGGCGGCGCGCAGGTCGTCTTCGGTCCCGACGGGACGGACGCGCCCACCGTCCACCAGGCGCTGAAGGCCGTGATCGAGCGGTTCGAGGTGACGGACATCGCCCTGGACGAGGCGGACCTGGAAGACGTGATGCGGGCCGCGTACGTGCACGCCGAGGAGGTCTGACGTGGCCGTGCCGCACGCCTGGCGCGCCGCGCGCGTCACCCCGCTCGGCGAGCTGAACGCCCCGCCCCGGATGACCGCCGTCGCGCTCCGGCTGGCCGTTCAGGTGGTGCTGGTCTGGTCACTGTGGCGCGGCCTGTACGCGCAGATCGGCACGACCGCGGGGCTGAGCCGCGACCAGGCGGTGACCTACGCCGTGCTGGCCGTACTGGCGTCCCGGCTGCGGGAGCTGGACCAGTACGCGGGCCGGGACACGGTCCTCCAGCACATGCACTTCGGCACCATCGTCTACTGGTACCTGCGTCCGCTGCCGCCACAGCGCTACTACGCCCTGCGGGCCGCCGGCGAGCAGCTGTACGGGCTCGCGTGGGCGCTGACGGGTTACGTCATCTGCCTCGCCACGGGCGTCGTCGAACCGCCCCGCTCGGCCGCGGTGACCGGGGTGTTCGTGCTCAGCATGCTGCTCGGCCAGTGGGTCCTGTACTACGTCATGCTCGTGCTCGACCAGTTGTGCTTCTGGACGGTCCGCAACACCGCCGCGATGCTCATCCTGCTGTTCGCGCAGAACCTGCTGTCCGGGGTGTACGCGCCGCTGTGGTTCTTCCCGGACTGGTTCCTGACGATGAGCGCCTTCCTGCCCTTCCAGGCCACGCTGAGCGTGCCGCTGTCGCTGTACGTGGGGCGGATCCCCCTGTCCGACGCGGCCTTCCAGCTCTCCGTCCAGGCCGCGTGGGTCGTGCTGCTGGCGTTGTTCACCCGGCTGCTGTGGCGGCGGGCCGCCCGGCGCGTGATCTCGCAGGGAGGCTGAGATGTCAGTGAAGGCTCTGCGGATCATCTGGCGCGTCACGGCGCTCAACTTCCGCGCGCAGATGGAGTACCGCACCGAGTTCCTGCTGATGATCGCGATCGGGGCGATCTGGCAGGTGTCGGTGATCGTGTTCGCCACGGTGCTGTTGTCCCGGTTCGCCGGGATGGGCGGCTGGGACAGCTCGGACGTGCTGCTGATCCCGGCGACGCGGATGCTGGCGCACGGTCTGTTCGTGCTGTTCCTGGGGCGGATGCACTGGGCCGGCCGGCAGATCCAGGAAGGCCGGGTCGACATCTACCTGATGCGGCCGATGCCGGTCCACCGGCAGATGCAGCTGGCGTTCTTCCCCACCAACGCCATCGGGGACCTCACGGTCGCGGCGGGTTTGATGGTGGGCGCGCTGTCCCGCAGCGACCTGGACTGGACGCCGGGCCGCATCACGTATCTCATCGCGGCCGTGCTCGGCGGCATGCTCCTGGAGGCGGCGCTGTTCACGGTCGTGGCCAGCGCGTCCCTGCGCTTCCCGGCCGCCGACTACTGGGGCCGCTGGCTGGAGGAACTCCTCGGCACGTTCGGCAGCTACCCACTGAACGTCCTCCCCAAGGCGGTGGGCGGCCTCCTCACCTACGGTCTCCCGCTCGCGTTCGTCGCCTACTTCCCGGCGGCGGTCCTGACGGGCCACGGCCACACGACGGGGGTGCCGTACTGGCTGGCGGCGGCGTCACCGCTGCTCGGGCTGCTGGCGTATCTGGGGGCGCGACTGCTGTGGAGGTGGAGTCTGGGGCACTACAGCGGGATCAACGGGTGAGATTCCGGGCCGATCCGCCGTGTCAACGGGTGCGGTTCCGACCCGACCCGCGGATGGGGGTGAACAGGGCCGTCACGGCCAGCAGGACGCAGGTCGCTCCGGCGGCCAGGGCGACCGGTGTCGTGCCCTGTTCCTCCGCGGCCCAGGTGAGGACGGCCGCGCCAATCGGTGCCGCCGCGTACTGAAGCGTCCAGAAGGCGGAGGTGACGCGGCCCAGGAGGTGCTCGGGCGTGACCTCCTGGCGCAGCGACATCGAGCAGGTGCCCGCCATGCCGACGCAGGCGAGGAACGCGGCGCTCAGGGCCGCCACGACCGGCACGTCACGGGCCCAGCCGAGCCCCACGAAGGCCAGCCCGCACACCGCGACCGAGCCGGTCCACGTCGGCCCGAAGCCTAGACGGCGACGGAACCGGGCCACGAGCAGGGCGCCGGTGATGGTGCCGAGCGCGCCGACCGCCATGACGGTGCCGACCGTGCCGTCGTCATGGCCGAGGTCGTGCTTGAGGTGGTAGATGACCAGGTCGTTCAGGCCGAGCGTGAGGAAGCTGAAGACGAACAGCAGGGCGGTGAGCGAACGCAGCACGGGGTGGCCGTGGAGGAAGGCGACGCCGGTGCGCAGGTCCTGCCACAGGCCGGTGCGCCGGTCGGTGTGCTCGTCCGGGGTGCGCTTGCGCAACCGTACGAAGAACAGGCACGTGGCCGACACCCCGAAGCTGGCCGCGTCCACGCCGACCGCGGCGGCCGGGCCGGACCAGGCGGCGACCAGACCGGCGCACAGCGGTCCGAGGACACCCGCGGCGGCGGCCGTCGCGTTCAACCGGCCGTTGGCCTCCGTGAGTTGCCCGGTGCCGACCAGGCCCCGCACGACCGTGACGTAGCCGACCGCGAACAGCATGCCCACGGCCTCGCACAGCGGCAGCACCACGTACAGCAGCCAGATCTGCGGGCCGAACAGCCACACCAGCGGGATCACCCCGTACAGCCCCATGCGCACCAGGTCGCAGGCGATGAGCAGCCGCCGCCGGTCCACCCGGTCCACCACGGCCCCGGCGAACACCACCGCCACGACCGAGGCCGCCCCGCCCACCGCCGTCAGCAGCCCCATCCGCGCGACCGAGCCCGTGACCTCCAGCACCAGCAGGGGCAGGGCGATCAGCGCGAAGGAGTCGCCGAGCACGGAGAGGGTCTGCGCGGCCCAGAAGATGCCGAAGTCGCGCTGCCGCCACAGGGGGCGGGTGCCGGGTAAGCACTCGTCGGCGGCGTCCTCACGCCGCGCCGCCCCGTGCGTCATGCCGCCGCCTCCCCCGTGTCCCCGCTGCCTGGGCCCGGCAACCTTACGGCTCCCCGCCGCGACCGAGGAATGCCGCACCCGCCCGCATCCCGATGCCCGCGAAAACCGATACCGGTGGGCGGTGCGCACGCAGTAGCGTCCGCACCGTGAGGTGATCTCTCCCGCGGTGTCCCGGACACCGCAGACGCGAACCCGACCCGTACCCCTGACGTTCCGCGGGGAGAGATCACCATGCACATCACCTTGGGCAACACTCCTGACGACACCCTGGCCGCCTTCATCGCACGGGCGGCCGCCGATCCCGGCGTCGTCGGACTGGTCCTCAGCGGCTCCCGGGTCCACGAGGGCATGCCGACGGTCCACTCCGACTACGACCTGCATGTGATCCTCGAGGACGAGCACGCCTCGCCGATCGCCGAGTTGGACTGGTTCCGTTCCGCCCACCTGGACCTCGTGGTCATTGCGCTGACGGAGTTCCGTACGCGCGGCATGCCCGGCCGCCCGGACAGCTTCGCTCGCTACTCCTACGTCCACGCCGAGGTACTGCTCGACCGGCTCGACGGGACCGTCGCCCGGATCCTCGACGAGAAACGGACGCTGGGCGCCACCGAGGCCCGGGCCGCCGTCGACGGCTGGCTCGACGCGTACGTCAACCAGACCTACCGCTCCCTGAAGAGCTTCCGCGACGGCCGCCCCGCCATGGGCCACCTGGACGCCGCCGAGTCCGTCCCCTACGCCCTGGAGGTGCTCTTCGCCCTGCACCGCCGCGTCCGGCCCTACAACAAGTACCTCCAGTGGGAGCTGGAGCGGAGCCCGCTGGGCGACCGGCGGTGGGAGGCGGATCGGCTCCTGCCCGTGCTGCGCCGTCTGCTCGCCGACGGCGACCCGCACACGCAGCGCGCGCTCTTCACCGACATCGAGGAGACGGCACGGCGGGCCGGCCACGACCGGGTCCTCGACTCCTGGGGCGCGGATCTGGAGCTGCTGCGTCAGCCATGACCCACTCGTACCTCAGCGCCGGGCCAGCGCCAGCACACTCAGACCGAACATCAGGACTCCCAGGGGAGATGGACCGACGGGACGTGTGCGATGCCGAGCACGACCTGGACCGAGGCGAGTACGAGGAAACCCGACGCGTGCCAGACAGGCCGGGGCGAACCGCCGCCCGGCTTCCACGCCAGGACCGCCGCGAGCACGTACAGCATCGTCGCCCCGTACATCACACGGGCTCCGACATCGTGCAGCGTCTCTCCGTAGGACGAGGTCGGCAGCAGCCCGGCGGAGACCGCCTGGAGGAAGATGGTCAGGGTCTGCAGGGCGATCGCGATCCGCAGGAACGAGGAGCCGCGTTGTGCGTTCGCGGTCGCCGTCATCTGTGTGGCCATGTCACAGTTCCCCTTGTCCGCCCTCGGGCAGTTGGTCGATAAGGTCTCACCAGCTCGACGACGCGGGCCTGCGAAAGGTAAGGCGAGGGGGCGGCCGGAAGCATGGGGACTGTCGGGGGCGGCACTGATGAGATAGCCGGCGAGCGACGCCAACTGATCAATGTCGCTTACCGGTTGCTCGGTTCGGTGACCGAGGCCGAGGACGCCGTGCAGGATGCCTACGCCCGCTGGTACGGGCTGCCACGAAACCGGCAGGAGGAGATCCGGTCCCCGGGTGCCTGGCTGACGACGGTGACCGGCCGCATCTGCCTGGACCTGCTCGGCTCGGCGCGGGCCCGCCGTGAACGCTATGTCGGCGCGTGGCTGCCCGAGCCGCTGCCCGACCGAACCGAATGGGACCACGCGGGAGGCGCCGGCCCCACCGGCCCTGCGGACCCCGCCGAACAGATCGTCCTGGACGAGTCGGTGACCATGGCCTTCCTCGTCGTCCTGGAATCGATGACGCCCGCCGAGCGGGTGGCGTTCGTCCTGCATGACGTCTTCCGGTACCCGTTCGCCGAGATCGCCGACGTTCTCGGCCGGACTTCCGCGGCCTGCAAGCAGCTGGCGGCCTCCGCCCGGCGGCGGGTGAGTGTCGCACGCGCTCCGGTGACGGCGACCGGCCGGGCCGACGTGGTGAGGCACGTCAAAGAGGCCTGGGAGACCAAGGACATCGCGGCCCTCGTCGGTCTCCTCGACCCGGCCGCCGTGATGACCGCCGACGGCGGCGGCATGGTCGGCACCGTCCTGCGCCCGGTCGAGGGCGGCGCGCGCATTGCCCAGTACATGGTCGCCATCGCCGACAAGGCGCCGGGGCTCGAGCTCCTGGAGCGGTCGGTCAACGGTGTGCCGGGCCTGGTGGCCCAGCGTGCCGGCGTCGTCATGACCGTGGCATCGTTCGACGTCTCCGACGGGCGCGTCTCCCGGATCTGGGCGGTCCGCAACCCGGAGAAGCTGCGGCCGTGGGCGTGGTCGTAGCCCCCGTCCGTCGTTTCATCCCCCACTGTTTCCCCCGTGTCCCTTGCGCATCAACCGAGTTGGGCTCGAACCTGAGCATCGTTCATGTCCCTCCCTGCCTCCCCCGACCGGAGACACCCCCACCATGAGACGACTCCTCGGCGCCCTCACCGCCGCCGCTCTGGCCCTCACCGGACTGACCGCGACCTCCGCGACGCCCGCCGCCGCCGCGGACTCCGGTTCCTTCAACGTGCTGACGTACAACATCGCGGGCCTGCCCCTCGGGCTCGGCGACAGCGACCCCGAGACCAACACCCCGCTGATCGGGCAGCGGCTCGGGCCGTACGACATCGTGAACGTGCAGGAGGACTTCAACTACCACGCCTCGCTGTACGCCAACGACAAGCACCCGTACCGCACTTCGACCAGCGGTGGCGCTGCCTTCGGTGACGGTCTCAACACCCTCTCGGACCACCCCTTCGAGGACTTCCAGCGGGTGAAGTGGAACAACTGCACCGGCACCAACTGCCTGACGCCCAAGGGCTTTTCGCTGGCGCGGGTGAGGCTAGCGGAGGGCGTCTTCGTCGACCTGTACAACGTCCACACCAACGCGGACGCGACCGACGACGCGCTGGCCGCCCGCCGGGCCAACGTCGAGCAGCTCTCGGACTTCATCCAGGCGAACTCCGCGGGCAACGCGGTGATCGTCATGGGGGACACGAACACGCGGTACACCCGCACCGGCGACAACATCCGCACCCTGCTGTCCGAGAACGGCCTGACGGACGCGTGGGTGAAGCTGGTGAAGGGCGGTACTCCCCCGGCCCAGGGCGGCGACGCGCTGGTCTGTGACGAAGCGGCGCCGACGAACGACTGCGAGGTCGTGGACAAGGTCCTCTACCGGGGCAGCAAGCTGCTGACCCTGACCACGACCCGCTACGCCAACGACTGGAAAGCCTTCCTCCGCTCCGACGGCAAGCACCTGTCCGACCACTTCCCGCACGCGGTCGACTTCTCCTACACGCTCAACTCGTCCCTGCGGGCCAGCGACTTCTTCGGCGGCCCGCACGGCACCGCCTTCAACGACGCGGACGACCTGCCGGCCAACCCCGCTCCCCGCACCCTCACCCTGCGCGGCGCCACCCGACTGGACGCTGTCTCCCTGACCCACGACGGCGGTACGGCCCTCACCCACGGCGGCACGGGCGGCACGGCGACCTCGCTGACGCTGGCCTCCGGTGAGCACCTGACCTCGGTGAAGCTGACGCAGGGCCAGAAGGACGGCCGCACCCGGATCTTCTCGGCGTCCTTCACGACGGACAAGAACCGCACCCTGTCCGCCGGCACGGCCACGTCCGACGCGAAGACCTTCACGGCCCCCTCCGGTTGGCAGATCGTCGGCTTCACGGGCCGCGCGGGCGGTGAGATCGACAAGCTGGGAGTGGTGTACGCGCCGATCCGCTGATCCCGTACTACGCTCTTCCCTCATGCCCAGAGCCGGCCTCACCCCCGACCGCCTCGTCGCCGCCGCGGCCGACCTCGCCGACGAGGCCGGCCTGGAGCACGTCACCCTCTCCGCCCTGGCCCGCCGCTTCGGGGTGAAGGACGCGAGCCTGTACACCCACGTGCGGAACCTGAAGGACCTGCGCACCCGGATGGCCCTCCTCGCGGGCGGCGAGATGATCGACCGGATCGCGGCGGCGGTCGAGGGGCGGGAGGCCGGCCGGGACACGCTCGGTGCCTTCGCCGGCGCCTACCGGGCCTACGCCCTGGAACACCCCGGCCGGTACGCGGCGACCCAGCTCCCGATCGATCAGGACCTGGTCGCGGACTCCCCCGCGATGCGCCGCACGGCCGACGTCACCTACGGCATGCTCCGCGCCTACGGCCTGGAGGAACCCGACCTCACCGACGCCGTACGCCTGCTGCGCAGCACCTTCCACGGCTACTGCGCCCTGGAGTCCACCGGCGCCTTCGGCGCCCCCCGTGACGTACAGGCGTCCTGGGACAGGGCGATCGACGCCCTGCACGTACTTCTTCAGAACTGGCCCCGCGAACAGAGGACGACCGATGCGTGACACAGCCGACTCCATAGCGCGGAGCTACGCACTCGGCGCCGGGCCCTGGACCATGACACCGGTCACCCGGGGCGCGCTGGGCCAGATCTGGAAACTCACCGGAAACGGGTCCTCGTGGGCCGTGAAGGAGCTCCTCTTCGGCTGCGACGAAGCGCAGGTCCGCCGCGAGGCCGCGCTCCGGGACTTTGCCGCGGACCTGGGCATCGCCTCGCCCCGTCTCCACCCCGACGGGCAGGGCGCGCACGTCTCCCGGCTCGGTTCCCCGGCCGGGTCCTGGGTGAAGCTGTACGACTGGGTCGACGGCACCCGGGCGGACGCGTCGGACCCCGACATCCTGGACTGGTTCGGCCGGACCATGGCGCTGCTGCACCAGGCCGGTGAGGGCGCCGTCGAGACGCCCAGCGACTGGTACGAGCGGTGCCCTGACGACGCCGACTGGGAGGACGTCCTCAAGAAGGTGCGGGACGCCGGCCTGCCGTGGGCGGACGAACTGGGCCGGTTCATCGCCACGTCAGCGCCCCGGCTGGCGCACTGGGTGACACCGTCGGCCCCCGGCGAACTCGTGACCTCGCACCTCGACCTCCAGCCCCAGAACGTCCTGGTCGGCCCGGACGGGCCGGTCCTGCTCGACTGGGACAACGCCGGGCCGATCTCGGCGGAACGGGAGTTCGCGCGGGCCGTCTACGTGTGGTCGGGCCGCAACGAGGTGGGCATCGCGTCCGCCCGACGCCTGGCCCGGGCCTACCGGGATGCCGGGGGCCGGGCCGTGGTCACGGGCCCGGAGTCGTTCTCGATGCTCTTCGCCACGGACCTGAACTACATCCATGTGCAGGCGGAGACGGCCGTCGATCCCGCCGTGACCGCCGCGCAGCGCGCGTTCGCGGGCGACCAGGTCGTCGCGTGCCTGCGCGGCCTGCCGGACCTCGCTGCCGTGTCGCTGCTGGTCGCCGCGCTCGACGCCTGACTGAGCGACCTGCGGAACAACCTACGGAACAACCTACGGAGCGACCTGACGGGCCACTTCCTGGTACGACGGTGTCGGCCCCGCCGGCGTTCGGCCGGCCCGGATCTCCGCCACCGCCTCCAGGGCCGCGCCCAGCGCCCGCCGGTACAGCAGCGAGCCGAGACTGATCCGGCGTACGCCGACATCGGCGAGGTGGGGGACGGAGGGGCCACCCGGCGAATAGAGGACGTTGAGGGGGGCGTGGACGTGGCGCACCAGGGTGGCGATCTGCCGCAGGTCGGTGAGGCCGGGGACGAACACGCCGTCCGCGCCCGCCTGTTGGTAGGCGTCGAGCCGGGCGAGCGTGTCCGTGGCGTCGCCGTCGCCGAGCCAGTGGGTGTCGGTGCGGGCGTTGACGAAGAGGCCGGGGACAGCCTCCTTGACCGCGGCGATCTTCGCCGCGTGCCGGTCGGCGGGCCCGAGTCCGTCCTCCAGGTTGATGCCGACGACTCCCACGGCGTGCAGCTCGCGCGCGAACTCCGCCACCTCGTCCGGGTCGTCGCTGAAGCCGCCCTCGGCGTCGACGGACACCAGGAACGGCTCCGAGCCGAGGGCGCAGGCCAGCCGGAGCGTCTCCTCCCGGGTCGCCGCCTCGCCGTCGGGCAGTCCCGCGGCCGCGGCGACGCCCAGGCTCGTCGTCGCGATCGCCCGGAAGCCCTGCCCGGCGAGGGCCCGGGCGGACGCGCAGTCCCAGGCGTTGGGCAGCAGGAGGGGCTCGTCGGCGTGGTGGAGTTCGGCGAAGGCGGTGACGGCCCCCGCGGCCGGTGTCTGCTTCGGGTGTGCGGTCATGGGGCCACGCTAGGGTCTGTCGTTTGGATCAGGTCGCAGGGAAGCGACTGTTCTGCTCGGTGCCGGCGAGCGGGGTCTGGTGCGTGCCTCTGCAAGGCGGAGGA